>JASBYZ010000022.1 GCA_029983705.1 Coriobacteriales bacterium
CTACATGCTCAAATTGCTTCAGATAATGGAGAGTATGATATCACGGATGTTATTCAAGGCATCTCACAAAAAATGATTCGTCGTCACCCTCACGTTTTTGGTGACATCGAAGACAAGCCAGAAAACCCTGATGAGGTCCTTAATTTATGGGATCAAGTTAAGCTTGAAGAACAAAAATCAAAACATACTGAGGATAAAAGGGCTGGCCTTCTAGATAGCGTTCCAAACCATTTTCCAGCTCTGATGCAAGCTCAAAAAATCTCAAGAAAAGCGGTGAGCGCAGGCTTTGAGTGGAATAACATGGATGACGTTTGGGATAAGGTTGCTGAAGAGATTCAGGAATTTAAAGATGCGCCTCAAGGGAGCTTAGATCAGGAGCTTGAGTTTGGTGACGTCTTATTTACCTTGGTAAATGTTGCACGAAAATCTGGAATTGATGCAGAAGCAGCACTTAAGAAAACTAACCAGAAATTTAAGCGCCGCTGGAGCATAATGGAAGAGGCTGCCTGGGAAAGTGGCAGAGAAATCCAAGACCTATCAATTGATGAGCAAGAACAGCTGTGGCAATTAGCCAAAAAGAAGGAGAATGCTTAAATGAGCGAGATTATTGACATTCATGCACGCGAAATTTTAGATTCACGCGGCAACCCAACTGTTGAAGTGGATGCCTATCTTTTTGACGGCTCTTTTGGTAGGGCCAAGGTACCTTCTGGAGCTTCTACCGGAGAGCATGAAGCTGTAGAGCTAAGAGATGGCGACAAGGGTCGCTACCTTGGTAAGGGTGTTTCAAAGGCAGTAGCCTTTGTAAATGAGGACATTGCCGATGAGATCATTGGCTTTGATGCTCAAGACCAGCGTGCAATAGATAAGCTCTTAATTGAACTTGACGGCACAGAAAACAAATCAAAGCTTGGAGCTAATGCGCTGCTTGGCGTGTCAATGGCAGTTGCTAATGCACAAGCACAGTCAAATGAGCTGCTACTCTATAAATATTTAGGGGGCGCAAACGCTCACGTTTTACCAGTTCCTATGATGAATATTCTTAACGGTGGTGCTCACGCAGATAATACGGTTGATTTTCAGGAATACATGATTATGCCAGTAGGCGCTGAAACCTTTGCAGAGGCCTTAAGATGGTGCGCAGAAATCTATCATAAACTTAAGGAAATTCTTAAAAAAGATGGCCTTTCAAATGCAGTGGGCGATGAGGGTGGTTTTGCACCAAATCTTTCAAGCAATGAAGATCCCCTCAAGTATATTTCACGCGCATGTGAAGAGGCGGGTTATAAGCTTGGCGAGCAGATTGCCTTTGCACTTGACCCAGCATCATCAGAGTTTTATGACAAAGAGGAAAAATTGTATAAGCTTACTGGTGAGGGCAAAGAACTCAGTGGCGAAGAACTTGCTCACTTTTATAAAGAGCTTTGCGATAAGTACCCAATTATCTCAATTGAAGACGGTATGGCAGAAGATGACTGGGATGGCTGGAAAGCACTTACTGATTTACTTGGTAAGCGTATCCAGCTAGTTGGTGATGACCTATTTGTTACTAACAGTAAGCGCTTAAAAATGGGAATTGAAAAAGGTATTGCAAATGCAATTCTAATCAAGGTAAATCAGATTGGTAGTGTAAGTGAGGCGCTTGATTGCATTTCTATGGCAAAACAGGCTGGCTATGGTGTAGTTATTTCACACAGATCTGGTGAGACTGAAGACACCTTTATTGCTGATTTATCAGTAGCTGTAAACGCAGGTCAAATTAAAACTGGTGCTCCTTGTAGAAGCGAGCGCGTGGCAAAATATAACCAACTTCTAAGAATCGAAGAAGAACTTGGAGACCAGGCGCAGTTTTTGGGAAAATCAGTATTTTATAATGTGAAAGAACATTAAGGCAGTAAATATTTGCTAGACTGTAGTTCACTTGACTTTCTATACTGGCTTGATTTGGAGTATTAACGCAGCTTATGGCCATAGGTCCCGAACATAATAAAAGTCCCAAAGCGTCACGCTTTGGGACTAAATCAAATGGCAATCATGCTGAGAAACCTGAGTATGTGCCTAAGGGCATGAACTCAAGGCGCCCGCGTGCAAAAACTCCTTCAGATACTCAAGAAAGTCCTCAATCACCAGGTAAAGAACCTCAGACTACTTTAAAATCTGGTACAAAAAGAAAGCCTGAAAAAGAAATAAAACCGCCAGCAGATACTCAAGCGCAAGAGCCTAAGCCAAGAGAAGCAAAGCACTTTAAAGAAAGTGCAAAAGAGGGCTTTTCTAAGGCTAAACATGCGGGCTCAAAGGCTAAGTCTGCAGCTAAGCGTACAGGTAGTGTTTTGCTTAGCATTCCAGCATTTTTTGCTGGTGCTTATAAAAAAGTTAAAGACTTTATCGACAACGATCCTAAGGCCCAGAGCGCATCAGGAAATAAACCAAATAAGTTTGCAAACTTTTTTAGAAACAATCTAGTATTTATACTTGTGTCCACGGGCCTGCTTATAATGGCATTTCTTGCTATATATTTTCCTGCCAAAGATTACTATGTAGCCTATAGGCACAATGAACGCTTACAATATGAATACGTTGAAAATATGCAACGTAATAAAAAAATTGAAGACCGCGTAAAAAATCTACAGACTCCTGAGGGAATTGAAGACTATGCGCGCAAAGAACTTAATATGGTTAAACCAGGTGAGAATTCTGTAAACGTTGTTGGCGGGCCTGAAGAATCAGAAACCGCACAACCACCTGCCGTGGTTGAACGTATTCCGCAAGGTTCAGGAACAGCGCCGTCAAATTGGAAGACTCGCTTTTTAGATTTCTTTTTTGGTGTAGGAGATACATCAACGGGTAAAAGTGACCCAGACAAGAACAGTAATGGAGAATAAGTACATGTCTGACTATCACATAGGTATTATTGATATCGGAACGGTTTCAACTCGATTATTTATTGGTACCTCAAGCGAAGGTCATATTAGTACCTTGCTTCGTCGCTCAGAAATTACTGACCTTGGACAAGGAAGATCAGTTTCTTCCTATCTTACTTCTGAGGCAGTAGCAAGAACAGTCAATCAGGTTAAAGAGTATGTTCAAATACTTAAAGAGCAGTCTTTAGATGCAGTAATATGCACGCTTACGAGCGCTGCTCGTGACGCTGATAATATCGATGAAATTCTTAAGCCACTTGAAGAGCTTGGACTTAAGCCTCAAGTTATCATCGGAGAAATTGAGGCACGTCTCTCATTTTTAGGAGTGAGTGCAGACTTTCCTGATGAGCGCATATTGGTGCTTGATATTGGCGGCGGTTCAACAGAGGTCTCAATTGGTTCTTATTCAACAGAAACAGAAGATGAGCCTTACGACTTAGAATACGTACGCTCTTTTGATGTGGGATGTAGGCGTGTAACTGAGCTTTTCTTTAAAACAGATCCTCCAAGCGCAGAAGAGCTTGATGCTGCTCGTGCTTGGGCTCATGAAGAGTTTGGCTCAAGTCTGGAAGACTTAGAACGAGTAAACAGACTTGTATGTGTAGGCGGATCTTCTACTTCGCTTGTAGCAGTACAAAAGCAGCTTGAGCCCTACGATCCAAAACAGGTGCACCTTGCTGTGCTTGAAGGCGGGCAAGTTTCCGATTTACTTGAGGAGCTTTCTTCACTTCCAGAACGCGAACGTGCTCAGCTAAAGGGCTTACAAGAAAAACGTGCTCCAGTTATTGTTGCCGGTGCACTTATTCTTGAATTGTTTATGGGAATGGGTGGATTTAGTGAGCTTTCTGTAAGCGAGTCTGACACCCTTTTAGGAATTGTTAAGCACTTAAGCATGCAGCTTGAAGGTAAAGAAAGTTTATTTGACTGGAAAGTTGAATATTCAAGCTCATTTAAATAAGTAAAGCCAAAGAGCTAAATTCTTCAGAGTAGGAATTTAGCTCTTTTAGTATTGCTATTAAAAAGTCTTATATTCTCAACATAATCCATAAAATAATTTGATTTAATTGAAAAAATTAATGTGAAATATACAAGCAATAAATAAAATCTATTAAAAAATAATTAAATAGAATATTATAAAGCAATTCAAAAGCACTATAATTACGAAATTGTCATTAAATTGGTAGCAATTAATTAATACCTTTGAAGAGAGAATTTGTAGGAGTGATGAAATGAATTGTGATAGATACCAATTAAGTCCAAAAGTGTTTATGTTTGGAGCTTCGAGTGCTTTAATTGCCGCACTCGCTTTACCAGCTTCTTTTGCCTATGCTGAAAGCGTGCCTGTTGCAGATAATCAAGGTGCACCGAGCGAACTTAACGTATCTAAGCCCCAAGATAATGAAGGCATTGAAAAGGATAAAAAGGCTACTTATCATAAGGAAAATGCAGCTGGCTCTAGTGAGCTTGCTGATGATTCTGCAGAGAAAAATACAATCGAGACTAAAGATTTTAAAAATCCTGATCTTGAGATATTGCCTGATAACCTTGGTTCAAAAAAACTAGATAATCCAAATCTACTTTCAAATACCTTTGATGAAGGCAAATCTTTGGATAAAGACAGTGCAAAGCCTTATTCAGTACTTGACGAAAAAAATTATCCCGGAACAAATAATACGGTTATTAATAATGCTGATGAGTTTGGATGGAAAATGGCCGGTGGAGCTGTGTCAATTTCTAAAGAAGGTAAAGCCTATAAAGAAGGCAGTGGAGAAATAGTTAACCCAGATAACAAGAAAAATATTATCTGGCTTGGCAAATACTTTTCAGAAGGAAGCTTCCCACAGTCTGCACCTGGTGTAGAAGAATCTGATGCCAGAAGGCATATAGGTAATGCCCATACAATGCCAAAAGAAACCAAATTTTCTTATGCTTCAGGCTGGTTTAAACACGATGAGAAAAAACCCTGGAAGTGGAATCCATGTGCAGAAGGCGATGAGGGTGCAACTTATTTTGAAAGCCCTGTAGGTAAATCTTTTGGTATATACAATGTGCTAGTTAAAGCAGAGTTTCCAGATAAGACTTTTTGGCATATGAAAGCTGCTGCTAAAGTTGAAGCACGCTATAACATGGGCGTAGTTCAAGACATCAAAGTAACCCCAGGTAGTGAGCTTGTGCCCACACCATCTTGGATTTCAAACGGTAACAAAAATGGCGTAGATCAATTGCAAGTGTTTATTTATGACGCAAAAGATTTTGACTTAAGAAAAGTAGAGTGGGAGCGCAATAAGCTCAAACCAATATTTGCCTATACAACCACTCATGAAGCTGCAGGTAAGCAGGGTCTTGTTTGGAAAGTTCCAGAGAAAGTAAATCGTATCTTTGTTCGCTTTAATGAGGCAAATAGATCAGCTGATCATACGGGCTTAGAGAATAAAAGTATGGTAGCTCTCTCAGGCTTTACGGGTGCACATGTTACAAGTGGTTCGCACTTGCTATTAGAAACTTCTGATAAAAACGACATTAGAAAACAAATTTGGAACAAGCTCTTTAATTATGAGTTCAATTTAATAAATTATGGTTATGCTCCCGTTGCAAAAGGTGTATTTACAGCTAACCTTCCCGAGGGTATGACAGTTGAGAAAATAAAGTTTATTCTTGGCGATAAAGAAGTTCTTGGCACCATTAAAGATGGAACAGTAAAAGTTGGTCTGTCTAAAATTGAGGTTGGAGAGAAAGCGCGCATAGTCTTTTACGATGTTAAGGCTAATAAGGCAGGTCTTTGGAAGCTCTTAAATCCTCAGTTGGCTTATGATACTTTTGCGACAAATGGTGCTTATGCACAAGACTATCTTCTAGCTGAAGGTAAAGATTTCCATCTTTTACAAACTTATAATATTGGTATTTTAACTAATAAAGCTGAAGCTCCATCAAACGGTTGTCTTCATTTTGCGACATTAAGCCCTGAAGGCGCTCAAGCTGAATACACTGGCTCTTATAGCAAGAATGTAACTATTAATGATCCGCAAGAAGAGCCTGCTGGAAAACATTTTGCCGAGCCTGTTGTTAAGAAATCTGCAGTACTACCAAAAACCTCTGATCAATCAGGTATGAATGCAGGTCTCTTAGCTTCATTTGGTACTATTCTTATGGGTTTAGGTATTTTTTCAAACAAAAAATTTAAGAATAAAAATATTTAAGCTCAATTACTGAACTATCTTTGCGGAGCGCTTAAGTAAATCCTGTAATAATACGCAGGAGCAGGCGCTCCGCAATAATTACGAACTCGTAAATTTCTCGCTTTACAAGCTGCAGATTTGCGCTATAATAAATTACCTGTTTGGGGGCGTGGCGGAATAGGCATACGCAGAGGACTTAAAATCCTCCGTCTCACGACATGCGGGTTCGACTCCCGCCGCCCCCACCACCTCTTTTATTTAAACAAATCAAAAATACTGAAGCTTGTCTTCTTATAAATCTTATTATAGAGCGCACGTTTAGGATGTAATAATCCCATTCCTTTTGTGCCATACATAGGATTAATTGCTTTTTTAGCCTTACGCTTTAAACTACCTGTGGTTCTTGCTTTAAAAGATCTTTTAAGACTTGGCTTTCTTATTCCAAACTTCATAGCCTACCTCCTTATAAAGTCTAGTTATTTGTAAGTGTAGTCTTATAAGGAGATAAATCTACTCTTTAAATCACCAGTTTTAGCTTTAAGATTTCTTTAACATACAAAATCATAGAGGGCCTTTTGAATCATTTTGATATGCGATACTATGGATAAGTTAATCAATTACTTTTATCTCTGGAGAATTTTAAACACATGAAGAAAAATGTAGCAAGTAAATCTAGTCTTATGATTTCAGCTCCACTTTGTTTGACTTTATTACTTACAGGTTGCGCTCAGGCACAAAACTTAATTTCTAATTTGCCAGAGCAAAACCCACAGTCAAGTCTAGAAACAAGCGATGCTACTCCAAATAAGCTAGAAGTAAGTGATACTACCGTTAAGGATTCATCTGTAATCTCGCAAGAAAGTTCAAGCTCCTCAGAACAAAGTATTGATGAAAAGAAGCTTGAGCTGAGTGCTCCAGTAAAAATTTCAAATATTGTAAGTGAAGAAGAGCAAAAGCTTCTTACAGATTTATGTAATCAAGCAGGCATAGCCGATGAAAGTTCTGCAAGCTTACTTGAGCAAATCAAGAACTACAACACCACTGTAGGTGCTGACAAACTTATAGATGGCATTCAAGAGACTACGGATGTCCGTCCTTTGTATAATGTCGCTGAGCTTTATAACGTTTTAGATGCGCACCGTGCAGAATTTATCGGTAATAACTGTCGCATGACCACCTTTGATTTAATGAAGCAGTTTATGTCAAATCCAAAAGATCCAGGTCAAAGGCCAGAATATCTGTTTATTGATCAAGAATCTTTAGCAAGTCAAAAGGGTGTGAACTTATCGGCAGATGATTTAAAGAAATTTAATAATATGTACGCTTCCGTACTCACTGAAAACACCGATAAACAAGATGTACATCTAAAGAAAATTCTCGATGACTTTAAAGCTCGAAATGTAGAGATAAAACCAGAGGCCGCAAGTGTTATATCGGTGTATATGCATGCCCACTTTGATCAGGATTATTTATTTGTGGGCCATACCGGAGTGCTCTTTCCACATGAAGACGGCTTCGTATTTTTAGAAAAGGTTTCATTTGATGAGCCATATCAGTTGGTGTATCTAAGCTCTAAAGCACAATTAAATGAGTATCTCTTAGCAAAATATGATGACTCAGATACTCAGGCGACATCTGCGCCGCTGATTTTCGAAAATGATAAGCCAATGAAATTTTAAATTATAATGGGTAGAAGATTTGTTACTGTCGTTAAGAAACATTCTTACTTTTAGGAAGGTATTGCTGTTACATGCAAAATAAGTTTGAACAGTATTTAGACGAGAATTCAAAAAAGCTTAACAAGTATCTTGATACTTTTTTTAATATTAATGTGCATCCTGAAATGAAGCGTTACTTATATACTCCGCTTCGTGAGTTTTCAGGAAATGCAGGTAAGAGACATCGCCCACTCATATGTTTGCTTGCATGTCAGGCCGTGGGCGGAGATGCACAAATGGCTTTGAGCGCTGCAGCATCAATTGAACACTTTCACACAGCAGCACTTATCCACGATGACATCGCAGATGATTCACGCATCAGGCGCGGCAAACCTTGCATGTACATTGCTGAGGGTCCGGGTATAGCTATTAACGCAGGAGATTTAGCGCTCGCCTTGGTAAACGGAACTGTGCTTGACGATAAAAAACTTGATGACCACCTAAAGGTTCGCGTGCTTGCTGAACTTATTGATATGACTGCGCGTACGGTTGAAGGCCAAGCACTTGACTTAGGTTGGGCGCGCGATAAGCGTTTTGACCTATCAATTGATGACTATCTTGTAATGGCTCGCCATAAAACAGGTTTTTATTCTGGTGGTATGCCACTTGCTGTTGGAGCAATTATTGGTGGCGCAGATGATAAAACCGTTGAAATCTTGCGTCAATACGGTCTTGATACAGGTCTTGCCTTCCAGATTCAAGATGACTTTCTTAACTTAGTAGGCACTGAGGAATCAACTAAAAAAGACTTTAGATCAGACATTACTGAGGGCAAACGCACCTTAATTGCTGTTCATGCTATGAATCATTCAAAGGATGCCCAAGAGCTTATCGACATTTTGTCTGAAAATACTAAAGACGAAGAAAAACTTGGTCGAGCAGTTGAGATTATGCAAGAAGCAGGCTCAATTGAATTTGCCCATAACTTCGCCCTTGATCTTGTTGAGAAGGCTAAGAAATCTATTGCCGACATCGATATCACTCCAAAAGGTAGAGAGCTCTTGTTATCGATGGCAGATTTCTTCATTCAAAGAATTGTCTAAGCTATTTCGGGTATAGGTGTAACTACAGTTCACTTCTCAATTGGAGAGAAATGAACCTAGATATAGGTTTTACAAATTTCTTTTTGAAGGGATTTTTATGGCAAAAGAAAAGAAGAGCTCAAAAACTAAGACACCAACAATGCCTGAGAGAAAAACCAGACGCATTACCGATGACAAGATTTTAAATGCAATCAACGACCAAATTGTTCTCGAGCAGTATTCAGCTCAATACTACCTAGCTATGTCAGCTTGGTTTGAGGACAAAGGTCTTGAGGGCTTTGCTCGTTGGTACTACATCCAACATCAAGAAGAGCTCGATCACGCAATGATCTTCTACAATGCGCTTCATCAATTTGGCCTCAAGCCAGTACTTGGTGCTATTGATGCTCCACCAAGTGATTATGAGAGCATTGAGGACATCCTTGAGCAAACTTACAAGCACGAGCAATACATTACTGATTCAATTCACAACATTGCTCAAATTGCACAAGAGTGCCAAGACTTTAAGGCTATTACCTTACTTGACTGGTTTATCGATGAGCAAAATGAAGAAGAGGACAACACCTCATCTAACCTAGAGCGCTACAGACTCTTTGCTAAAGAGAATGGTCAAGCACTTTACTCACTAGATAATGAGCTTGGTCAAAGAACTTACACTAAGCCACAAAAACTTGTTGACTACGAAGCTTAAATTTAAGCTATATAGTTTTCATAAGTAACGGTAAAATATAAGCCTGCGTGCCAGTATTTTAGGGTATGCAGGCTTTAACTTAGCATCACTAGTTTGGAAAGGTTTAGGCTTTTGGATCCTATAAAGTTTGGTGACAGTGGAAGCGCTGTAGAAGATGTGCAGCAAAGACTTATTGATTTAAATTACGACCTTGGTAAAGATCAAGCCGATGGCGTTTTTGGAGAGAAGACCGCTGAAGCTGTAAAAGACTTTAGATCAAAGCATAAGATGTCTGAAGAAGCTGTTGTAGATAGCCAAACCTGGCATAAGCTTGTTGATGATTCCTTTAAACTTGGCGGCAGATCTCTGTATCTGCGCTATCCAAACTTTCATGGTGCTGATATACTCACGCTTCAAACTGCCCTCAATATCTTAGGGTTTGGCGCTGGTAAACAAGACGGAATTTACGGCATTAAAACTGAGGCTGCAGTTAAAGAATTCCAAGCTAATGTTGGTATTAATCCTGACGGCATTGCTTTTCAGGATACCTTTGATGCAATTAAACGTCTCAAACATGTTTGGGGCGATAAGACCGCAAAGCTCACCTACAGCGCTCATCCAAGTTTTTTGCGCGCAGTATCTGTTATTGAGCGCGTAAAAATTGCACTGGTTGGTTTAGATCCAATTTCAAGAAATATTGCTGGACGCATTTGGAATATTGCAGCTGCAAGCTCTGAGCACGCTCAGTTCTATTTAAGCTCAAATGCTAAGCAACTTGAGCCAGACACCGAGATTGTGTTAGAGATTGGTGGAGAGCCGGCTAACCCAAGCTCAGGCATTGCTAATGTAGTGGGCGATGAGAGGGATTCACTTCCTGCAAGACTTACCACCGCACGTCAAAGTTTTATAGACATACCAGCATATATTAGATTAGTTATAGAAGATGCTAACAATTATGACGGGAGCTTTACCTCAGCTGATGCGCAGCATCATGCGGTAGAGATTTTAGATGCCTTATGTAAGGCCTTTGACGCCCAGTACTAAGCTCCAAATTCATCTATATATACTTCAAAAATGTACTTGCCCCAGGTGCCTGCAAGGCTACCTAAAATAACGCCTGAGGAGCAAGAAAATATAAGGTTATTTAGCTGTTTTGATTCCATTGTTGGATACACAACTAAAACGTAAAAAGTGATAACTAAGCTTGCCATTGCAATGCTTATAAGGGCAATTTTTGGTGCCGAAAATCTAAATCGGTTAAATGATAAGACTAAAAGAACTCCAAGCACCCAAAAGATTACAAAGCGTGAAAAGCTATTACTAATGATTGTGCTCAGCACATCAGTAAGTTGGGGGCTGAGCAAAATAAAAATAGACCATGCAAGAGCAAGAGCAGGAAAAATAATTGAAGAGTGCAATTTTACAGCATTCCACAGCCTTGAAATAATTGTCATCCCACCTCGCCTGTAATTAATGTCAGAGGCACTTTATATACTCCAGTTACTAACTAAGAAGTTGTAATTGGAGTTGATAGATATGGCCCAATCAAATAAAAGTTTTGCAAGTTATTTAACTTACCTTAAAAGTATCGCACAAAATAAAGGAGTTTCTTGCGAGCTCAGCATCTATGCTCAAAAAGAAAGCCAAAAATATCTTCCATTTAGCTCAGATCACATTCTCACAGCAGGTGAAAAATCACGCTGCTATGCATATTATTTTGCGGTTATTAAAAAACATGCTCCAAAAGAGAAGAAGAGCTCAGAGTATGTACAGCGCGGTGTGCTTTCAACCTTTATTTCAACCTTAAAAAAGTGTGGAAGATGTGCTGATGATATTGTTGATGAGATGTTTAGAAATTATGGTGCAAGTCTTGAAAAAGCCCTGCTTGATGAGTATCGCTTAAAGATTAAAGCTGCCTAAGAGCTGTTAACTTTGAGATAAATGAATAAAATTATTTAAAGATGCTCTATAGTTTTTGTTAAATGCTAATATATCAAAGAGATACTGAGGAATTGTCCTAGTTAAGTTAATTTAAAATATAGTAAGGTGTATACTTCAGCTCAGTACTTTTTTATACATATTGAGCAAATACCAAAGCGAGTATGCCTTTCTTTTTTGGGCACAAGTAGTTGTGGTCATTAAGGATTACTGGAAGGAAAGAGAAGTTATGAAGTTTTTTGGTCTTGGAGTACCAGAGCTCCTCATTATTTTAGCTGTTGCATTACTAATTTTTGGCCCAAAAAACCTACCAAAGTTGGGTGCATCATTAGGTAAAACAGTTAAAAGCATCAGACAGGGAATGGCTGATGATAAAGAGGATGACGATGATGAGGTATCAGTAAAAGAAGCTAAATTAGAGGAGCCTCGTAAAAAGACCGTTGCAGTTGATGACGAAGACGCTGATATCGATACTCCAGTAAAAAAGAAAAAGCAGGACAAAACTGAGGCTTAAATTTCATATTTAAGTATTCTTTGTTACATATGTTCTAAGTATAACGGTGCATGTCATAAAAAATTGGCATGTACCGTTTGAACTATCATTTACTATCTAAGGAAAGTTATATATGGCAAAAGAAACAATCTTAACCGCTGAAGGTCGCCAAAAATTAATTGACGAGCTTGAGTACTTAGAAAATGAAAAGCGTGCTGAGGTTGGCGAGCGCATCAAGGTTGCTCGTGAGTTTGGAGACTTATCTGAAAACTCAGAGTACGATGACGCTAAAAATGAGCAAGCCTTTGTTGAATCAAGAATTGCAGAGATTACCAACATTTTAGCTACAGCTACTGTTGCAGAGGTTTCAAAAAGCTCTAACAAGATTCACATTGGTTCACAAGTAACCCTTGAGGGTCCTAAAGGTGAGATGAAATTAAGCATTGTAGGTACTGCAGAAGCTTCTCCAAAAGAGGGCAAGATTTCAAACGAGTCACCAGTAGGAGCTGCGGTAATGGGCAAGAAAAAGGGTGACAAGGTGACTGTTCATACTCCATCAGGAGCAAATATTCAGTACACCATTATTGCTGTATCAAATAAATAGGTTCATTACATTTGTAGTTTAAGGATTGGTATGAGCGAAGATAAGACACTTCAAAATAATGCAGATGCACATCAAGAGATTGAGGATGACCCAAGGGTTGTTCGTCAAGAAAAGCGTAAACATCTTATTGAGCAAGGCATAGATCCTTATGGTCATGCCTTTGACATTACTGCTCACACTAAAGACCTTGAAGAAAAATATAAGGATTTAGCAAACGGAGACTCTACAGAAGATGTCTATAAGATTGCCGGAAGAATTATGGCAATTAGAAATCAAGGAAAGATTGCTTTTCTTGTTATTAAAGACACTACCGGAAGCCTCCAGTTCTTTACAAGAATTAACACCTTAGGTGAAGAGCAGTTTGAGTTTGTTAAAGATCTAGACCTTGGTGACTGGATTGGTGCTGAGGGCACAATATTGCGCACGAAGCGTGGTGAGCTTTCACTGTTACCTACAAAGATCACCTTGTTATCTAAATCTCTTCGTCCGCTTCCAGAAAAATTTCACGGGCTTTCAGACAAAGAGACTCGCTATCGTCAGCGCTATGTAGACCTCTTTATGAATGATGACGTAAGAGAAGTATTTGATAAGCGCTTTAAAATTATTTCTGCTATTAGACACGCCATGGAAGATCAGGCATATGTTGAGGTAGAAACCCCAATGATTCACATGCTTGCTGGTGGTGCTAATGCTAAGCCATTTACCACTCACTACAATGCTCTTGATAGAAATGTGTACATGCGTATCGCGCCAGAGCTTCACTTAAAGAGACTCTTAGTTGGTGGCTATGAGCGCGTGTATGAAATCAATCGCTGCTTTAGAAATGAGGGTATGGATCTTCGCCATAACCCAGAGTTTACAACTATTGAGGCATACAGAGCATTTTCTGATCTTGAGGGCATGAAAGAGCTTGCGCAAGTTATTGTGCTTGCTGCAAATGATGCAGTAAATGACACCAGAAATATTAGTTACCAGGGACAAGAAATTGACCTGGGTGCTGAGTGGCAGTCACGCCCAATGATTGATCTTGTATCTGAAGAGCTTGGTCGTCCAGTAAACTTTGATACAGATCTTGAAGAGCTTCGCGGTCTTTTAAGAGAGCATGAATTTCCAGTTAAAGAGGAGTGGGGCAAAGGTAGACTCATCGCTGAGCTCTTTGATGAGCTTGTAGAGCCAAAGCTTATTAACCCAACCTTTGTTACTGAGTATCCACTTGAGGTATCACCACTTGCTAAGAAAAAAGAAGATGACCCACGTCTAACCCAGCGCTTTGAGCTCTTTATCTGTGGTCGTGAGTATGGAAACGCATTTACCGAGTTAAATGACCCAGTTGACCAGCGCGAGAGATTTGCAGCTCAAATGGAAGCTAAGGCTTTGGGCGATGATGAGGCTATGGATTACGACCAAGACTACATTAGAGCTCTTGAGTACGGTATGCCTCCTGCTGGTGGTATTGGAATTGGTATTGACCGTTTGGTTATGCTTTTAACTGATCAGGCATCCATTCGTGACGTATTGCTTTTCCCACAAATGAAGCCTGAGAACTAAATCTACATAAACCAGACTTAAATTTTCTGCTATAAGTACCCTCATGTATAAACTTTTTTGCACGAGGGTACTTATTTGTTTGCAGGTAATGAGTAACTTTTGTAAGCACCTGACACAAGACAGGTGCTTATTTTTTATAACAGCATATACTTGCTGTAGCACTAAGGAGGGTACTCCATGTTTGAAAAATTTACCGAGCGTGCCAACAAAGTATTAAGTTTGGCACAAGAGGAAGCCCGGGCGCTTAAGCAATCCTATGTGGGTTCTGAGCACATGCTTTTGGGTCTAATTCGTGAAAATGATGGGATAGCCGCAAAGGCCTTAACTGAACTTGGCGCAAGCTATGAAAAAGTACTTGAAGAGGTTAAGACGCTTACACAGTCACAAGAAGAAAGCCCTGAAGGTAGAATTCCTTTTACCCCACGGGCAAAGCGTGCACTAGAGGGCGCTCTTAAAGAGACGCTTGCCATGGGACAAAACTACATATCAACCGAGCACATCTTACTTGGAATTGTGCGCGAAAACTCAGGAGTGGCAGTAGATGCCTTAAAAGGTCTTGGTATTAGCGCAGAAGATGTTCGCAAGGCTGTAAATAATCAGCTTAACAGGGGAGCGCGCATGCCATTTGGTGGACAGGCCCCTGTGCCAGGACAAGGCGGACAAGCAAGTGCACCTCACGGAATGCCTTTTGGTCAAGGCCAGCCAAATCAGGAAGAGGAAAACTCCTCAGTTCTTGAAGAGTACGGCAAAAACTTAAACGATCAAGCGCGTGAGGGAAAGCTTGATCCAGTAATTGGTCGTGAGGTTGAAATTGAGCGCGTAATGCAAATTCTTGCTCGTCGTACCAAAAACAACCCACTCTTAATTGGTGACCCTGGAGTTGGAAAAACCGCTATTGCTGAAGGTCTTGCTCAACTTATTGTTGATGAGACCGTACCAGACATGCTCATGGGTAAAGAAATTTGGACGCTTGATGTAGCAGCTTTGGTAGCAGGCTCAAAATATCGTGGTGAGTTTGAAGACCGCCTTAAAAAGGTAATTAAAGAGGTTGCCGAGTCTGATCATATTATTTTGTTTATCGATGAGATGCACACCTTAATTGGAGCTGGTTCAGCTGAAGGTTCAATTGATGCCGCTTCAATTTTAAAGCCAGCACTCTCACGTGGTGAAATCCAAATTATTGGTGCTACTACCTTAGATGAATACAGAAAGCATGTTGAGAAAGACTCAGCATTTGATAGACGTTTTCAGGCAGTAACAATTGGTGAGCCAAATAAGGAACATGCTCGTATGATTTTAGAGGGCTTGCGCGATAAATATGAGGCACACCACCATGTTCACTTTACAGATGAGGCACTTAATGCTGCGGTAAATCTTTCAGATAGATACGTACAAGACCGCTTCTTGCCAGATAAGGCAATTGACTTAATTGACGAAGCTGGTGCACACATGCGCATCAGAAATATGGCAGTGCCTGCTGAAATTCATGAACTTGATGAAGAGCTTCGCAAGCTTAAGTCAGAAAAAGATGAGGCAGTTAACCTACAAGATTATGAGAAGGCCGCAAGCTTAAGAGATAAAGAAAAAGAGCTTCAGCAAAAGCGCGAAGAGATGGAACAAAAGTGGCGTGAGGATTCTAAGCAGCAGGTGTATGAGGTTAATCCAGACCAAATTGCTGATGTAGTATCCATGTCAACGGGTGTTCCGGTAACTAATCTCACTGAGGCTGAAACAGAAAAGCTCCTTCGTATGGAATCAGTATTACATGAGAGGGTTGTTGGTCAAGATGAGGCAGTTGTAAAAGTTTCTAAGGCAATTAGACGTGCACGCGCTGGTCTTAAAGACTTCCGCCGTCCAAGTGGATCTTTCCTCTTCTTAGGTCCTTCTGGTGTAGGTAAAACTGAGCTTGCTAAAACTCTAGCTGAATTTCTCTTTGACTCTGAAGAGGCACTCTTAAGCTTTGACATGTCTGAGTACATGGAAAAGCACTCAGTTTCAAGATTAATTGGCTCACCTCCAGGATACGTTGGCTATGATGAGGGCGGTCAGCTCACTAAGGCAGTGCGCCAAAGACCTTATTCAGTTATCTTGTTTGACGAGGTAGAAAAAGCTCATCCTGATGTCTTTAACTTGCTCTTGCAAATTTTAGAAGAAGGACGCCTCACTGATGGTCAGGGTAGAAAGGTTGACTTTAAAAACACCATTATCATTATGACCTCAAATATTGGTGCTCGTGAGATTTCTAAGTCTGCTCCATTTGGCTTTGCTCCAAGTGAGGGAGGTTCTGGTCTTTCAGATACGGAAATCAAGCAAAGCGTTATGTCTGAGGTTAAAAAGACCTTTAGACCTGAGTTCTTAAACCGTCTTGATGAAATTATTGTCTTTAAGACGCTTACTGAAGATGAGATTGCTGAGATTGTTGATTTGATGGTTGATGATCTACGTGTAAGACTCTACGACTTAGGCATGGGCATTCAAATTAGTAAGGATGCCGAGAAGATTGTGGCAAAAGAGGGAACGGATACGGTCTATGGTGCAAGACCACTGAGACGTGCAATCCAAACCCTTATTGAAGACCCACTTTCTGAAGAAGTACTTGAGGGTAAGTGGTCAGAAGGCGACATGATTCAAGTGGATGCAGATGGCGATGACAAACTTAAGTTCACCAAAGGTGAGGGAGAGATTGTTGAGCCAAAGAAACATGTGAGCGTTCAAGAAAAGCCTCGCTCAAGTTTTCTTGCTGATTTAAAGCGTAGTAAGCATCCTAAAAACGGTGGAGGATCACTAGAGACTCAAGATGCTTAGTAAATACCCGCTAACCGTCAATCCTACGATAGTTTATAGTAGGTTTGGCGGTTTTTTATTTTATAGTCTAAAGAGGTAGATATGGCACGAGCTGAAGTTGATACAAAAATGCAACAAGCCATTCGTATGACTGCGCCAGGAACTGCGCTGCGTACTGCGCTTGACATGATTATTGCTGGTAACCTTGGTGCTCTTATTTGCATAGGCGATACCGATAAAGTTTTAGCTTCAGGAAATGATGGATTCCCATTAAACATCTCTTTTACCTCGCACAGACTCTTTGAGCTCTCCAAAATGGATGGAGCTATTGTAGTAGACAGTGATGTGGCAAATATTTTGCGTGCAAACTTTCACTTAAACCCAGACCCCTCTCTTCCAACATCAGAAACTGGTATGAGGCATAAGGCAGCTTCGCGTATGTCTATGCAAACCGATGCCTTAGTAATTTCTGTTTC
Organism: Coriobacteriales bacterium; assembly: GCA_029983705.1. Classification (GTDB taxonomy): domain Bacteria; phylum Actinomycetota; class Coriobacteriia; order Coriobacteriales; family JAEZZM01; genus JASBYZ01. The sequence continues at coordinate 17,372 of JASBYZ010000022.1, forward strand.
AGAGCGTAGGTCTGTTGTAAATTTATATATCGCAGGAAAATCCTTCCAATTAAGAAGTGCAGCTCAGTTAATAAACGAGGCAAATCAAATGCTTATTGCGCTTCAAACTGGAAGACAGTCCCTTGACTCAGCTCTCTCAAGACTTTCTCGCCTTGAGTTTGATAACTATGTAACTCTCGAAGATGTCACTAGCGTCTTTGCGCGTTTCCAAACTTTAATTTCTATTGGAGATGTTTTTGCAGATGTGCTTGAAGAAATGGGTGCATCAGGGCATGTATTAAAAATTCAACTTCGTGAGCTCACTCACGGTATTGACGAGCTCTTTACCCTTACAATTAGAGACTACGCCTATGATTCTAGTCAAGAAAATGCTCAGGAAATTAGAGAAGAACTGAGCGTATTAAGTTCAAAAGATATCACCTCGCCTGAAAAGATTGCAGAGATTTTGGGATATGAGGACCTCAATGAAATGAGCGTTATGATGCCTTTAGGACTCAGGACTTTATCAAGGGTGTCTGTAGTAAATAATGAAATTGCTGATAGAATTGTTGAAGAGTACGGATCTCTCGCTGATTTAATGCTCAATTTGAGCGATGAGCTCGATACCTTAGGGAGTTTGGGAGTAAGCAAGCCTGCGATTTTGGTTGATTCGCTGCTGCGTATGTGGGGAAAGAACAAGTAATGGCAAACGATAATGAAAAATGTTCTAGAAGAGTTACTGACCCAGTAAGTGGTCCTGCGGTATTAACTCCGCCAGTTTTTTCTGCGCTTCTTGATGATATTCATAAAACAAAAACCTGGCATGACCTTGAGGGTAAGGTAGGCAAAAAAGCTGATGTCGCTATGGTTATTTTGGCTGGAGGCTCAGGTGAGCGCTTTGGCAGAAGCGGCGGTAAGCAGATGCTTAAAATTTTTGGTAAGCCGGTTTTGTCATGGGCAATTGAGGCTTTTGATGCAGTTGATCAGGTAGCACATATTGTTATAGTATGCCCTGAAGAGCGTATGAGTGAATATAAAGCGCAAGCGGGTGATCCATACAATTTTGTAACTCCAATAAGTTATGCAAACGCTGGAATGATTCGCCAAGTTTCTGCAATGAATGGTGTTTCAGCAGTGCCAGATCAATTTAAGTTTATTGGCATTCATGATGGTGCCCGCCCGCTTATCACTCCTGACGTTATCACTCACGCAATTAACGTGCTCAAAGGAAGCGTAGACGCTGATGGCGTTATTGTAGGTCACCCCGCAATAGACACCATGAAGGTTATTGATGGCGATACGGTCGTTGGCACCCCAGATAGATCGATGTTTTGGATCGCACAAACCCCTCAGATATTTCATGCAAGCGTGTGCAAATCTGCGCACAGCTCTGCTATGAGTGAGGGCTACATTGGAACTGATGACTCATCTTTAGTTGAGCGCATTGGTGGCAAAGTGCTTTTGGTGGATGCGCCTAGAGACAATATCAAAGTTACTGTTCCAGAGGACTTAGGTCCGGTAAGCGCTGCACTTGAAAAGCGTCTGAGAGACCGTGACTAAGAACTACGCGCATAATTAGGGAGAGTTTTTTATATGCTTAGATGTGGTCTTGGCTTTGATGTTCATGCATTTGATGAAAGTCGTAAACTCATATTAGCCGGAGTGCAAATAGAGCATAGTAAAGGGCTTTTAGGGCACTCTGATGCAGATGTTGTAACTCACGCGCTTATGGATGCAATTTTAGGTGCCATGCGCGAGGGTGATATTGGAAAACTATTTCCCGATACTAATCCTGCTTTTAAGGATGCAAATTCTATTAAACTTCTTAAGGCAGTAAAAAATCTGATGGACAAAAATTCATATAGCTTTATAGATGGTGATATAGTTATTGCCTGCCAGGCTCCAAAGCTCTCAGCGTATCGAGAGCAGATGCGCCGATGTTTGGCTGA
>JASBYZ010000023.1 GCA_029983705.1 Coriobacteriales bacterium
ATAGAAGGATTACCAAATAAGATTGAGCTTGCTACAACCTTAATAATCATAATGAGCAAACCTGGAAGATACCCGTAGGCAACAATGGTAAAGAGCACCAAGATATTTCCAAGACCAAGCTTTACACCAGGAACAGCAAAAGGAAGTGGAATTAGGTACTCAACATAGCCAAACACTAGTGCTAGACCTATTAATATTCCGTAGCGCGCAATAGCTTGATTAGAAATGCGCCCTGAATGTTCTGCCTTAGGCATATACGTATAACTTTCTTTCAGACAACAATATTGCTAAACCTTATCGTATAGTTATGCATTTAACGCGTATATTGTAAAACTTATAGCACTTCTCAAAATAAAAAACAGAGAGCACACACCCGAAGATGTATGCTCTCCAAAAAAGTTTAAGTCAAAGCTCTTAAAGCTCGATAGAAGATTCCTTAATAGGATAAGGCTTTGCAAAGTGACAAGCGCACTTATGTCCTGGTGCAACCTCTTTAAGCTCAGGCTTTTCTTCAGAACAAATTTGCTGAGCTATAGGGCAGCGGGTATGGAATCTGCATCCACTTGGTGGATCAGATGGTGATGGTGGATCACCTTTAAGTACGATTCTGCTTCTTGAGCGCTGAATATCAGGATCAGGAATTGGAACAGCAGATAAAAGTGACTGAGTATATGGATGATGAGGTTTTTGATAGAGCTGTTTCCAGTCTGAAATCTCAACAATATTGCCTAAGTACATAACTGCAACCCTGTCTGAAATATGCTGCACAACTGAGAGGTCATGAGCAATAAAGAGGTAGGCAGAGTTGTACTGTCTTTGAAGGTCTTTAAGTAGGTTTAAAACCTGAGCTTGAATAGAAACGTCAAGCGCAGATACTGGCTCGTCGCAAATAACAAGCTTTGGCTGAAGTGCAAAAGCACGTGCAATACCAATTCTTTGACGCTGACCACCAGAAAACTCATGAGGATATCTATTTATATGTTCAGGGTTGAGTCCAACAACTTTGAGAAGTTCTTGAACGCGCTCAGTTCTATCTTTTTTTGAATCCATCATATTATGGATAACTAAAGGCTCAGAGATAATCTCGTTAATAGTCATACGAGGGTTAAGTGATGCATATGGATCTTGGAAGATAAATTGCATCTCTTTTCTAAAGTCCTTTAGTTCTTTTCGATTCATCTTAAGAACGTCTCTACCCTCAAAATGAACTTCACCTTCTGTAGGTTCAGTAAGTCTCATGAGGCATCTACCGGTAGTAGATTTACCACAACCAGACTCACCTACCAGACCTAAGGTCTCTCCTGCGTGAACCTCAAATGAAATATCATCTACAGCAGATACACTACCAGATAGTTTTGATGACAAAAGTCCTGACCCGAGAGGGAATCTTTTAGAGAGGTGTTTAACCTCTAAAAGCGGAGCTTTTTCTTGGAGTTCTGAGTTAGCATAAACTTCCATGATAAGCTATGCCCTCCCTTCTACATGCTCTTGCTCGCCCGTAGCAAACTCTGTGTCACCCGAACGTGAGCTTTTTGGTCTAAATTTATTTGCAAAATCATTGTCTAGTGCAAAGTGACAGGTGCAGTAATGACCCTCTCCCACATAGAGCGCCTCAGGCCTTTTATCAAAGCACACAGCTTGTGCATATGGACAACGTGGTGAGAATGAGCAGCCCTTAGGTACATCAACAAGTGATGGCGGATTTCCCTTAATTGGGGTGAGGCGCTTTTTCTCATCCATTTTTTGTTCTGGAATAGACTGAATAAGTCCCCAGGTATAAGGGTGGTGAGACTCATAAAATATCTCTTCTGCACTACCATATTCAACCGGAGCACCTGCATACATAACCATGATTTTATCGGCCATATTAGCCACAACACCTAAGTCATGGGTAATCATGATTATTGCGTTACCATTTTTCTCCTGCATTTCAACCATAAGCTCAAGAATCTGAGCTTGTATGGTAACGTCAAGAGCGGTAGTTGGCTCATCGGCAATAATAATATCTGGATTGCAGGCAAGCGCCATAGCAATCATAACTCTTTGGCGCATACCACCAGAAAACTGGTGAGGGTACTCATTAACTCTTACAGAAGGGTTAGGAATTCCAACCAAATCCAAAAGCTTAATTGCAGCTTCTTTAGCTTCCTTTTTAGAGTAACCCTTGTGAATACGCAGACCCTCTCCTACCTGGTCTCCAATCTTATATACCGGATTGAGTGAAGACATAGGGTCTTGGAAAATCATCGCAATATCATTACCGCGAAGTTTTCTCATCTTTTCTTCTGGCAAGTTTAGAATTGACTTACCCTTATACCTTACATCTCCGCCTTCAATCTTACCTGGAGGCATTTTAATAAGACCCATGATGGTCATTGCAGTAACTGATTTACCTGAACCAGATTCACCTACAATGCCTAAAGTCTCTCCTCGATCTAAGGTATAACTAACACCATCAACTGCCTTAACAATGCCGTCTTTGGTGTGAAAGTGCATTTTTAAATTATCGACCTCTAAAAGATGGCCGCTATAAGATTCAGCTGACCCAAGCTCCTGTGACTCAGCTGTCTTCTCTCCTTTTTTAAGTAAAGCCATAATTCCCTCTCTTAGGCGTCTTTCAGTTTTACATCCAAAGCGTCGCGCAAACCGTCACCAAGTAAGGTAAATGAAAGCACGGTTGATAGGATTGCAAATCCAGGTGCAAGCATAATCCACGGAGCATTTGCGAGATATGCACGACCGTCATTAATCATCTGTCCCCAAGATGGAGTTGGTGGGGTAACACCCATACCGATAAATGAAAGTGCTGACTCGGTGAGTATAGCACCACCGATTGACATGGTTGCATATACCACAATAGATGCAACTGCATTTGGGAAGATGTGACGTGCAATAATGCGAACGTCTGATGCACCAAGTGCGCGAGCAGCTGAAATGTAGTCGTTTTCTTGAACAGACAAAATTGCTGATCTAAATACACGAGCAATTGAAGGCCAACCTAAGATACCAATAGCAATAAATACGTTTTGGAAACCAGGGCCAATAACTGCAAGCATTGCAATAACAAAAAGGATGTATGGGAAGGCTAAAAAGATATCAGCCAAACGCATGATAATCATGTCTAACCAGCCGCCATAGTAAGCAGCAAGCGCACCCATAACCAAACCAATTGCCGTTGAGATTGCAGTAGCTAAAATACCAACTGCTAAAGATACGCGAGTACCATAGATAATTCTTACCAAAACATCTCTACCCAAAAGGTCAGTACCAAAAGGGTGCTCAAGTGATGGTGGCAAAAGTGAAAGCTTTGCGGTATCAGCAGATGAAATCTCAATTGGAGAACCTAAGAGTTGTGGCGCCCAAAGATCACAAGTTAGTGCGACAAGAACAATAAAAACAATCCAACATGCAGCAATGATTGCAAGTTTATTTTGTTTTAAACGATTCCAAGCATCTCCCCAAAGAGTACGGGAAGGACCACTGTGTTTCTCGGCATCTTTGTTGAGTTGGGGATTGTTGTCAGCACCATGAGCATTATTTGCAGCGGCTGCTCTTTCTTTTTCCCAAACTAATGCTTGGCTCTGTTGTGAGTTTGTAGTCATTAGTTCTCCTTCTTATTGCCGTATCTAATGCGTGGGTCTAAGAAGGCGTAACTTATGTCCACGATTAAAGAAATAACCAATACAACAACAACGACCAAGGTAACTCCACCCATAACTACAGGCCAGTCACGCATGGTAATTGCACGATAAATCTCATATCCAATACCAGGCCAGTTAAAAACTGTCTCGGTTAAGATTGCACCTGAAAGCATTGAACCAAAGTCAATACCAATATAGGTAACAACTGGGATAAGAGCATTTTTGAGTGCATGTTTAAGGATGACTTGTCTAGAATTGAGACCCTTAGCAATTGCCGTTCTAATGTAGTCCATATTGAGGGTCTCAAGTAATTGAGAACGCATAATACGGGCAGCATAAGCAGTTGACACAGAAGCTAAAGTAATAGCTGGTAAGATGTAGTGCATCCAGCTTTGAAACTCAGATACTGCTCCACCGGCACCACTCATTGGCATATAAAAGCCCCCGCCAGTCCATTCTTTGAGCTTAATACCAAAGAAGAGCTGGAGGAGCATACCAAGCCAGAAGGCCGGCATCGCCACAAGTATTGATGTTGAAAGTGTAACCAATACGTCCCAAAACGAATATCGCTTAATTGCAGATATCATACCTGCGCCAATACCTACTATTATCTCGATAACGATAGCTACTGCCGCAAGCCTTATTGTGTAGGGGTACTTATCTTTAAAGATGTCCAAAACTGGAACTTTCTTTTGATACGACTCACCCAAATCTCCGTGGAGCAGATCTGAGATATAGTAGCCATACTGAGCTACCGTACTTTCTGGAATGGTATTTCCATTCTCGTCAAAGATAGGTAATCCCTGGTCATCAACCTTAATCAGGTGATTTGCTGCACGCAATTGTAGTTCAACCTCTGGTGCAAGTGACTTCTCTCCCGCAATCAATTTGATTGGGTCACCAGGAACAATGTTTGTTAGTGCAAATAAGATTACGGTCACACCAATAAACACCGGAATAAACTGCAATATACGTTTTAGGATGTATTTAAGCATCTAATAATCTCCGGACTTCCAATATTTACAAATGCAAAAGGAGTACCTTGCTCCCTAACAGCTAAGGTACTCCTAAGAGTTTACATTATTTGCTAACGTCATACAAAATAATGCATACTAAAAATTTACTCGCTTAACCAAGCCTTGGTGAAGTTAATAAGCTTGGTAGGTCCAACATAGAGGTTGTTAAGTCTCTTAGAACCAACCTTGGTGTGGCGATAGAACATAAGCGGAATTACAGGCATATCCTGTGAAATAAGCTTATCTGCCTCGCGGAACTTATTAACGCGCTCAAAGTTGTCAACAGTTTGACGAGCCTCAGTTAAAAGCTTGTCAACCTCTGGGTTTGAGTATTGTGAGCGGTTGTCACCGTTGTCAGTATAGAACAGTGGGAAGAGGAAGTTATCCATAATTGCATAATCTGCAACCCAACCAAGACGACCAATTTGGTAGTCTCCAGCTTGAAGTGATTGTAGGTATGCAGCCCACTCTTGAGTTTGAATGTCAGCCTCGATACCAACAGACTTAAGGTCTGATTGGATAAGCTGCATAATCTCCTCATGGCCACCGCCTGAGTTTGCTTGAAGGGTAAAGCTTAAGCCGCGGCTTCCACCATTGTCTGGGTAACCTGCTGCGTCAAGTGCTGCCTTTGCCTTCTCAACATCGTAGTGTGAAGACTCCCAAGCGCCCTCTTTGTAGCCGTCAATTCCTGGAGGTACGATTCCGTCTGCAGGAACACGTGAACCCTCAAAGATGGTGTCGCAAATTGCTTGACGGTTAATTGCGTAAGAAACACCCTTACGTACGTCAACGTTTGAGAACACATCGTCTTTACAGTTGGTTGCGAGGTAGTAAGTTGAGGTCTCCTCACCATTAAGTACCTGCTTACCAGGGTTAACGGTATAGCCGTCGTCTGATACGCCGTACTTCTCTGAAACCTCACCAATTCTTCCAACAGGAATCTCGGTTAAATCTAAGGTACCAGCCTCAAACTCGGTAAATGCAGTTTGTGGGTCTTTGTAGATCATAAAGTCAACGCCGTCTACAAGAGCCTTCTCGCCGTAGTAATCATCAAAACGAACAACCTTGATGTACTGGCTGTCTACCCACTCGCCTTCCATCTTGAAAGGACCGTTACCAATTGGAGCTAAGAAGAACTTATCAAAGTCCTCAGCTGCACCACCTGATGGAACAGGTGCAAGTGCTGGGTGAGCAGCAACATAAGCAAAGTCAGCGTATGGAGCGTTGAGGTTTACAACTAAGGTAAGGTCATCAGGAGTCTCAATATCAAGAGAGGTGCCTGAGCCAGCAATCATCTCATCATAGCCCTTAACTGAAGCTAAGTGATATGCAATAACTGATGGTTGAGTAGTAGTCTTAGGATTACAGATTCTCTCCCATGCATATTTGAAGTCTTTAGCAGTTACAGGGTCACCGTTGTGGAACTTTGCACCTTCACGAAGGTGGAAAGTAAATTGGGTTGCATCATCATTTGCTTCCCATGACTCGCATGCAAGTGGCTTTAACTTTTGATCGGTGTAATCAAAGTAGGTAAGCGCATCAAAAAGTGCATTACCAACAGAAGTACCTTGGTCTTCTTGCAGGTTAAATGGGTCAATTGAAGCTGGGTTAGTAATAAATACCTTGATGGTACCACCTTGAGTTGCACCACCTTGAGCAGGTGCACCAGCTTGGTCACTAGCAGCTTGCTCGCCTTCTGCAGCAGGTTTTACCCCACTGTCCTTTCTACCACAAGCACTGAGTGCTTCGATAGCTGAGGTAGCAAGAGCACCAGCAACAAAGGTGCGGCGGCCTAGAACCGTTTTCATCTTCTCTTCAGCCATGAATCCTCCTAACGGATGTGTTTGCTTGAGGCTGTAGGACGATGAGTAATAGTTTTACGTCTACGACCCAAGCAAATCGGACACTCACAAATCAATTTTGATTGTGATTCATTCCATTTTTCCTAAATTTTCGTTAAACGCAAGTTAAAATGAGCTTTTATTCAAACATTTTATTTAAGCGTAGCGAATGACTAGGCAAACGGGAATTCATATTGCATAAATATGGCAATAAAAAAGTCCTAGGAAAAATGCCTAGGGCTCTAATTGTAAACTAATTGAGTGTGATTTAAAGCACAATTTTAAAATTTAGATAAAATGTACTAATTTAACCGCGAGGAATAATCTCTCCAAGTGGATAGAAAATCATTGCAGCCAAACAGCACAACACAAATACGATTGCAAATGCAAGGGTAAGTTTATCTAGGTTCTTCTCCATGATTGATGAACCACTTGCACTTGAATACAGTGATGAAGCAATCATGTCAGATACACCAGTGCCTTTACCTGAGTGCATAAGGATTAAAACTACAAGTCCTGCACCAGAGATAAACCAGATAATTAATAAGGCAATTGTTAACGCGCTCAAGAAACACTCCTAGTAAATAATGTTTTAAATTGCAAGTAATAACGATAACACATTATATAGTCTTAATAAGTGAATTTCCTGTCCATATTTCAGGCTTAACAAGACCTATACATTCGAGCATTGTTGGTGCTATATCGCTAATTCGGGCATCATCACGCTCTACAAGTTTTAAGTTTTTGTTATTAGAAACCACAATAAAAGGAACTGGATTGAGCGAGTGCTGAGTGAGAGGGGTTTTCTCTTCACTTTCCATGTCAATCATATTGTCAGCGTTTCCATGGTCAGCACTGATCAAAACAATGCCATCTTTTTCTAAAAATGCAGGTACAAGCTTTGATAAACACTCATCTAAGGTTTCGATAGCTTTTAGAACTGCCTGGTAGTTTCCGGTATGTCCTACCATGTCACCGTTTGCGTAGTTAATAATATAGCTATCATAGGCATCGCTTTGTACGGCCTCAACTAACTTATCAGTCACCTCATATGCGCTCATCTCTGGCTGTAAGTCATAGGTTGCTACCTTTGGAGACTCAACAAGCACCCTTGTTTCACCTGCTTTTGGCTCTTCTACCCCGCCGTTAATAAAGAAGGTAACGTGCGCATATTTTTCTGTCTCAGCACTGTGATACTGAGTTAAACCAGCCTCGCTAATAACATCGGCAAGTACGTTTTTTGGAAACTCTTTTTTAAAGGCAACTTCTACAAGACCCTCAAAGCGTGGGTCATACTCAGTTAAGGTTACAAAGTAAATATCATCTATTTTTTGACGAGAAAAACCTGAGAACTCATCTTCAACAAAGGCTTGCGTAAGCTGGCGAGCACGCTCATTTCTAAAGTTAAAAAAGATGATGCTATCTCCCGGCTTAACCCCTCTGTTATAGAGAGCAAATGCTGGAATATCCTGGTCAAAGATGTCCTTATTGTAAAACTCTTTGATCTTTTCTTGATAGCTCATTTTAAGAGGCTTTGGATTTACAATTGCTTCATAAGCAATCTGAGTACGCTCCCAGTTTTTATTTCTATCCATTGCATAGTTTCTACCAATAAAACTTGCAAGCTCTACCTTTGTTTCTGAGCCACGTGTGAGCTCTTTGATCTTAGACTCAAGCTCTTCTAAAAGCTCTATAGCACTATCGCGTGCAACATCACGACCGTCTAAGAAGGCATGAAAATAAACCTGAGATACCCCCTTTTGTACGGCAAGCTCAATAAGTGCATAGGCGTGATTGAGCTCTGAGTGCACTCCGCCGTGTGAGGTAAGTCCCATAATATGAAGGGCTGAACCTTCACTTAGGTGCTCAAAGGCATGAATAAAGGCTTCATTTTCATAAAAGCTTTTATCTTCAATTGCATGATTGATTTTTACAAAATCCTGCTTAACAATACGCCCTGCACCAATGTTTAAGTGGCCAACCTCTGAGTTTCCCATTTGACCTTCAGGAAGGCCAACATCCATACCACAAGCCTTAAGCGTAGTGTGTGGGTAGGTATTAAAAAGCGAATCTATAAACGGCGTATTTGCTGTATAAATTGCGTTTCTCTCATCTGGTACCCCGGCGCCAAATCCGTCGAGAATTATTAGTCCAACTGGTCTTGTATAGGACATAAAACTCCTTTATTACATCTGCTTTGCAATTGCGCTAAAGCTATTCTCATCTAGGGATGCAGAGCCAACAAGCAAACCATCAATATCATCTTGCATCAGATATGCACCTGCATTTTCTGCCATAACAGAACCACCATAGAGCACACGGGTCTTATCGGCAAAACCTTTTCCAAAAGCTTTTTCTACAACAACTCTTAAGGCATGACAAACTTCTCCAGCAAACTCAGGAGCTGCAACGTTTCCAGATCCAATCGCCCAAATTGGTTCGTATGCGATAACTAAATCTTTTGCACCCTCAAGTCCAGAAAGTGCGCGTGCAAGCTGCTCAATCACAAAGTCACTAGAGTTTCTCGCCTCATGAACAACTGGTGGCTCGCCCACGCAAATCACAGGGGTAATACCATACTTTAAGAGTGCTTGTGCCTTCTTTTGAATGTCTTCATCGGTATCACCTGCATTTTGACGACGCTCTGAGTGACCTATAATGCAGTAACTTACCGATAAGTCCTTGAGCATTTCAGCAGAAATAAAGCCGGTGTAGGCTCCATTTTCTTCCCAAAACACATCTTGTGCTCCCAGTTTAATGGGGGTGTTATCAAAGCTAAATACGTTTTGTACACCCTTAAGTGAGGTAAAGGGCGGGCATACTACCGTTTCTACCCCACTAAAATCACTTGCCCTATAGCTCAGCTGCTGAGCTATGTCTACAGCTTGGCTATAGCTTTTATTCATCTTCCAGTTGCCCATTAATAATTTTTGTCTCATCTTAAAATTTCCTACTCCTTATCAAGTGCAGCTACACCTGGAAGCGTTTTTCCTTCAAGAAGCTGCATTGAGGCTCCGCCTCCGGTAGAGATGAAATCAAATTTATCTCCCAGATTAAATTTATGCACCGCAGAAACTGAATCTCCGCCGCCAATAACCGTGTAGACAGCGTTAAGTTTTGCAAGGGTTTCTGCTATGCCCTTAGTTCCGTGAGAGAAGCTTTCCATCTCAAACACGCCCATAGGACCATTCCAAAATACCAGGCGTGCATCTTTGAGCTCATGTGCGAAGAGCTCTACCGTTTTAGGACCAATATCAAGACCCATATACCCCTCTTTAATATTTTGATCTTCAGATATATAGGTGTCAGCGCTCTCACTAAACTCGCTTGCGCATACAAAGTCTATAGGGAGGATAATTTCTGAGCCTGATTGCTTGGCGTCACTGATAATACCTTCAACTCTTTCTAGCCAGTCATCTTCAACCAGTGAATTTGCCACTTCAAAACCTTGTGCCTTTAAGAAGGTAAAGCACATTGCTCCACCTATTAAAATCTTTTGGCACTTTTTAGAAAGCGCTGAGATAATGCCAACCTTATCAGAAACTTTTGAACCACCTAATACTACATAAAAGGGTTGTTTATCCTCTGTTAAAAGCGCTCCTAAATTACTGAGTTCCTTATCCATCAAAAGACCTGCATATGCTGGGAGATACTTTGCAATCTTAGACACAGAAGCATGATTTCTGTGTGCAGTACCAAAGGCATCGTTTACATAGATATCAGCAAGCTCACTGAGCTCTTTAGCAAAGTCCTCATTGCCCGCTTTTTCACCAGTATCAAAGCGCAAGTTTTCAATTACTAAAATCTCATGAGGCTTTAAGGCATCAGCCTGTGCTTGTACAAGTGGACCGCTTACCTCATTAACGTACTTAACCGGGTATTCGCTCAAGATATGTGCGAGGTGGTCTGCCACAGGCTTCATGGAATATTCTGCTTCAAAACCAATTCCTGAAGGTCTTCCAAGGTGTGACATTAAAATAAGGACTGCTCCCCTATCAATCAGGTATTTTATTGAAGGAAGGGCTGCTTTGATGCGGGTATCATCACTGATAACACCGCCCACAATAGGCACATTAAAATCAACGCGCATAAGAACGCGCTTACCTTCAAGGTCTTCTTTACCCAAAGTCTCAATTGATAAAATGCTCACGATTGGCCTTTCTTTTATTTTGTATAGCCAGACTGTTCCTGAAGTTTTAATAAGTCATCTTCAGTAGAATATACGATTTCGTCACTCATAAATTTTTCTACGTCTTTAAAAATACAGCGATACGGATCATGGCGCTTGTTAATATGAAAATGTCCGTAGTACCAGCGCTTAAAGCGGTTATCTTCAGCAATTTCTTGGAGCCACTCTTCTGTGGAGGTATCTACACTCTCTTGATCTATCACGTTTAAGAAGGCTTCAACTGGTCGGTGATTATAGGGGGCGGTGTGTGAGAGAATTACGTCAATTTCATGCTTGCGCTTTAAGAGAACGTTTTCAACCTTAGCCTTTATCTTGCTATCGGGCTGCTCGTCTGCAAACCACATACGCCCGTCTTCAAGTCTCCACTCCTTATCAACCGAGTAGGCTCCACCAATAACAAGTGTTGAATAGCCATCAAAGTCATAAACCTCACCGTCTATTGCAAACTTAATGTTTGGGTACTCATCTTCAACATAAACCTTGCCGCCATAAAATTCATCCTTATGGTAGCTATCTATAGTTGAGGGGCGTGCCTCATGGTTCCCGTGGATACAAAAGAGGGTAAGCGGAGTATTTTTAAGTCGTTTTTTGAGTTTGATATCGGTATAATCACCAAAGAAATTAATTGAGGCATCTCCTAAAATTATTAAGACATCCTCAGAACTTGTATTAAATTCTTTTGCAAAGCGACGCACACGGCCAAAGTAGCCGTGCACGTCACCAGTAATATATATCAACGAATATTGATTCCACCAATCAATTAGCTCAGAGTAGATGCAACGTGCTTTGCAAGTTCAACGATTCTCTTTGAATAAGCATACTCATTGTCATACCAGCCCATTACCTTAACCATCTTGGACTTATCGCCCTTAACCATGGTAAGAGGAGCATCAAATACGCATGAGTGTGGATTGCCAACAATATCAATTGAAACAATTGGGTCAGTTGAGTATTTTAAAATGCCCTTCATGCTGCCCTCAGCTGCTTTTTTAAATGCCTGATTGATATCTTCAACGCTTGCCTCTTGCTCCAAAATTACGTCAAGATCTGTAAGAGAGCCGCATGGGGTTGGAACACGAACAGCAAGTCCGTTGAGTTTGCCCTTTACCTCAGGAATTACGCTTCCCACAGCCTTTGCAGCACCGGTGGTGGTAGGAATCATAGACATTGCTGCAGCTCTTGCACGACGTAGGTCTTTGTGTGAGAGGTCTAAGATTTTTTGGTCATTGGTATAGGAGTGAATGGTTGTCATAAAACCTTCTTCAATACCAAAGTTATCTAACAACACCTTTACCATTGGAGCTAGGCAGTTGGTAGTACATGATGCATTAGAGATGATGTGGTGCTTTTCTGGGTCAAAGTCTTTATGGTTAACGCCCATAACAAAGGTACCATCAATTTCATCTTTAGCAGGTGCCGATAAGATCACATACATTGCACCAGCATCAATATGCTTTGAAATAGTCTCACGTGTTCTAAACACTCCGGTAGACTCAATAACAATATCTACACCAAGCTCTTTCCATGGAAGATTGGCTGGATCTCTGTCAGACAAACCCTTTATGCGGGTGTCCCCAACAATAAGGTCGAGTCCGTCAATTTTTACCTCGTCTGCTAAGACTCCATGAACTGAGTCGTACTTGAGTAGATGTGCAACCGTCTCAGTTTTACCAAAGTCATTTACCGCAACAAGCTCAATCTCAGGATCTTCAAGCATGATGCGAGTTGCCACACGACCAATACGGCCAAATCCATTAAGGCCAATCCTTACGGTCATACAAAACCTCCAAGAAAATCTAGCTTAATTATTAGTTAGCTCATACCCTTTTTTATTGTATTAGCTATTTCCTCTAAACGTCTAATCCTATGATAAACCGCTGACTTAGACAGTGGCAGACTTGCCATCTGACCAAGCTCTCGCAAATTTAAGTCAGGGTGTTCTCTTCTAAGTTTAGCAAGCTCATAAAGCCCTTGTGGTAAAGACTCAATCCCTTGATTTTTATCTATTAAGTCAATCATCTTTAGCTGCTCATAGGCTGCAGCTGAAGCTTTAGCCTGGTTTGCCATCTCTGCGTTAACCTGACGGTTTACATCATTTCTTAAGGCTTTAACCACGCGTACGTTTTCAATTTTGAGCGCAGACTGATGCGCCCCTACCAGGGCAAGAAAGTCGAGCATCTCATTAATAGACTTGATGTAAACCGTGTATTCATTTCTGCGCTTTGCAAGACGAGACTCAATTGAGAGGCGCGCCAAAAGCTCAACAATATCTTTCGCAAGGCTTTTGTGCTGAAAGACCATCTCAAAGTGAAAGTCTCCCTTAGGGTCTGCAATAAAACCTCCTCCTAAGAAGGCTCCGCGCAGGTAGGAAGCCGCGCAGTGGTCTTCAGCTACAAGATTTCGTTTGATACCTGACTCAAGCCCACCGCTTGCTTCAAGCACCCCAAGCTCAACTAAGGCATCTGCAAGCTTTTCTTGTGCGGGAAGCGCTATAAGGTAGTTGTGCGAGCGGTGCAGCACAGACCTTCTTACGGTAAGCTCGGTCTTTAAGTCATAGACCTTATGCACTAGCTTTATTACCATGCGAGCAACCGCGCCGGTTTCTGTAGAAACTTCCAAGCGATAGGTATCCCTACCGGTCACAATTAAGGTACCGCAGATTCTTATAAGGGCAGCAAGCTCTGCTTTATCGCAGTTTTGACACTCTGGCTTAACGCGTGAGAGCTCATCTTTTACTTCTGCGGTAAATGACACGGCTGTATCACTCCCTTAAGCACATCAGCAAGCTTTTTTTGGTTATGCCAGGTTGGGCGCTCTGGTACCGAAAAATCTCTTACCAATACCAAAGGCACTTCCTGAAAGATCTTCTCGACAATCTCTTCATTTACATTAACCGGTCTAATAAATCCTTTAAAGCCATCTTTTTCTTCTGCCTTAAGGCTTTGTTCCATATGTTTATGGGCGTCTATCTCTTCACCCGTAAGTGCTCTAAAAGACCTGGTAGCAAGCCCTACTCCTTGAACTTGGTTCTTGTGTAGTAAGACTACATCAACAAGGCCACGCATCCCGTGAGATAAGAGCGCCTCCACGTGTTCATCTGCCGATAAGCCCCAGGTCTCACCCTGCATATCTGCCATAGAGCACACAAAGATAACCTGAGCGCTACTCCTTTTGATGGCCTCAATGATTCCTGGAACTAAGAGGTTTGGGATTACTGAGGTAAAAAGAGAGCCTGGGCCAAGCAAGATAACGTCTGCCTTTTCTATGGCCTCAAGTGCTGGGCCATAGGGCTCTGGATATTTAGGAGTGAGCCACACGCGCTCAAGTGCACTTGGCCCCTCGCCTAAATTAACCTGGCCTTCAACCTCCATGCCGTCAATGGTAACTCCAGATAAGTTAACGTTTTCTAAGGTAGAAGGATATACTCGTCCATATACATCTAAGTGCTGGCCACAAATTGCTATAGCCTCAGCAAAAGATCCCGTCTCTTCTGTGAGTGCGGTAAGCATGAGGTTTCCAAGCGTGTGATTGTCTGCATATGAAAAGCGATGCTCAAAGGATTTTGCAAAGGCAGAGTCTGGGTCTTTAGCCATAGCGCTCAAACACTTGCGCACATCCCCCGGAGGAACCATGCCCGCTCTTTCTCGCAAAATACCAGTTGAGCCACCATTATCTACCATAGACACTACCGCGCAAACATTGTAGCCCATAGCGTGAAGGGTCTTTATTGCATTTGGCTGGCCAGTACCGCCACCTATAGATACCGCAAGCTTAGGCGCAGTGGCAGGCTCGCGCTGTAAAAAATGTTTTCCGCCAATACTTATACTCATCTAGTTCCTTTATTTACGTTTGTTAACATCACGGTGGCTGCAGTGCACGTTATAGTCTTTGCTGCGAAGATATTCTGCAGTTTCTTGGGCAAGCACCACAGATCTGTGCTGACCTCCCGTACACCCAATACCAATTGAGAGATGCTGCTTTCCCTCATCTACATAACCCGGCATCAAGGTATCAAGCAAACTAAACCACTTGTCAATAAACTCATGTGTTTGGCTTTGTTGCAAAACATACTGTTTTACCAAGTCATCAAAGCCGGTAAGCTCTTTAAGTTCGGATATGTAGTAGGGATTGGGCAAAAACCTTACGTCCATAACCAGGTCTGCCTCTCGTGGGTTTCCGTACTTAAAGCCAAAAGAAAATACCTGCACACTTAAGGTACCGCGCGGATCTATTTGCGAGAAATTATCTAAGATAGCCTCTCTCAGCGCTTGCCGCCTTAAGCTTGAGGTATCTAATATTATGTGTGCATACTCTTTAATCTCACCTAGGAGTCTACGCTCTTTAGCAATAGCCTCAGAGACAGACATCCCATTTTTTGCAAGTGGGTGCCTGCGACGGAGGGCTGAGTACCTGTTTCTAAGCGCTTGATCAGTTGCGTCTAAAAACAAGATGCGATAATTAATGCCGTTATTTTTTAGCTGAGCTACCTCAGAGGCAAACTGAGCAAAAAAGTCTTTTGAACGAACATCACAGACCACACACAGTTTTTTAGATTTATTTTCTTGCAGGTCAACAAGGTCTACCAAGGCAGAAATCATTTGTGGAGGCAAATTATCAATGCAGTAATACCCCAAATCCTCAAAGACTCTGAGCGCCTCAGTTTTTCCGGCCCCGCTCATGCCGCTGATTATAATTAAATCGGCGCCCGAGGATACTTCAATTTCATGACTATTGTCTGCATATTCTTCCATTACACGACGCCTTTCATATATATTTATGTATTACACAACAAGTATAGCGTGAAAATACAAAGTTTAAATGCGGAGGCTTATGGTGCGCTGTCCAAAGTGTTCAACTGAATTACCAGACTCACTATCGCAGTGCTATAAATGTGGCTATAACCTTAAGCCATCTGACTTATACCTGCCAAAAGACGAGCAGCCCACCCAAGAAATAACACACATACCTGCTAAACATATTGGCGATACCTCTCAGCTTCCTCTAATTGAAAGCGAGGAGAAATCCTCAAAGTTTTCAGCTTGGATTCAAAGATCTAAGGCAAAACGAGCAAACAAAACATATGAAAAGCTTGCAAGAAGTCCCGAAGAGCAGGCTATGCGCAAGCGAAGAGCACTTGTAAGAATTGTTGTCGTGCTCTTAAGCATACTTATTGCACTTCTCCTTGGATTTTTTGCCCTAAGCTATCTTAATAAAGGACGCATTGCCTTAAACCAAGAGTATTTTGATGACTCAAACTTAATTGCCGCACTCAGAGTTTGTGATGAGGATGCAAACGGCTATTTGAGTGAGCAAGAACTTACAAAGGTACGCACGCTTGACCTTTCAAATAAACAGATAAGCTCCCTTAAAGGGCTTGAATACTTTACCAACTTAGAAGAGCTCAAACTCAGCGAAAATGGTTTGAGCACCATTGACCTCTCATCACTTCCTTTCATTAAACACTTAGAGCTTCAGTCAAACGCACTTTCAAGCATAGATTTAAGTGCGCTCACAAGCCTGCAGTATCTTGATGTATCCCACAACGAGATTACAGAACTTGATGTAAGTAAAAATACTCAGCTTAGCTATCTAGACTGTAGAAATAATAAGATTCAGGAGCTTAACCTTCTTAATAATCCCCTCTTAAGCGAGGCATACTACGATCCAGACGTGAGCATCTCTTTGGAGCTTGACCAAAAATCAATTAAAAATCCTGCAATACTTGCAGCCTTAAGTAAGTTTGATAAAAACAAGAACACCGTCTTAGAAGCTCGCGAACTTGATGCAATTAAAAGCTTGCGTCTTGAGGATGCACCGTTTGATAATTTAGACATTTTAGTGCGCTTAAAAAACTTAGACGTCCTAGAGATTGAAGGCAGTAACTCAAGCTCTGCCATATTTCCTAAACTTGAGGGGCTTACTAGCTTGAGCATTAGACACGCAGATGCTCTTTCATCCTTAAATCTCTCTGAGCTTACGAGCCTTCAAAGCTTATCGCTCAAAGAAAATCCAAGCCTAAAATCAATAGACTTAAAAGCACAGACAAAAAGCTTAGAGGAGCTCTACATAGACCCTGAACTTGCTGTTGAGGGTGGTATCTATGTAAGAAATACCAAAGACTTTCCTAATAAAAAGCTTCGTGAAATTGCTTTTTCTGAGTCGATAAATAAAAATGGCGATGACATGTTAAGCGATACGGAGCGTGCAAGCCTGAAAAGCCTCGACCTCTCAGGTGCAAACTTAAGCTCTACAACTGGTATTTCTGCCTTTTACAATCTTGAAGACCTCAATATTTCAAACAATGAAATAGCTAACCTTAAGATGCCAAGCCTCTCTCAACTTAAAACCCTTCGCGCTCAAAATTGCCAGATAAGCTCTGCAGACCTATCAAAGCTTCCCGCCTTAACACAGCTTGATATATCAAATAATGCCCTTACAAAACTTAAGCTTGACTCTAATGAATCACTTAAGATTCTTAATGCTACAAACAATAAACTTGAGCTCGTTACACTTCCAAAAAATACTGAGCTGAGCATGTTTGGTTTTAATCTCTTTTTAGATTTAGGAACCCGCGTTGAGTACGGAGAAAAAGAAAATAAAGAGGACTAAAGCTCTATTTTATTGTCCTCTTCTTCTTGCTGAACAGACTGTAAAAAAGCATAAATCTCTTCTGCAAGCGTCTGGCTTATACCTTCAACTTCAGAAAGCTCACTCACGCTTGCAGCCTTAATTTTCTTGATAGAACCAAAGTGCTTTTGGAGGGATTTTTTGCGTTTAGGGCCTACTCCTTCAATCTCATCGAGCAAAGATACTGTCATCGCTTTTTTACGAAGCTCTCTGTGGTAGGTAATAGCAAAGCGGTGAGCCTCGTCACGCACCTGCTTAACTAAGTAGAGAGAAGCTGATCCAGAAGGCAGTACTACAGGACCCTCTTCAGACCATGGTACAAATAGCTCTTCATCTGCCTTGGCAAGACCAGCTACCGGTATATCTTCCAGTCCCAGTTCAGCGAACTGCTTTAAGGCTGCACTTAGCTGCGGCTTACCACCATCAACAATTAAGAGGTCTGGTTTAGAGCCAAATCTTTCATCTGCCATATTCTTTTTAGAATACCTTCTACCAATAGCCTCACTCATCATGGCAAAGTCGTTTGCCTCTTCTGTTTGCATCCTAATTCTAAAGCGGCGATACTGACTCTTATCAGGCTTTCCATTGGTAAATACGACCATGGAGGCAACCGAGAACTTACCGTGAATCGTTGAGATATCAAAACATTCAATTCTCATAGGAGCCTTTGGGAGCGCAAGCGCACTTTCAAGCTGCAAAAGTGCCGTGTTGGTGCGCTGATCATCATAACGTGTGCGCACCTTAAAGCGCATGAAGGCATGCTTTGCATTTCTGTCTGCAAGTTCTTGAAGCTTTACCTTCTCGCCCCGCTTTGGAACGTGAAGTACAACCTTAGAGCCTCGCTTTTCAGTAAGCCAGGCCTCAATAAGTTCACTATCTTCAAGCTCAAGCGGAACATTAATTTCTTGAGGAATGTCTTCAGTTTGCTCGTAGTAGCGTTTCATAAAACCTTCTACAAGCTCATTAAAGTCAACATCCATACCAGAATTTAAGATGATATCGTTTGAGATAATTACCCTACCCTCACGCA
>JASBYZ010000024.1 GCA_029983705.1 Coriobacteriales bacterium
AGGCTGACCCTAAGCCAGATCCAAAACCTGATCCAGATCCTAAGCCTGTACCAGACCCTACTACCCCTTCTGTGACCCCAGAATACACTGGTTTTTATGACTACAACTCTGAGCTAGAGGCAGAGTACACTGGTTTTTATAGCAGCAAGAGCGATACTGTTTCTTATGAAGCAAAGGCACTAAAAGATATTCTTCTTGCAGATGAGCCTGTTGAGACTTCAGACTGGTTTGAAGAGCTTGCAGCTGGTAGCACAGTTAGTGTAATTGAGATTAATCCAGCTACTGGTTATGCGCTTATTGAGTGCGAAGGTTTATACGGATATGCTCCTATTGATGCCCTTGATTTTGATGAGTATGAAGTAGTTGAAACCGTCAGCGTTCCAAAGGATGCCCATCTTGGTCTAGTTAAAACCAATGGCGCTAACTTGCTCTTAAGAAGCGAGGCAAACTACAGCTCAGATTATATCTACAAGATTCCTAACAAGAGCTTCATTATTGTTAAGTCTGTTGATAAGAAAAGCGGATTTGCAAAGGTTGAATATAAGGGTAAAGAGGGCTACGTTGTAGCTAAGTGGCTCAAAGTTTTCCCAAAAGACGCTGATATTGTTTATATTTAAGCTGTAAAGCTTAGACATCACTCCTTAATCTAAGAAGGCCGCCTGAACATGCATCGGGCGGCCTTCGAGTTTATCTTTAATGCTTAAATTTTATACAAGGTGCTTGATAAGCTCGTCCTTATCGCCCTCAAGTAAGTTGATAACAGGTACTTCAATTAAGGTATATGCACCAGGCTGCATACGCATGGCAGCGCGTGCACTTGCTACTAAGACCTGACCGGTAAGAGCTGGGTTGTTAATCTTCATGTCAAACTCAAGAAGTTGATTTTGGGTAGAGCCCACTCCACCTTTGCGCACCAAGTTTACGCCGTGGCCCATATCAATATAGTCTTCAACGTTTTCAACAAAGATAACGTGGCTCTCATCGTTAACAAAGTAATCATCAGATAGGATAGCCTTTTCAACCCTCTCTTTATTTGCGCCCTCTTCAAGCTCTACGTATACCATTCTGCGGTGAACTCCGGTACCAAGAGGTATGGTCATAGAAATTGCATTCTTAACTCCCTCTTTACTTTTTACAGCAACCGTATGTCCCATTGACATACCTGGTCCAAAGTTTGTATATGAGATTCCGCGAGGGGCAAGTGCTTGCATAAGTGCGCGAACAATAGAGTCAGAGCCTGGATCCCATCCTGCAGAGTGAATTGAGCATACATTGTGCTCCTGGGCTATAGGCTCGCAAGATTTTTTGAGCTCTAAAATGTTGCCGTGAATATCATATGAGTCTACTGTGCTAAAGCCTTGAGCAAGAAGTTCTTGAGCAGCCTCAGGGATTGAGCGAGTTGGGAGCGCTAAGATAACTACATCTGGCTTGCTTGCTAAATCATGTACGTCGCTTACAACCTGTATGTCGTCATATGCCTTAGGAAGAGCTTTTGCCTCTCGTCTAATAACACCAACAAGTTCAATGTCTTTAGCAGCTAAAGCAGCATCAATAGCTGATTTACCAACATTGCCAAAGCCCATTACTGCAACTTTAATCATAGATTCTCCTAACATGATTTAGATTTATGATTTAAACATTTTTCCCTAAATACAGCCGTTTGAGAGTGTAAACATAAATTTACATGAGTAATCCGTTTAAAGGTAATAAAATAGCTAAGAGTGGACGGAAAAAATATTTTTTGTTGAAGTTGTGAGTATTTGCACAAAGCATATGTAAGCTGGTAATATACACTATGCTTTTAAAGGCAAAAACTTTGCCTCACAATACTGGGCTATCGTCTAATGGCAGGACCCGGGTTTTTGGTACCCGTTGTCAAGGTTCGAATCCTTGTAGCCCAGCCACACAACTTATAAAAGCCGTGCATAAAGCGCGGCTTTATGTATTTTATGGCCATATACGTTTTAATACTCAAGAGGATGTAGGCATGCGCGAGCGTATTGAAGCATTAATTATTGAGGCAGTTAAGTCTGCCCAACAATCAGGAAGCTTGCCTGAAGGGGAGCTTTTGGATGCTGGTTTAGAAAAACCTCAGGATGTATCTAATGGAGACTTTAGCTCAACTGTAGCGCTTAAGAGCGCCAAGCTTTTTAAGAAGGCTCCTCGACAAATTGCAGAGGCTATTCTTGCAGAAATCCCTTCAGACGACGCTATACAAAAGGTAGAGATAGCCGGTCCTGGTTTTATCAACTTCTATCTCTCTCATGATTCTAAGAGCAAAATATTTACTGAGGTACGTGAGCACGGACTTGACTTTGCTCGCTCAAACTACGGTAACAATCAAAAAGTTCAGATTGAATATGTGTCAGCAAACCCTGTGGGCCCTATGCATGTAGGCCACGGTAGATGGGCTGCTCTTGGTGACTCATTAGCCAACGTTTTTGATTATGTGGGCTATGATGTGCAGCGCGAGTTCTACATCAATGATGCAGGCTCTCAAATGGACACCTTTGGTAAATCAATTGAGCTTAGATACCTGCAACTTCATGAACTTGTTTCTCAAGGCAAAAGCTTAGAAGAGGCAGCTCAAGAGCTTGAAGAAGACCGCGTACGCTTTGCTGAGGGCGAGGGAAATCACCCTTATCACGATGACTTTGTTTCCCGCGCAGGTGAAAACGCTTACGGCGGCGACTACATCATCACGCTTGCCCAGGAGTTTTATGAGGAAGTAGGAGAGACCAAGGTTGAGCTTGACCATCAAGAGCGCCTTGAGTTTTTTAGAGAAGAGGGCTATCAAAAGATGCTTTCTTCAATCAAGCAAACCCTTCAAGATGCTCGCGCTCATTTTGACTGCTTTTTCTCAGAGCGAAGCCTGCACACTCCAGATGAGTCTGGCAAGACTCCAGTTGAAAAGGCAATTGAGAGACTTAGAGAAATTGGTGACCTTGAAGAAAAAGACGGCGCACTTTACTTTTTGAGTACTAAGTTTGGTGACGATAAGGACCGTGTGCTTGTTAAAAGTGACGGAAGCTATACCTATTTTGCTTCTGACGTGGCCTATCACAAAAATAAGTTTGAGCGCGGTTTTGAGCGCGTAATTGATATTTGGGGTGCAGATCACCACGGCTATATCAAGCGCGTGGATGCAGCTTGTGAAAGCTTTGGCTATAAGGGGCAGTTTGAAGTGCTCTTAGGACAGCTGGTAAACCTTCTTCGTGACGGCAATCCGGTTCGCATGTCAAAGCGCAAGGGTACCATGTATAGTGTAGATGAGCTCTTAGAAGAGGTAGGTGTGGATGCTACCCGCTATAACCTCCTCTCACGTTCATCTGATCAAGAAATTGATTTTGATATTGAGTTAGCTAAAAAGCAATCATCAGAAAATCCGGTGTACTACGTACAGTATGCTCACGCACGTATTTGTTCAATCTTAAGACGTGCAGCACAAGATGAGCTTGATGATTATACGCCACCTACAAGTAATGAAGAGATGAGTAAGCTTGCGCTTAGACTTGTTTCTTTAGATCAAGACCTCAGAGCTCTTACCGATGAATCTGAGGTAGAGCTTATGAGAAAGCTTGCCTCACTTAAAGAGTTTTTAGAGTCTGCAGCACGCGATAGAGCTCCGTTTAGACTTACTCACTTTGCACAAGATTTAGCATCGGCATATCACCAGTTCTACCAGCGCTGCCAGGTAATTACTGAGGATAAAGAGCTTACTCAGGCTCGCCTTGCACTGTGTGACTCAGTAAGAATTTGTCTTGAACTTGTGCTGAAACTTATAGGCGTAAGCGCGCCACTTGAAATGTAATTAGATACAGGAGAGTAAAGATCCATGTCACTTAGAGCAAGTAATCCAGCACTTCGTGCTGATAACTCTACCTTAGAAGATTTAGCGCTAGTAATGCCTAAAAACTGCGAAAGCAAAGAGGGCACACTACATCTTGCTGGCGTGGACCTTTTTAAACTCGCAAAAGAACTTGGAACAGCTTTATATGTCTACGATGAAGACATGATAGAGTCCAATATTTTGCGCTATAAGCAGGGACTTGAAAGCAAGCTTCCTTCTGCTCAGGTGTGCTATGCCTCAAAAGCATTTATATGCAAGGACTTGCTTAAAATGCTTGCTCGCCATGGACTTTATTTGGATGTATGTGGTGGGGCTGAGATTTATATGGCACAGCTCACCGGCTTTCCAACAGAAAACTTAGTCTTTCACGGTAACAATAAAACCCCTCAAGAAATTAGAGAGGCAATTGATGCTGGGGTAGGAAAGTTTGTAGTTGACACTAAAGAAGAGCTTGACCGTATTTCTGAGGCAGCGTATGAGATGGGGGTTAACCAGAAGGTATTGCTGCGCATCACCCCAGGAATCGTTGCAGATACCCACTCATTTATTCAAACAGGTTCTGAAGACTCAAAGTTTGGCTTTACCATAGCTCACGACACCGCCAAAGATGCGGTGGCTCATGCGCTTTCACTTCCTCACCTAAAGCTCATGGGTTTTCACATGCATATTGGTTCTCAAATCTTTAATCTTGAGGGTTATAGCCAGGCAATTTCTGTCATGGTTGACTTTATCAAAGACATCTACGAGCAAATGGATTACCTCCCAGAAGAGTTTGATGTGGGAGGCGGTTTAGGTATTGCATATACCGTGCACGACAAGCCAACAAGCATCGAACAGTTTTGTGATTATATTGGCGATGAACTCCTTAAAGGCTTTAATGAAGCTGGACTTGAGCTTCCAAAAATTTACATTGAGCCAGGTAGATCAATCATTGGTAATGCGGGCATCACCTTATACTCTGTAGGCTCAGTAAAAGAGATTCCGGGAGTAAGAACCTACGTAAATGTGGATGGTGGAATGTCTGATAACATCCGCACGGCCTTATACGGAGCAGAATACGAGGGAGTAATCGTAAACAAGGCCGATGAGCTACGAAGTGAACTTGTGACTGTTGCAGGTAAGCACTGTGAATCTGGAGATGTTCTTATTGTTGATGGCTCACTTCAAGAGGCTGAAGTTGGAGACGTGCTCGCAATTTTTGCAACGGGAGCATACTGTGAGTCAATGTCTTCAAACTACAACATGCAAACCCGTCCTGCAGTGGTGTTTGTACGAGTCGGCTCATACCATACGGTAAAGCGCAGAGAGACATATAAGGACCTTCTCGCCCGCGAACTTTAGTTAAAAATTTAAGAATTGATTGATTATATGCTTAATATACATTGATTATGTGTAAGGCTTATTTTAGCTAAATCAGTCATCCTGATAATTAAAGAAATTATCAGGAGGCTTTGGTGGAACTCATCCCGGTCAATATCATAGAGTCTGATACGCTCACGCGTGATGCCTTGATGTTGTATTTATCAAAGTCACCCCAGTTCAGAATATTATTTTCAGGTCCATTTTCTGAGTATCTTTCGGCTAAAAGCGGTAAGGCAAAAATAAATATTCTTGGCGAGCACCCACAAGAGGATGTAATAAGTCAGGTTGAGCGCCTTCAAAGAGAGGCTGACACTCAAATTATCGTACTTAGCCAAGGCTTAAGAGTAGAGCAGGTGCTTGAACTTTTAGAATACAAACAGGTTCGCGGTATCCTTTATAAAAGTGAGATTAACAGAGATATTGGAAGCGCTGTACTATACGCTGAGCTTGGATCGACTATTTTTACCAAAAGTGTGGCAGAACTTATCCTATCCCACCAAAAGAGCCCGCAGATTTATCGCCCGCAAATAATACAGTCAGAGCTTGCTATAGATTTAAATAAAGATACTGACCTTACCCTCTTTTTATTTGCTGTTCTTGGCCTTTCTAAAGAAGAAATAGCTGATGAGCTCTGTATTTCCTTAAACACCGTTTCTTCTCGTGTGAGGGCAAGCTATCTTAAACTTGGGGTATCAAATCGTCATGATGCCTTTGAGGCACTCACAAAATCCAAGCTAGAGTATTTGAAAACTAAGTAACATTTAGTTACGGTTTATTTACAATCTAAGATATCTGCAAGAATTTAAGGCTTCGCATATTATCATATATTTTACTAACCCTTATGTAGAAAGGAACTGTATGGATAATAAGCACGAGGATCAGTTTGGCCAAAACTCACCTGAGAATCAGCCAAACCAACATCAGAGTGCTCCACAACCTTATCTTAATCCTAACTACCAACAAGCTCAGAACGGTCAGCCTAATGTTCAACCTATTAACATTCAGCTGCCTCAGCAAAAGAGTTCAAAGGCACCTTGGATTATTTTAGGTATCATTGCACTTTTAATTGTATTAGCTATGGGTTCATGTGTAGCAGCACCATTTATGCTCATGAAGTCTGCAGCTGATTCACTTGGTTCTATGGACTTAAGTTCATATGAGGATATCGGCATTGTTCAAGAAAACTCAATTGCTGTATTTGACATGACTGCTGCAATTTCAGGTAACAGCGGCACCACTCCAACAGATATGTATAAGACCTTAAAGCGTCTTGAAGATAACGATAATATCAAGGCTGTTGTAGTGCGTGTAAACTGCCCAGGTGGTACTGTAGCTGCTTCAGAAGAGATTGCTCAATATATTAAAGACTTTAAAAAGCCAATCCTCTTCCACGTATCTGATATGTGCGCATCAGGAGCTTACTGGTCAGCATCTCAGTCTGATCACATCATGGCTATGTCAACTTCAGAAGTAGGTTCAATTGGTGTAATCATGCAAACCATGAACATCCAAGGTCTCTTAGAAAAACTTGGTATCGAGATGGGTTCTATTAAGTCTGCAGAATCAAAGGATGCAGGAGCTATGTATAGATCTCTTACCGATGAAGAGAAGGCAGAGCTTCAAAAAGATATCTTAGCAATTAACGATAAGTTCATTGATGCTGTTGCTGAAGGAAGAGGTATGGATAGAGCTAAGGTTGCAGAGCTTGCAACTGGTCAAACCTATTCAGGTGACCTTGCTCTAGAGTATGGCATGATTGACTCACTTGGTACCTTTAAGGATGCTGTTAACAAGGCTGCAGAACTTGCTGGTATTGATCCTGAAGATGCTCATGTGTATGAGACTAATCTCTACAGCGATCCATTTGGTCTTGGCTCATTATTTGCTAAGTCATCTGAAAACCAAGAGCTCAACAAACTTACTCAACTTGCTATCACCAAGCTTGGCGGATCTGATTTTCAAGCTAAAAATGATGCAGAACCTGTAGAAGCTCGAAATTAGTAGTAGACTAAGTTAATCATTATTTACTATATTTATATTGATGCAAAATTTTTTGCTAGCTCCTCGTAATGAGGAGCTGGTTTTTATTTATGTATATTCACAGGAGTCTATATAGAAGTATATAATATGACGACTGGTAAATATAAATTTAATTTACGTATTATTAAACTTATGTGAATTATTAATTGATGTCTTTGTAATTTTTTATGATTAAAGAGTTTTTGATTATAATTAGACATAGTTTTTAATACTAGCTTAGGTACTAGCTGTAATGGTATACACTATTACCCTTAGAAAACGGAGAAAAGAGAATGGATCCTAAAGAATATCTTGCAATTCGAAAAGCTTATAATTCGATGCGTCAGGATAAGGATCAGGATAATCGACTAACTTTTGAAGAGTTTGCCATATTGAGTATTCTTTATGATAAAGATTATCTAACGGCTACTGAAATTGCAGAATTTCAGAAAGTCTCACGTCCTACCATGACTCATCGCGGAAACCACCTTGAAAAGCTTGAGCTTATCACTCGAACTCCAGGTGTTAATGATAGACGCCAGGTTTGTTGTGCAATTACGCCCTTAGGTAAAGAAGACGTAGAAAAACAACTCAAAGAATTACTTACTCATCTACCAAAAGAGATTGCCGCATCATTTGGTCGCGGTAAGGCTGCTTCAGAAAACTTAAGAAAGCAGATTATCGAGATGGGCACTCAAGAAATTCTTGCTGGCTCTCTCACACTATTTGCATTTGGACTATTTAGTGATGAACAAGAGGTAACAATTACTGATATCGTCGATAGCACTAGCTTACTACAGCCAACTGTTTCAATGTCTGTTGCTCGCCTTGAGCGCGCAGGGCTTCTTTCTCGCCAAAGAGGTAGTGCGACTTCAAGACGCACTACACTGGTAAGCGTTACTGAAGAAGGTCAATCAGAGCTTGATGACATGCTCTCAACTGTTTCTGATATGAAAGTAGTGCATTCAAAGTAAATGCCTGTTTAAGAGGCCTCATATTCGTTAAAGAAGCGCTGAGCATTTTTGTAGAAAAGCTTAGCGCTTATTTCTTGTCCAAATCTGTTTTCAAGGAGCTCATAAAATCCTTGAAGTTTTGAGCCTGCGCTTAAAAAGCTTGGAACCTTAGCTCCGTCATAATCAGTTCCTAAACAGAGGTGATCTTCTGCACCCAATTTGATCGCGTGATCAATGTGGTAAGAGATATCATCAAAGTCAGGGTCTGCATGCTTTGTGCTAATAAAATCTCTGCAGAAGTTAAGACCAAAGATTCCGCCCATATCTATAAGGCGAAGTACCTGCTCATCCTGGAGATTTCTTGGATGGTCACATACTGCACGCAGGTTAGAGTGAGAAGCGACCATTGGCTTATCCATCACCTCAAAGGCATCATCAAAGCCATGCTCATTTAAGTGAGAGAGGTCAATAATAATGTTTGCCTCTTCAAGGGCTTTGATAGCTTCTCTTCCAAAGGTCGTAAGGCCATCTGTTGTATCATTACCAGAACCAATGGCGTTTTTGCCGTTCCAGGTAAGCGTAAGCATTTTAACGCCGTGTTCTTGGAGGATATCAATAGTAGAGATCTGAGCATTAAGAACGGTTCCGTTTTCTATAGTAAGAAAACTTGCAGCCTTACCCGACTCCCACACGCTATCAAGTTCTGAAATTGAGCGTATTTGTTGAATTTCACTTGAAAAGTCAGAAAATTCTAGGTCATATCGGTCTTTGACGCGCAGATAAAAATCGAGTGCCTCTTGGTTTTGAAAGCGCTCAGGAATAAAAATTGCAAAACATTGTAGCCATCTAAAATCTTTCATTTCTTCAAGATTGAGGGCTTTATCGTTGTGCTTAAGTGTCTGAGGTCTGTGAGCTCCCGTTTTATTCCAGCCAGTTTCGTAATCATAGGCTAAACGGTCAAAGGTATCGCAGTGAAGATCTATTACCTTTAACAAATTATCCATCCTTTTTTGGCCTCCTACATAATTTTTATACTTAGTACTACCACTTTGTCCGTATTTGTTATATTTTAAGCCTGTCCATATATTTTTACGTAATACAGCAAGGATAAATTATGAACATCTATGAACAAATTAAGACCATACTAATTGATAACTATGGTGTCGATGAGGACGCTATCTCTCCTCGTGCAACCTTTGACTCACTTCAACTTGATTCTCTTGACACAATCGAGATTATTACAGATCTTGAGGATGAGTTTGAAGTAGAGCTTGATGACTTAGAGGAGCTAAGCGACCTTGAGTCACTCTGCGACAAGATTGAAGAACTTCAGGAAGAGGCATAAACCCTTTCGCATTTCTCATAGTGACATTAATGTCAGACCCCTTTGCGATACTGAGCATGACCAGAAAATCTGCATGAGCGCAAAGGGGTTTTATTTATGTCTGATGTATATGTATTGTATCAAGATGCTAATTACTTAGGTAGCGTTGAGGTTGTATTAGAGCTCTATAAAACAGGGGAGCTCAGTTTAGTTCAAAGTGACTCAGGCCTATCTACTCAAGAAGCCTTTGGAGTGCCCTATCACCGGGCTCAGATAGATGTAAGCTCTGATGCTGTAGATAAGCTCTTAATGTCGCTTAAATCAGATTCTGAAGGCTTGCTAGCAATACTGCGCAGAAAGCTTGGGCATATTTGTGCTCTTGAGAGCTTTTCTGATCTCTTAGATGAGTTTAACGTGCCCTACGTGTTTTCAAGTCAGTATGCTTCTAACTTAGTGCAGACCTATTAATAGTCTAGCGCTTAAATTTATGCTTACTATGCTTTGGCTTATCTTCACTGAGCTCTTGGGGCTTAAAGGTTTGTGCGTTAAGTTTTGGAAGCTCAACATGTAAGGTAGTTCCGTTGAGCTCATCAGATGATGCACGTATAATGCCCTGGTGCTTGCCAACAATGCTGTGGGCAATAGCTAGACCTAGCCCAAAGCCACCAGACTTTCTATCTCTAGAAGAATCTGAGCGGTAGAAGCGCTTAAAGATTGACTGCAAGTCATCAGGGCTTATAGGCTCACCGGTATTATTTACTGAGAGCACGCATGATTCAGCCTGGTCTTCAAGGCTTACCTCGATTGACCCGCCAGGGTTTACGTATTTAATTGCATTATCAAGTAAGATTTTAAAGAGGCGCTCAAGCTCATCAGCATTGCCGTACAGTTCAATATCTGGATCAATTGATTCTGCTAAGGAAACCCCTTTTTCAAAGGCAAGACTTTCAAGCTGTAGACTTTGCTTAAAGCAGACCTCACTAAAGTTTACGGTTTCATAGCTGTGTGCAAGCTCTTCTGGAGACTTTACGCCTTGAGATTGGAGGCGAGATAAGGTAAGAAGATCTTGAACTAAAGACTGCATGCCTTGAGCTTCTTCACGCGTTGAAATAATCCACTTCTTTTGGCTTGCTACTGTTTCTTCTTGATTATCTAAAACAATATCGGTATTTGCCAAGATAACAGTAAGAGGGGTTTTAAGTTCATGTGAAGCGTCAGCAATAAATCTTTTTTGTGCCTCCCAAGCCTCTTGAATTGGGGTAACTGCAAGTTTTGAGAGCCAAGATGCGATAACACTAAAAAAGAGGAGGGTAGTGGCTATTAAAACTAGGCCACCAATGGTGGCCCCTTTCATTGATTCAAAGACTGGACGCGCATCTGCAAATCCAATGCGGTATCCTTCTTGGGTTTCTGCAAGTGAGTAGTAGAGGCGCAAATCAGGTAAGTAGCCTGAATAGTAGGGGGTTCCAAGGGCTCCAGTTATTGCATTTTTTAAAAAGTCTGGCGAGTACATTTTAATGTTCTTATCAGACTCAACCATGATAACCCCGCCCTGGGTATCAGTTCTTACGATGTAGACCGGTACGGTATTTTGTACCAAAGAAGTTGGGGCAGGCTCTTTAAAGGTTGGTCCTTCTCCACCAGAAGTTGTATTTGCACGGTAACCAATAATCGCACTTACACGACCTGAAGTATTTGGATTTTTAAATGCAGCTGCGAGCGAGTTGTTTACGTAGGTGAGCTGGTTTTGATAGTTAAATGCAAGCACCAGCATAAAAATTACGCCACAAAGCATAGCAACCATAATCATCATAGTTGCAATGTATTTTTTTCTAAACGCAGAGATAAGCTCAGACTCGTTAGCAACTTTTTTAGAGCCTTTTTGCTCCTCTGGATCAAATCTAAAGAGCTTCATAATTTAATAGGCAAGCCTTACAGGTTTGGAACTTGTCTATCATCCATAAGGCGATAGCCAAGTTTTCTAATAGTGCTAATAGTGACGCTGGAGTTTAAATAGGAAAGTTTTTTACGCAAAAAGGAGATATAGGCCTCAACGTTGTTGTCTACAGCGTCTGACTCAACACCCCAAATTTTTGCAATAAGCATGTCTTTAGTTACAGTTTGGCCGGAATTTGTCATAAGAAGCGAAAGTACATCAAATTCTTTTTGCGATAAGTTTACTGATTTAATGCCACAGCTTAGCTCACGCGAACTTAAGTCAAGTTCAATATCGCCAAAACTAAGCTCGTTTAAGACAACCTCACCCTGTCTACGAGTAACAGC
This sequence comes from Coriobacteriales bacterium, assembly GCA_029983705.1. GTDB lineage: Bacteria > Actinomycetota > Coriobacteriia > Coriobacteriales > JAEZZM01 > JASBYZ01. The sequence continues at coordinate 11,792 of JASBYZ010000024.1, forward strand.
TCTCACACGAGCAAGGAGCTCTTCAGGTTCAAAAGGCTTTGTAATATAGTCATCTGCGCCATTATCAAGCCCTTGAATTATGTCTTCTTTAGTTGAGCGCGCAGTAAGCATGATGATTGGAGTGTTGATTCCGTTTCTTCTGAGATCTTTGGCAACATCAAAGCCATTTCTCTTTGGAAGCATGACATCAAGAAGGATTGCATCATAAAGTGAGTTCATTCCGTATGAGAAAGCGTCTTCACCATCATAGACAACATCTACAATATATCCGGCACCCTCTAAAATATGTCCGAGGGCATCGGCAAGCCTTGTCTCGTCTTCAACTACTAATATATTCAAATAGCTCACGCCCTTAAGAAATTGCATACTAGCTTGGATGCTTAATTATTATACTAGCGTATTAATTTAAAATCTTAGAGCAATTTTCAGATTGATTTAAGGCTTGGTAGATATACTGAAGTCAGTCCTTTCAGAGGAGATTGATTTAGCAAGCAATGTAGGGCACGACATTAGCCTGTTAAAGTAAGGTTTGATCCGGAGCAATCAGATCTTAGTTTCACATATCTTCTCTAGATATACTGCAGGTACAAAACCTGCTGAAGGGTTATAAGGAAATAACCCGCAGTCTACTTTAAAATGAGACCTCTTAGTTAAGGGGTCTCATTTTTTGTATGGTCAAAAATCAGAGCTATAGGACAAAAATTGTGTACAGAGAAGGGTTGTTGACGCAGGTCAGCAGCCCTTTTTTAGTGCAAAAAATTAAAGGCATCCAATTTTTATGCCTGGACAAAAAGTGTGTATGAGATATTGATTTTTGCCTGCTAGACCTGTCTAAATTAGTTGAAAAAATTCTACTTTTTAGGGGTCTAAATGAAGAGTAAAATCTGTCCGGTTTGTGGCTCTAATATGGTAAGAAATGGTAAGACCGAATCAGGCAAACAACGCTTTAGATGTAAGGCTTGTGGTTCTTCTAAAACCCATTCCTACAATAGTGACTCAAAAGAGTTAAAAGAGTTTCTAGACTGGCTTTTATCAAAGCAAAGACAAGTTGATATGAAAGGTGGGGGCAGAACATTCAGGCGTAACATGGCTAAGTTTTGGTCTGTGTAGCCTATGCCAAATATAGTCGATGAAGTGCACAGGGTAATCTTTATTGACGCACCTACTTATCTTTTTGAAGTAAAAAAACGTCGAATTTCAACTAGTATTTCCGTTGATTATACTTTTAAAGCTATTCCAAAAGAAGATGTGGAAACAACAGTTCAAGAACTTTATGAGTTTTATCTAGATTTCCAAAAAACTATAAACAATATTGAAAATCATTTAAGTGAGCTTAAAATAAAACTGTATGTATAAAATAAATAACACATTAATACGGTAGATTAATATAAAAATCAAGGCACAACATTGTTCTAAATCTCTACTGCTGCTTTCACTAATGTTTCATTACTTTTCGTACTCAAAAAATTAATTTAAATTCAATGACCTCTGAATCCATATAGATGAACTCAGAACTTTAAACATCTTTTCAGTTACCAGTTTTTCAAACATAAGAATTAATCAGCTGTCTTGTAATCTCAATCTCTGCATACAAGACCTCACACTATTTCACTCCTTATTATCTTTTGACTTACCAAGAGACTAGTATCTGATATCCCCTCACGTGATGGAAAAAAGAAACGCTGAACTTTGATAACTGAATAAGAGGTGATCTCATAATAGATATACAAAAGATTAAAGAGCGCCTTAAAAACAAAGTAGTGCTAAGTGCATTTGTTGCAGCTTTACTTGCACTTGTTTATAAGGTACTAGAAGTAGTAGGAATATCTCTACCTATAGCTCAAGGGGAGCTTATAGAGATAGCTAACTTACTAATTAATGTGCTGGTAGTACTCGGTATTGTTACCTATGTGAGTGAGGAGAGTTAGTAAATTTCAGCTAATATTTGAGGATCTATATTAAAATTTTCTTTATAAAAATTATTTTTATTATACTTATTTTTAAAATCATTTTGAGAGTTATAAAATCTGTTTGTATTAATTCCTGCTGGATCAGCAAGAAATATATAAGTTATTATCTCGTAAATATGCTTCGTAATCATAATCACCAGTTGCATCTATAGACGCAAAATAAAGCTCGTCATCATTGTTAAATTTTCCATTTTGATAGTCTTTAATAATTTTTTCAACAGCAAGAGATCTGCTAAATAAATTAATGCCATTATTAGTTTGTAATTGTCTCCAATTTCTTTTTTTACTATCGAAAAAATCTGAGAGGCCAATACTGTCAAGAGCCTTCTTAATAGTATTTAAATTAGGGTCATTTATATTAATTTTAATTATTATAAATGACCCCTCGTGATAGTAACCAGATATCTCATTTCTCTCATAACTCCGTTGAAGCGTCTCATGTATGACTTTATTTGAATTTTGCGAATAAGAAAGTGTTTTTAAATTAAATGAACTACTTAAATCATTTTGTTTTATACAAGAAGAAACTACTAATAATATAAATAATAAAATGATTATTCTAATTATTTTATTCATTAATTTATCCCTTTTAGGAGGTTTACTATGTTAACCACTGTGTTAAATGTAGCGCAAAAAGAATTTGGTGTCTTAGGTTAAGATGGACATCAAGTTAAATACAATGATGAATTTTATGGAAAACCAGTTAAAGATCATTATGAAGAAGATAAAAATGGCAATATCGTCAAAATAGAATATCATTGGTGCACAGTATTCGTACGGTGGGTTTTCAAGCATGCTAATTCGCTACTAGATATTGGAAACATTAAGACTGCAAATGTACAAAATTTTTATGATCAATTAACCGTTTTAAGTGGAGTTCAAGTATATAAAAATATTTCTGATGCAAAACCAGGGGATATATTTTTCATTCACTATAATAGTAAAACGCTTCATCATACAGGATTAGTTTATAAGAATAGAGGTGATGGCTCAATTATAACAATTGAAGGAAACACCTCAGAAGCTGGATCTCTCAATTCTGATAACCACGGAAACGGTGTCCATAAAAAAGTTCGCGAAAAAAGCGGAGTAATGGGTGGAATGGAATACACTATAAGTTATTTCGTACGTCCATTATATGCGGAATATAAACATAACCCTGATTTTATCTATTATCCTGATTCTAGCCTCCCACCAGTTGGTCAGCCTATGCCAGACTTTCCTCTCCCTTCAGGCTGGGTATTTGCTAAAGGTGGATACCAGTCTTATAACGGTATTTCTGATAGCTGGGCCTTATATCGAATACATCCAAGAAGCACTAAACTTAGTTTCTGATGGTAGGTTTGGAGAGACTACTCATCAAGCAGTACTTGCTTTTCAAGCTCAAAAGGGCCTAAGCCAAGATGGTAAGGTAGGTAGAAATACCTGGAATGCTCTGAGAGAAAAGCGAGATGGTGGTTCTAGTTCAGGTGGAAGCTCTAGTGGCTATGATGATGGCTCAACATATACTGGAGCGTTTAAACTTCCATCAGGGCATTGTTATGGCAAGCTTGGTATAGCATATGCATCTCATAATTGACACGTAAATGCATCAGATAGACCAGCCATTAGAGGCATTCAAAGAAAACTTGGGCTGAGTGCTGATGGATTATTTGGAAATGGCACACACAATGCTGTAGTAAGTTTCCAAACTAAGTATGGTCTTACAACGGACGGTAAGGTAGGACCTTCAACATGGAGATCTATTATCTTTAATACTGATGGTGGTAGTGTTTATGGAGGAAATAGCTTTTTACTACCTCGTGGCCACTGTTACGGAAATCTTGGTATTAACTACGCTTCTCATAACGGATATGAGAATTCAAGTGATAGACCTGCTATTAGAAAGATTCAGCAGAGATTAGGTCTATATTCAGACGGTCTATTTGGATCTGGTACTCACAGTGCTGTAGTAGCATTCCAACGTTCAAGAGGACTAAGAGCTGATGGTAAGGTAGGTCCTGGAACTTGGAATAAGATGTTTTAAGTAGAGGTGTTTGTAGAGCTATAGGACAAAAATAATTATTAATTTAGTAAAAGAATTTAGCTTGGAATAAAAGAAGTGGTGCGGCGTATAGGATTCGAACCTATGACGTTCTGATTCGTAGTCAGACCCTCTATCCAGCTGAGGTAACGCCGCAAACTTGATAACCTAATTATGATTACACCATCTAAAAAGCTTGTCAATCATAATCATCGATTCAACAAAACTGGCGGAGTGCTGGGGATTTGAACCCCAGAAGGGAGTTTTGCTCCCTTACTCGCTTAGCAGGCGAGCACCTTCGGCCTCTCGGTCAGCACTCCATTTTTTACCAGCTTGAGAATGATACCGTAAATTTAAACTTAGGTAAAGCGAAGCAAAGTTATTATTATTTTTTCTCACACTAAATACTGAAATTAAAAGAGCATGGTAGCTGTTAAAAAACCACCATGCTCTAAGAAAGCTTCTAAAACGCGCCGCCTCCGCCGCCGCCAAAGCCGCCGCCTCCACCAATGGAGAAGCCTCCGCCGCCGCCCCAATCAGATGATGAAACAGACTGGGCGAGCTCTTGAGCAGCTATTGTTTGGGCAATTTGCTCAGATGCAGTAAAGGTGCTGTTTAGGCTGTTCATTGGGGTTCCAAAGTCACCTACATACCACATGGTCATTGGCATAATTTGAGGATCTTCAAGTATTTGAGGCATGGTAGTTTTAAGTTGTGCAATTACCTTATCGGCAACACCTAATACTACTGCCATAACAATCAGCTCTTGCCATACCTTTACGTGGGTAGGAGGAGCTTCATTTAAGAGCGTGAAGTCTTCAAGCCAATTTCTAAGTGCTCCAAGCTTTGCGTGTAGCTCAGTTGCAGGTTTAGTTTTTCTATCCATGTATTTTGTCATCACGCCAATTGCAATAGTAAGAACAACTGCAATAACAAGACTTATGATGGTAATTGGTATGTTAGTACTAATACCACTTGCAAAGGCCACAGCTACTAAAATAAAGCAGAGAATAAGAATTCCTCTACTTATAAATTTTTTACTTGAGCTTTCTTCTTCATAGAAATCAGCATCTTTAGCTAGATTAACTGTTTCAAACCAGTCCTGATAATTTTTAATATATCTCTCGTTTTGAGTTTTGGCAAAACGCTTAATATCACTAAAGCGCAAGCTATCCTTACCCTTAGCAAAAACAGTAAAGAGCAGGCGCATTGTCTCTTTATCAATAGGGTCTTCAATCGAATTGATGTCATTAACTTTATTGTAAAGAATGTAGTCATCTTCAACTTTAGAACCAAAGGAAGATCCAAAGAGCCCTTGAGTTTGCTGAGTTCTTTTTTCAAGATCTATATAGCCCATTGAACTGAGTCGCAGTAAACTTGCAGAAAAGTCATCTGTGTTAGAGCCACCCCTCCAAAACGCACCAAGAATAGCAGGGTGTAGTTCTGAAGGCTTTTCTCTAAAATATTTGCCTTGGAACTCAGGCTTATATTCTTTTCCGTACTTAAAGAAGTTACGTAAGGTGTAGAGGAACAAAAGTCCAACTACAGCTATAAGGGCAATTGACTTTCCGTAGTAAAAGAGTTTAGCCTCAGCACGCTTTTTATTTGTAATCTGCGCCCATTCTTTTTCTTGGTTTAAAATCTCCTGATATTTTTCAGTATCTCCAGGTGTTTTTTCTGGAACAAAGGAGAGAGGAAAAAGAATACGAGCTTCAGCAAATTGACCTGAATTTACATATGGAAGCTTATAGACAATTCCATCTTGAGCAAATTCGATATTTCCGTTTAGGCTTCCGTGACCATAGGCGTGGACATTCTCGCCCGCTTTAATTTCTTCAGGGCTTGTTTCAAAGTGAAAACGAGTAGTTACGTTTTGAGAATCTTTTTCCCACGCTGGGCCAATAAACTTCCAGTACAGTTCAGCTACATCAGCATAAGCCGTAACAGCGTTATGAATAACATATTCAATTCTAAACGCAGTCTTAGTGTTTTCTTTATTAAACATAAGGCCTATTAAATAAGTGCTGTCATGTAGAGTAAGCGCATAGGAATTATAGCTAGGATTATCTTCATCTACTGGCTTGAAATAATTAAGGCTTCCATCAGGGAGTACCTCTGATACAGACTTAAGCTCAAAGCTTGAGCCCCGAGGCGTACTATCCTGCCAATAAACCCCGCTAAATTGACCATCAAAATCAAAGGTTCTAATTTCGACTACATGAATAGAACCATCTTTTGTAATGGTTACATCTTGGTCAACCTGAGGCATGCTGTAGTCTTTAGCAAGCGCAGCAGCTGGTGCTAAACACACCAGTGCTGTAGCTATGCTTACTACAATCAGTAAAAGGGCTTTTATATGTCTTGTGATTACGCT
>JASBYZ010000025.1 GCA_029983705.1 Coriobacteriales bacterium
AAAGCTTGTTTTAGGATCAAGCATCAACTTAACAAAGCGCTCACGCTGAGTTTCTTCACTAATGTGCAAGAAAAACTTAACGAGAAGGTATCCATCTGCAACGAGCTGATCTTCTATCGATCTAATCGAAGAAATATGCTCATAAATTCTATTTGATGCAAGCTGGTCAACATTTTTAGAATTAGCACTTGGCTTTTGATCTTTTGAAAGCGGACTTGACTTATCCATGTGTGCTGCCTCGCCAAGTTTGGTGAGATCTTTTAAGGTAAGGCGTGACTTATCGTAGACATCAACAATTGTGCGAGCAGCTGCCTCATACCAGGCCTGGTCAAAAATGGTCATAGTCCCGTGCGCACCAATTCTTGACCAGAATCGAGACATAAAGGGAAGTCTATTCTCATAGCCAATTGGATCTTCAGTGGTATGAACCTTAAAGAGGCGCGGATCAAGGTCTACCACTAAGTCAGAGATGCGAGAACCCTTACCAGAAGAACTCCACCCCTCAAGTACTATAACAACAGGGAGACCTTCTAAGCTGCATCTTTGCTGGAGCAAGACCAGTTTTTCTTGCAGCTCTTCTCGCCTTTGATGGTATTTTTCTTTGTCCATTTTTTCTGGAAACTCTACTGCATCAAGCACGAGCAAGTCCTTTCCCCTAAATGATACTGCTCAAGTAACCCTTTTATTGTATCCTAATCATCAGTTTGAGAGCCACTCCCACTGATATCTATTTTCTCGCCCAGATACTTTGGATGAGGCTTAGCCTTTGATTTAACAAAGTCTTTGGTGCGGGCAATGAGCTCCCTAACATCGCGCATGCTCTGACCTTGATAAATTTGTCTGTCACAGATGACGCCAAAAGACTCTTGGCCAAGCTCATCAGAAATATAAAGGGTTCTATAGAGGTGATACTCCTGACTTACATAACAGGCGCGATTTACTCCAAAGATAGCCTTGGTTCTGTAGACCGTATCATAGGTAGAAAAACCCGCATGATCTTCAAAGATATCGTCTGGACGTATTCCCTTTTTAACTAAGTAGGCCTTCATATTACCCGTCTCATCATAGGCTTCTTGTCCATGATCACCAGAGCAGATGATCTTTTTAGCAACCCCTTGCCTGTATAAATCGTAGGCACACTCAAGACGATCTTTAAGCATGAGAGATGGACGGCCATCCTCATGGACCTTAGCGCCTAAGACAACGATTGCCTCAGCTGAAATATTTTTACTGTCATTTAAGGACAAGATTTTATCTTCAACGCTTCTTTGAAGGTGAATGTTAATTGAGCAAACTACTGCTATAAGTGTGACAAATAGAGCAATAATCCATACTGCAAGTGCGCCTGCACCTCTCACTTATTTTGCCTCCGCCCAGTTATCTGCACTTGAGATAGATACCTCTAGAGGAACCTTTAACTCAACTGCGTTTTGCATCTCTTCTTTAACCATTAAGGCAAGTTTTTCTTGTTCATCTTTTGGACAATCAAAGTCAAGTTCGTCGTGTACCTGTACAATCATTTTAGCCTTATAGCCATCTTCAATAAGCCTCTTTTGGACATTGATCATGGCAATTTTAATAATGTCAGCCGCACTTCCCTGCATTGGGTGGTTCATAGCCGTTCTCTCACCAAAGTTTTTGGTAGCTCTGTTTTTAGAGAAGATATCTGGAAGGTGGCGTTTGCGCTTAAACATGGTATCTATCCAGCCATGTTCTATTGCAAACTCCACACATGAGTCAAGATACTCTCTTACCTTTGGATAGATTGAGAAATATCTGTCAATCATCTCTTGAGCCTCATCATAGGCAATGCCCAGTGACTGAGAAAGTCCGTAGGCCTGCTGACCGTATACAATTCCAAAGTTAACAGCCTTAGCCTTTGAGCGCATCTCTGGACTTACCACATCTACCGGTACATCAAATACCGCACTTGCCGTATTTGCGTGAAAGTCTCTGCCGTGTTTAAAGGCATTGATAAGGCCCTCATCGCCCGAAAGGTGTGCAAGCAATCTCAGCTCAATTTGAGAATAGTCTGCCGATAAAAATACGTTTCCCTCTTCTACTACAAAGGACTCTCTAATTTTTCTGCCAAGCTCAGTTCTTACCGGAATGTTTTGGAGGTTTGGATTAGAAGAGGATAGTCTGCCGGTAGCAGCCACAGTTTGGTTGTATGAGGTATGAACGCGCTTATCTTCTTTAATAAGTTTTGGTAGGGCATCAATATAGGTGCTCTTTAACTTTGTGCGCTCGCGGTAATCAATAATCTTTTCTGCAATTTCTGAGTGGGCTTTAAGACCCTCAAGTACTGAAGCATCAGTTGAGTAGCCACTCTTAGTTTTCTTGGTGGCTGGAAGTCCCATCACCTCAAAGAGTATGTGGGAGAGCTGCTTTAGTGAGTCAATGTTAAACTCCTCACCACTTATCTCATAAATCTCTTTTGCAAGCGCATCAATTTGTGCGCCCAGATCTTGGGAGTATACTTTAAGCTGCTCTAAGTCGAGTGCCATACCGTTTCTTTCAAGCTGCACGAGTACTGGCACAAGCTGAAGCTCGATTGTTCTATACAACTCATATGATTCATCATCTTTAAGCGCCTTAAGCATTGGCTCATACAGCGCATAAATTGCTGCTACCTCCAAAGTTTCTTGAGATATCTCTTTTGTGGCCTCAGGAAGTGTGAGAGAGAAGTAGCTGTTGAGCATGTAGTCAAGGGTGTATGTAGAGCGAGAAGAATCAAGCAGATAGGCCGCTACAGAAAGGTCAAAGTAGTTTTCTGGCTTCATTTCTTGATAGCTTACAAGTGCCTCAGTCGCTGAGTCACTTGGAAGGACTTTTTCGAGAAGCTCTTTGAGGTCAAAGGCAAGAAAGTGAGCGCGCTTAACAATCTTTACGAGCGCTTCCTTAGCCTCATCGCCCTCAAATTTTGCTACTCCCTCATTTGATCCTATATAAAGCGTAAGGTTTGTACCAAATAAGCTATCCTGCTCATCACTTTTTGCAAGTACCGAGAAGGTCTTAGCAGTTGCCATATGCTTATCTAAAAACTCTAAAGCTTCAGAGCCCTCAAATTGTGGGGTGGTAATAAAGTTTGCAAGTGCCTTTTGCTTTAAGTCTTTAGCAGCATCTCCCTGAACTAAATTGAGGTAGCGCTGGGTTTGGCTGTTAAAGCCCAGTGCACTAAAGGCTTCACGCATGGTATCTGGATCAAAGTTTGGAAACTTTGAGTCTACAAAGTCAAGCTCAATTGGGGCGTTAGTTAAAATGGTTGCCACCTGTTTAGAAACACGGGCGTCCTCCATATGAATTCTTAAATTCTCGCCCATCTTGCCCTTGACCTCATCGGCATGGTCTAAGAGATTTTCTAGGGTGTGGTACTCACTTAAGAGCTGAGAAGCTTTTTTCTCGCCAATACCTGGAACTCCTGGAATGTTATCTGAGCTATCTCCCTTAAGTCCGTAAAAATCAGGAATTCTATCAGGACCTAAGCCGTAGAGTTCCTCTACCGCTTGAGGGGTAATTCTTCTAATGTCAGACATGCCTTTTTTGTTTGCAATGATAGTTACCTTATCGGTAGCAAGCTGGTAGGCATCCCTATCTCCAGTAACCAGTAGCATCTCATAGCCAGCTTCTTCACCCTGGCGCGCTAAGGTTCCTAAGATATCGTCTCCCTCCCAGCCTTCAAGTTCAACAATAGGAATTGCAAGAGACTCCAAAATACTATGGATCATAGGAAACTGAACACGTAGCTCATCGTCCATTCTTGGACGCTGAGCCTTATAGCGCTCAAGCATATCAATTCTAAATTGCGGCTTTCCCTTATCAAAGGCACAGATTATGCCATCTGGCTCAAAGTCAGTTATCAGCTTATGCAGCATTGAGATAAATCCTGAAACCGCATTAGTAGGTTTACCCTCAGGAGAAACGAGTGTAGGAGGCATTGAGTGATAGGCTCGGTGCATCAAAGAGTTTCCATCAATTACTGCAATAGTTTTTACATCACGTGCCATATCGCTAACCTACCTCCAAAACAAAAAAGCTTAAGTACACCTAAAATTTTCTCGGCGTACTTAAGCTTACTAAACTTTATACCTTATTTTAAGTGAGCTTTTTTAAAGCAATGGAAGATATCGCTTAAGCTCCCATTGAGTTACGCTTGACCTATATTCTGCCCATTCTGCGCGTTTATTTTTAATAAAGTACTCATGAATATGGTCTCCAAGAGTTTCACGCATAAGCTCTGACTTTTCAAACTTATCAACTGCGCGAGAAAGGTCTCCCGGTAAGGTTTCAATACCCGCCTCTTTAAGCTGGGCATCGGTGTAGGTAAATACATCATCGCTTACCTCTTTAGGAAGCTCGAGCTTATCTTCTACACCCTTAAGTCCTGCTGCAAGCATTACCGCAAATACAAGATAGGGGTTACATGCAGGATCTGGATTTCTCATCTCAACGCGTGTAGCCTTGCCCTTGCCAGGCTTATAGAGAGGAATTCTTACTAAAGCTGAGCGGTTTCTACGTGCCCAGGTAATATAGACTGGTGCCTCATAGCCGGTTACCAGACGCTTATATGAATTAACGTACTGGTTGGTTACTGCACAAAACTCAGGTGCATATTTTAAAAGACCTGCAATGTAGTGCTGTGCAAAGTCAGATAAGAAATAGCCCTTCTCATCTTCTTTATCAAAGAAGATGTTATTTCCGTCCTTATCAAAGAGAGACTGGTTAACATGCATACCGTTACCTGCCTCATCTTGGATCGGCTTTGGCATAAATGATGCGTAAGCTCCATACGCGTTTGCAATATCTTTAACAATCAAGCGATACATCATAACGGTATCTGCCATGTGAAGTGCATCTTTGTATCTTAAGTCAATTTCGTGCTGAGAATTACCACACTCATGCTGTGAGTACTCAACCGTAATTCCAGCTTCCTGAAGTGCAAGAACAGTAGCACGTCTGATATCTGTTGCCTTATTCATTGGCGTCATATCAAAGTAGCCACCGTTTTCAATTGGAGTTGGATCTTTTTCATTTTCAAAGTAGAAAAACTCAAGCTCAGGACCAATATTAAAGGTATAGCCCATCTCGTCAGCCTTCTTGAGTACACGCTTAAGTGCTTGGCGAGGATCTCCTGCATAGGGAGTGCCATCTGGGTTTACCACGTCACAAAACATAGAAGCGGCCTTTTTACCATTAGAAAGACCAGGAAGGATTGTTAAGGTTGTTGGATCTGGATACGCCACCATGTCTGATTCTTCAATGCGGGCAAAACCTTGAATTGATGATCCATCAAAACCCATACCTTCATCAAAAGCTGCATCAATTTGATCTCGGGTGAGTTCAAATGCCTTTAAATTACCTAATACGTCAGTAAAAAGAAATCGAACAAAGTGAACATCATGCTCTTCTAGAGCCTTGAGTGCGGATTCTTTATCGTGAACACCTAACATTTAAGTCCCTTCTAAATGGTCTTAAGCTTAAGTTCTAATAAATAATCATTATACTAAGTAGGTAAAGGGCCACTCAATAAAAAATTTTTAATCGTCTTATAATCATCACGAGTGGTAAATAATATGTAAAAGCCCACCTAAGGAGTGTATGACTTGTGGATGCAGCCAAAGAAAGCCTTGCACTGAGCGCTGATGGCCTCGCAGTTGAGATTATCGATCAAACAAAGCTGCCGCGTAAGCTTGAAGTGATTAGGCTCAGTGAACCCACTGAGTTTTTTGAGGCAATTCACAAGTTAAAGGTTAGAGGTGCCCCAGCTATTGGGGTGTGTGCGGCGCTTGCGATAAGTGTCTTTGCAAAGCGTGCGCTCAAAAAAGATCCAGCTATATCATCTCTTACACTTGCAAACTACCTTACAGAGCAGGCTTTATACCTTGAAAGCTCACGTCCTACCGCAGTAAATCTTGACTGGGCCCTCTCGCAAATGCTTGACTGCATAAAGACTGCATCTCACTTAAGCGCGCCTAAACTTCAAGAGACACTCCAAAGGCGTGCACTAGAAATTTATGAAGATGACATCTCACGCTGCAGAAAAATTGCTGAGGCAGGCTTTCCTCTTATCAAAGAAAGCATGGGCATTCTTACCCACTGTAATGCAGGACGCCTTGCCACAGTTAAATACGGTACAGCGCTTGCGCCAATATATCTTGCACATGAAAGAGGCATTTCCCTTAAAGTTTATGCCGATGAAACCCGCCCCCTCCTCCAAGGAGCGCGCCTTACTGCCTTTGAACTTACTCAGGCTGGTATAGACACAATGGTGCTCTGCGACTCTATGTCATCTATTTTGATGAGTGAAGGCAACATCGACATGGTAATTGTTGGCGCTGACCGCATAGCTGCAAATGGGGATAGCGCAAATAAGGTGGGAAGCTCAAACCTTGCAATTGTAGCTAACTACTATAAGGTGCCCTTTTATGTAGCTGCTCCAGCATCAACAATAGATTTAAGCGCACGCTCAGGTAAAGAGATTCCTATAGAGATGCGAGATCAAGAAGAAGTGCGCTCTATGTGGTATAAAGAGCCTATGATATACACGAGGGCTCAGATTTTTAACCCCGCCTTTGATGTGATTGATGCCTCCTTAATCACCGGCTTTATCTTAGACTCAGGACTTATTACTCAAGATTTTAAAGAAGGCCTTGCCCATGCAAAAAGATAGTGCTCAAGAAAAAATTTGTGAACTTGGCAAAAGACTTGCTCAAGAAAGGCTGGTTGCAGGACATGACGGCAATATTTCTATCCGCCTTGAAAGTGGCACTATTGCAATAAGTCCTACCATGAAAAATAAGAGTGAGATGAAGCCAGAAGACATTGTCTTTTTAGAGCTTGACGGCAAACAAGTTGGGGGTAAACTCAAAGCTTCTTCAGAGGCAAGCCTTCACTTAGAAATTTATAAGGCACGCCCTGCAATTAACTGCGTAATACATGCTCACCCAGTATATGCCACTGCCTTCGCAGCTGCGGGAAAAGAAATCTCCAGTGATTTTTTGGACGAGGCGATCATGTTTCCAGGAAAAACTCCCCTTATTCCCTTTAGTCCTGCGGGAAGTTTAGAACTTGCTCAAAAGGCAGCATCTTTAAGTAAAGGCTATAACTCCTGCCTTCTAGAAAAGCATGGGGCCGTAAGTTTTTCAGACGACCCCGATACTGCCTTTTATCTCATGCAAAAAATTGAGCAGCAAGCTCAGATCTACTACCTATTCTTGAATATCACGCACAAAGCTTGAGCAGGCAGCTACTACTAAGCTTTCCATACCGGTATCAAGGCTGCACTCAATATCCGGTGCAAAGGCTGGATTGTGGTTTCCTGGAGCATTCTCATAATCTTTAAAGCCACCAATACTACAGTAGCAGTAAGGAACTCCTAGAGCATCAGGAATTATCGAGAAGTCCTCTGAGGCAGTTTGAGTAGGAAGTTTAAGGTGCCTCTCACCAAAGTATTCATCAAAGGCAGAAGATACCTGCTCATAGGCCTCATCATTATTAAGTGTAAGCGGATACTCATCGTAGTATTCAATCTCAGGAGCCTTCAGACATCCTGAAGCCTCACACTCACCTTTTACTACACGCTCAATTGAGGCATGAAGCTTATCTGCAACATCTTGATTGTAGGCGCGCGTATTTAAGTAGAGTGTTGCATCATCAGGAATGATGTTTGACTTAGTACCCGCGTCAATTCTTCCAACCGTAATAACTGCCATTTCATTTGGGTTGATCTCGCGAGACACAATGAACTGCAAACGCAAGATAATGTGTGCAGCAAGTACAATCGGATCAATTCCAAAGTGTGGCATAGATCCGTGAGAGCCCTTAGCAAAGAGCTTAATCTTGATGGATGAGGCTGTGGTAAATACTGCACCCGGTTTTGTCCCCACATGCGCACCCGGAATAACTCCAAGTACATGCTGTCCAAAATAGACATCTGGCAGAGGGATTTTATATTTAAGCCCATTATCGATCATTGATTGAGCACCGCCAGAGCACTCCTCGCCCGGCTGAAAGATTGCGATAAGTGTCCCTGACCAGGCATCCTTATGAAAGTTAAAAGCCTCAAGTGCTCCAATAAGTCCCATGATGTGCACGTCATGGCCGCAGCTGTGAGCTACAGGGGTAGTATTTCCAGTCTTTTCATCGGTCTGTTTTGCATCAGACTCATAGGCTTTACCAGAGTGCTCAGCCATAGGAAGCCCATCAATATCAGCTCTGAGCGCTACCGTAGCACCCTCACCGTTTTCTAAGACGACCGCAACTCCCGTTTACCAACTTCAATAGGCTCAAGTCCCATAGCTTTAACCAGCTCTTTAATCTTTTTGGAGGTCTCGTACTCCTGCATTGAAAGCTCAGGAATTTGGTGAAATTCTTTATACAATTGAACGCGCTTTTCGTAAGTTTTTTCCATGTCAGAAAGTACAGCATTTGCCATGGTCACAAGTTTGGACATATATTCTTCTTTCTTTTTTAGGAGTTCGATAAATTATATATATCCAAAAAAGAAAATCCTCAAAGTCTGTCTCTTTATAGGGACAAACCTTGAGGATAAGTTTACTCACTTATGTAAGGAAGTGACTTAGAATGCTGGAAGTACAGAACCTGAGTAAGTATCGTTGATGAACTTAGCAATAGCCTCAGAGTTGAGCACCTTAGCAAGCTTTTGGATGCTCTCAGAATCCTTGTTGTCAGGACGAGCTACGAGATAGTTTGAGTAGGTCTTTCCAGCCTCAGACTCAACTGACTCAACAGCTAGGGCATCCTTAGGGTTAAGACCTGCACCTAATGCATAGTTACCATTGATAACTGCAAAGTCTGCAGAAGTTAGTGATGCAGGAACAGCAGCAGCCTCAACCTCAACGAACTTAATGTTCTTTGGGTTTTCTACAATGTCTTTAGGGGTAGCCTCAAGACCAGCGCCATCCTTAAGCTTGAGAAGTCCTTGCTCTTGGAGGAGGAGAAGCGCACGTGCCTCATTGGTTGGGTCATTTGGTACTGCAATTTGAGCACCGTCAGCTACGTTTGCTAAGTCCTTAGACTTACCACCATATACAGCCATTGCCTCAAAGTGAACAGGTACTACAACCTCAAGATCAGTTTTGTTTTCCTTGTTGTAGTTATCAAGGTATGGCTTGTGTTGGAAGTAGTTTGCATCAAGCTCTTTGTTTGAGAGAGCAACGTTTGGTTGGATGTAGTCAGTAAACTCTACAACCTCAAGCTTAACGCCCTCTTTTTCTAGCTCAGGAATAGCAGCCTTTAAAATCTCAGCGTGTGGTGATGGAGAAGCTCCAACCTTAAGCACTTGAGCGCTCTCAGCAGCCTTGGATCCATCTTCAGATGCTTGTTCTGCTTTTTCTGAACCATTTGATGAGCAAGCGCTCAGAGCAAGTGCAAGTGCGCTTGCTACGATTGCACTTAAAATCAGTGCAAGTGATTTCTTCTTAAACATTTTTTCTAATCCTTTAAACTCTTAAGCATTACGCTTATCAATTTTTACAACTAATAGCTCACATACAGTTTGAATAATTTGAATCAAAATAACTGAAAGCACGATGGATGCAATCATGACGCTTTGGTTATAGCGATAGTATCCGTAACGAATAGCAATATCACCTAAACCACCAGCACCAATAGCGCCCGCAATTGCCGAGTAACCAAAGAGGGTAATCATGGTAATTGATAATCCTCTAATAATTGAAGGCAAAGCTTCGGGGATAATCACGTGCCAAATGGTTTGACCAAGAGAGGCTCCATAAGCTTGAGATGCCTCAACCATACCTAAGTCAACCTCTTCGATTGACTGCTCAACCATACGAGCAACAAAAGGAATGGTTGCCACAAGCAATGGAAAAATTGCTCCCTGGGTTCCAATAGCAGTACCCGCAATCAGGTTGGTAAGCGGAATAATTGCAACCATCAGGATGATAAATGGAATGGATCTTCCAATATTTATCACCCAGGCCAAAATCGCATTAAAGACGGGCAATGGCTTTAGGCCACCCTTCTTTGTTATCGATAAGAGCACACCTAAAGGAAGACCAATCACATAGGCCAAAAGTGTTGGAATCACAATCATGACCAGTGACTGCAAGGTTCCTTGACCAAGAAGCGGACCAAATTCTTGTAAGAATGCTTGAATATCCATTTATGCATCCCACCTAACTTGTCCAAGAAGCTGCTTGGTAATGTACTCTTGTGGAGTACTAAATACGGTCTTAGTACTGCCACTTTCAACAATTCTTCCGTCATCTAAGACTGCAACTTTGTTACAAATCTTTTCAACCACATCCATTGAGTGGGTAATTACTATCAAGGTCACACCTAAGTTGGCTGCAATATCTCTGAGTAGCTTTAAGATTTGGTTAGTTGTCAAGGTATCAAGTGCAGAAGTTGCCTCATCACAAAGGATGTAGCAAGGGTCATTAGCAAGCGCGCGAGCTATGGCAACTCGCTGCTTTTGTCCTCCTGAAAGCTGTGAAGGGTAGGCATCAGCTTTCTCTGCAAGTCCTACTTTGTCAAGCAGTTCCAAACCTTTTTGTTTTGCACCATCTTTCTTTCCCGCAACAAGCAGTGGAAAAATAACATTTTCAAGCACTGTCTTTTGTGAGAACAGATTGAAGTTTTGAAAGATCATCGAAATGTTTTGGCGATAATCCCTCAAGTCCTTTCCCTTAAGCTTTGTGATATCTGTTCCATCTACCACAATCTTTCCGGAGCTAGGCTTTTCAAGGAGATTGAGGCAGCGCACGAGCGTTGACTTACCAGCACCTGACATTCCAATGATTCCAAAGATGTCTCCATCTTGAATACTCAAGCTCACTTCATGCAAAGCATGATGGTCTCCGCTTTGCGTGTTAAAAACTTTTGTTATGTTCTCTACTTCAATCACGTTAGTTATGTTCCTTCAAATTCTTCGATAACCAAATTGGTAATCAATTTAAGCTATCACTATTTGCGCGCTAGGGTAGATTAGCCGGTATTGACTGCGATGGTCAAGCTAAAAGGGTGCGAGAATTGAGAGAGTTTGTTAATTTTTGAATTTGATTTAACTATATCTACCTTCTATTTTTATATAGCATTCGTTTTTATAGATAGCAAGCTATAGCTTATTGCTAGCAAAATGTGTTCAAATTATGTGCAAGAAAAAAGCACCCGCCTTAAATAAGACGGATGCTTGATAGGTATAGCAGCTAAAAAGAGCTAAAAGGCCTTATGCTTATTCAGCTGACTTTTGCTCTTCTTCGCGAGCTTGCTTTTGACGCTTTTGGATCTCGTCACGAGTGAGCACGTCAACAACTCTTACGTTTAGCTCTCTAATGCCAAGACCAGTCATTTCTTTAATGTTTCTGGTGATTACGCTCTTGAGCTCGTTAAAGATTTTTGGAGCCTCTTTACCGTACTCCATGATGATTGAAAGGTTAATCTCAGCCATCTTTTCAACGAGTTCAACATCTACACCCTTAGTAAAGTCAGTGCCGCCAAAGCCCTCTTGGATAGCTGATAAAATGCCACCCTTCATCTCAACGATACCATCAACTTCTTGGCAGGTAATTGCAACGATTTTCTCAACTACGCTGTCATCAAAATCTAAGCTTTCGCTGTATTGAACCTCTGGTGTCTTTTGGAGCTCTTTGTTTTCTGCCATGCTTAAACATCCTCTCTTAACTAGTTAGTCTTGCTATCTTTAGCGTCTTTTATTAAATAGACGAGTAAAGAACAATATAATTTTTGGTTTGCCATCAATATACTGGCCAATAATAATTCCCGCTAAAATCAAAATACAAAAGAGTAACGTTTGAAAAAAGCCAATGCTAAATATTGAAACCGCGATAATAAAACCTACAATACCAAGCCAAATTGCAGCGGTGTTACGCTTATAAAACTTGCCAAACTCGCTAGCATTTCTATCCCACCACAGTGCAAATCTTGAAGGTTTTTGCTCTTTTACGCTTTGAGTAAATGGAGCTTGAGCATTATCGCCATTAGCAAGCTCAATACCTTGGTTTTGATCAGGTGTTTGATTCATATACATGCCCTCCTATCTACTCAGTCCTTATGCGTTTACTTGATCTACTTTAGGATCAAAAAATTGCAAATCTACGCTTGAAACACTTACGCCAGTAAAGCGCTCAAGCTCATTTTTAATAGTTTCTTGAAGGGCGCTTGCAGCATCAGGAGTAGAAAGGTCTGGGTCTACAACAACACGAGCCTGAACACTCATCGAAGGATTTGACCCGCTTTTTACTGCAACTGACTCATACTCTGAAACAATACCTGGCTGGGACTCAATGGTTCTTCTTACGGTGTTTTCAAGAGCTGAACGAGAAATCTCTATTTCTCCAAGCTCTTTTTTAGCAACTAATCTCTTCTTTTTACCTTGAGTAAAGATTGCACGAAGTAGGGTGATAATTGCAAAAAGTGCAGCTATTGCCATGAGTGCAAGAAGGATATACCAACCAACTGGGTAGACAATTGCGTTAATAAGATAACTTCCCCAATTCATATAGTTGGTTAAAACAATGAGAATAAATGCTAAAACTAGCAGCGTGGCAATACTTGAAAGTAAGAGCCCCAATCGTTTAAAAATGCCCATATACGCCTCTCAATATTTGAAAACGAATTTTAATCTAGGACATATCATTCCCGATAAGAATAATAGTAATCGAGCTACATAATTATTTCTGATAAGAAAAAAGACCTCCCCAAGGGAGGTCTTAAGCACTGTATAAAATCTTTGAGATGAAAAACTTATTCGTCGAGAGCTTCTACAATCTCGTCAGTCATCTCCATGGTGTGGTAGACGTTTTGTACGTCATCTAGGTCTTCGAGCTTATCAACCAGACGCATTACCTTTTTAGCGTCTCCTACACTTACCTGAGTGGTAGTTACCGGAATCATAGTAAGCTCTGAACCCTTAACCTTAACGTTTTGCTCGCCAAGGCCATCTTCTACTGCTTTAAGGTCTGTAGCCTCGGTATACACTGTCCAGCCGTCTTCGTTATCCTCATAGTCTTCTCCGCCAGCTTCAGCAACGGCCATCATAAGGTCATCTTCGCTTAAGTCTTCGTTTTCTGACTTATCGATAACAATCTCACCTTTTCGCTCAAACTGAAATGCCACAGAACCAGAAGTTCCAAGGTTTCCGCCTGAGTGAGTAAAAGAAGAGCGAACGTCTGAGGCTGTTCTGTTACGGTTGTCAGTTAAGCATTCAACATATACTGCAATGCCTGCTGGACCGTAGCCCTCGTATACAACGTTTTCAAAGGCTGCAGCATTAGCATCTCTACCAAAGGCATTCTTAATTGCGTTTTCAATGTTTGAGTTTGGTAGTGAGTATGACTTAGCCTTAGAAATTGCGGCAGCTAAAGAAGCATTATTATCCGGGTTAGGATCTCCGCCCTCTTTAGCAGCTACAGTGATTTGTCTTGCAAGCTTACCAAACAATGCAGAACGCTTAGCGTCTTGCGCTCCCTTTCTGTGTTTAGTAGTAGCCCATTTAGAGTGTCCGGACATCTTTACTCCTATCTAAATTTTACTTAGTAACTTGTTAACAATACTACAAATTACTCTTTGCTTCCATATACTGTGTAGTCTCTTTGAGGAAAGCCCCATCTTCGAGAAACGAGCAAAATAACTATTCCTATAACTATCAGAGGCAGGCTGAGAATCTGGCCCATGGTAATAAAGCCAAAGAGATAGCCAAGTTGAGCGTCTGGCACGCGCACAAATTCAATCAAAAACCTAAACACACCGTAGAGTGTGATAAAAAGTCCAATAAAAAATCCCTGAGGTTTTGGAGGGAGCTTTCTAGAGATTGCAAAGAGGATGATAAATATTACGAGACCCTCAAGTGTTGCCTCATAGAGCTGGGAAGGGTGTCTAAAGATTCCTCCCCCAGACTCAAAGGCAACTGCCCAAGGCAGATCTGTAGGCTTACCCCACAGCTCGCCATTGATAAAGTTTGCAATGCGTCCAAAAAAGAGACCAGTTGGTGCACCGATTGCTGCAAGGTCTGCAAGCGTTACAAAGGATAAGTTAAGGTAGCGTGCACTAATATAGCCGCCCACTATCGCACCAATGAGTCCTCCATGAAAGGACATACCGCCGTGGTTTAACATGATAATTTCAAGCGGATTTTCAAGATAGTAGCCCGCCCCATAAAAGACCACATAAAATAAGCGCGCTCCTATAAGTAGTCCTATAGCACAGCCTAAAATAACCATAAGCAGATCATCAAAGCTAATTCTAAGCTTCCAGTGCTTAATGGTTTGCCACATGATAGCGCCAGTAGCAATAAAACCTAAGAGATAGGCTATGCCATACCACCTAATAACTAGTGGTCCAATTGATAGAGCAACAGGGTCGAGTGCCTGGTAAATTGTATTAAGCCACACCTTAAAAAATAACCTTTCAGGTCTAAAAACTAATAATCAGAGTTTGGATTATCTTGACCGAGCGACAATGCGTCATCTACTCCGAAGGTTTGAGCAAGTTCAGCTCTAAATTGCTCAAGATATTCTTCCTCATTTCTTAAAGACTCATCACTGCAAAAACGCTCAAAGTTTGAATTTGGATATCGCCTTGCTAGCTCACTTAAACGGGCGTCTACATAGCCTTCAAACTCATCAGGAATATCTTGAAGCGAAGAAAGTTTACCATCACAGTTTGGACAGCTATAGGTAAAAAGCGCACGGCCTCTTTCCATCACAATTAAGTGATCAAAGCTATCTTGTTCTAGCTCCATCATTCCGCACTGCGGGCAAAACATCTCTATCATTTCTTTTTTCATGCTCAAAACACCTCTTTTCTTTTGAGCTCGTCTGTTTGTATGAACAATAACTTACTACATACTACCCGTTTACTGTAGAGAAAAAATGAGCCAGAATGTTTTCACACTCTGGCTTTGATTAAAAACCTTTTAAACGGTAAAGCTTTGAATTACTCTTGTCTCTCTTTGAGTGGACTAGAAGGAGTGGCTCCTACCTGTCCTTGGTAGTGTGAATTAATACGTGAGTCACCATATGGGATATCAACATCAGTAGTCATCTGCTCAAAGGTAATTTGGCCAATTTACATGCCAGGCTTGAGCAAAATTGGAAGATTAGAGATATTTGATAACTCTAAGGTTAGATAACCATCCCAACCTGGATCAACATATCCTGCAGTTGAGTGAATTAAAAGTCCTAATCTGCCCAAAGATGACTTACCCTCAAGTCTACCTACAATATTATTAGGTAACTTAATGCGCTCGTAAATAGTGCCCAGTGCAAACTCACCAGGATGTAAAATAAATGGCACTTCGTAGGTGGCAGTAATATGCTCAGTTAAATCCACCAGCTCTTTTGTTGGGTCGATAAAAGCATACTTAGTATTTCTAAATATTCTAAAATCATCGCCAATTCTTAAATCCACGCTTGAAGGCTGGATGTTACTTCTATCCAAAGGCTCAATAATAATTTTGCCTTCATCAAGATATTCTTTAATAGTCCTGTCAGATAAAATCATGAGCTACTACTTTTCTACACTACTTTGCGCCAACAATTACATAGATGGCTTAACGCCAGTGATGCCTGGTACGCGCTCTCTTAATACGCGCTCTACACCATGAGCTAAGGTCATTTGGCTCATAGGGCAACCAGCGCAAGCGCCTTGAAGCTCTACAGTAACCATACCTTGGTCATCAACATCTACAAAAGAAACGTCTCCGCCATCAGCCTGAAGAGCAGGTCTGATGAGCTCTAGAGTTTGCTTTACAAGCTCTTTATCTACCATGCGTAAATCTCCCTTACGTAATTGGTTTTACAATCGTGCTAATAGATTACCATAATCTCTTATTTTTCTAACATGTCACTTAAAGTGTGCCATGCAAGTACCGCACACTTAACACGTTGAGGCATAACTGAAATATTTTGAAGCGCTACCGCATCGCCTAATATATCTTCAAGCTCATCCATATCGTCCTCATCGCCTGTAATCATGCCAATAAATTTTTGACAGGCAAGACGTGCTTCTTCTATCGTTTTGCCTTCAATAAGTTCACATAAAAGCGATGTAGAAGCCTGAGAAATTGCACAACCGTGACCGGTAAACGCAGCCTCTTTAATAATGTCACCATCAATATTAAGGTGGAGCTGGATATCATCTCCGCAGCTTGGATTATGCCCGCGCTCGTTGTGAGTGGCATGCTCAAGCTCGTGCTTATGTTCGGAGTTGTTTGAGTGCTCCATAATAATTGATGAATAAATTTGCTTTAAATCCAATGAAGTAGCCCCACTTATTACTTAGTTAATCCCATAGTTTCACGCACAAAATTAATGCCATCAATAAAGGCATCAATTTCTTCTTTTGTATTATAAATGCCAAAAGATGCTCTGCAAGAAGACTCTATATCAAGTCCTCTATGGAGCTGCTGGGCACAGTGGTGTCCCGCTCTAATGGCTACATGCTTATAATCCAAAATAGATGCGACATCATGAGGATGTACCCCACAAACATTAAATGCAACCGCCGCACCGCGTGGACCCTTTGTTGGGTGAAAAACGTTACAGGTACCAAGTTCGCGAAGTTTTATTGCGCAGTATTCACCAAGCGCTTGCTCGTAGGCAGAAATCTTGTCAAAGCCAATAGCCTCAACATAGTCGATAGCAGCATGAAGTCCTACTGCTCCCCCAACGTTTTGGGTACCAGCCTCAAACTTATAAGGAAGTGGAGCATAGCTTGCACTAAAGTCCTGAACGTACTCAATCATCTCGCCACCATACATAAATGGCTGCATGTGCTGCAAGATATCACGCTTGCCGTAGAGTACTCCAATACCAAAGGGCGCATACATTTTATGGCCAGATAAGGCGAGAAAATCGCAGCCCAAATCTTGTACGTCAACCTTGTGGTGTGGAACCATCTGAGCTCCATCACAAATTGCAATAGCCCCAACGCTGTGTGCCATCTCAGAAATCTTCTTTACATCTGGCTCACTTGAAAGCACATTAGAGGTTCCGGTAAATGAAACGATCTTAGTTTTCTCACTTAACTTTGATGCAAAATCATCCATATCAAGCTGGAAGTCACCATCGAGCTCTGCATATACAAGTTTGGCACCAGTTTTTTGGCACACAAACTGCCAAGGCACTGAGTTTGAATGGTGCTCCATTCTGGTAATTAAGACCTCATCGCCCTCTTCCAAATGTTCAAAACCGTAAGAATAAGCAACGAGGTTAAGTGCCTCTGAGGCGTTTCTGGTAAATATAATTTCTTGTTTGGTGCGTGCATTAATAAACTTTGCCACCCGCTTGCGTGCCTGCTCATAGGCCTCTGTAGATGCTGCAGCCAAGTGGTAGGTTCCGCGAAGTGGGTTTGCATTTTCTGATTTGTAGTACTCGCTCACACGCTCAAGAACTTGCCTTGGACGCTGGGTGGTAGCTCCATTATCTAAATATATTGTTGGACTTTCTCCCACTTTTAGAAAATCAAAATCCTCTCTAATTTTTTGGACATCATACGGAGGATTGTTAAGAGTTTCTAGTACGTCTCTCATCTATAGCATAACCCCTTCAAAGATTTTGTGGCTCACCTGTGAGCGTAGGTCTTGGTCAAAAATTTCATCGAGCGCTGGAGTCATGCGTGCTTGAACTAGGAGTGCCTCAGCCTGCTTGCGGCTTAAACCTCTGCTCATAATATAAAAGAGCTTATCTTCATCAATTCTTCCAGCTGAAGCAGCGTGGTTTC
>JASBYZ010000026.1 GCA_029983705.1 Coriobacteriales bacterium
CAAGGTGACCTTGTAATGATGGAGGTAGAACTACCACTACATACAAGTCTTGAAGATAAGGGCGGCGTGCGTGTGGCTGACTTAAGTCTTCCTGCATCTACCGTTCTAGTGGCCTTAGGCCGAGACGATCAGCTTGATACTGTTAATGGTGACACTATCTTACTCCCAGGAGATACCCTTGTAGTCTGTGCGCGCTCCGATAAAGAAGAGGAAGCAAGACGTATACTCTTGAGTCTATAAGTTAAGTTTACAAAGCTTTTACCTGCGAAGACAACCAGTGGTTTACAATAAAAGATATGAAAATTACTACCAGTGGTTGGTAGAGTGCACCTCGATACATTCATAGGATTGAATTAAGCCAATAAGGTTAAATTTGATCGATAAGGATGGGAGCCAAGATGTCTTTTAGAGAAAATCTTCAAGCCTTGCGTTCTAGTAAAAATATGACGCAAGAACAGCTAGCAGTTTTGTTGGGAGTATCCAGACAGTCAGTAGCAAAGTGGGAAGCAGAAAAATCAACGCCAGAACTTGAAAAACTTAATGCGATTGCAAAGATCTTTGGCGTGAGTTTAGATGAACTTATTAATGGCGAGATTAGTTTTACTAAAACTGGAGTAAATAAGACGGATAAGACTCAAAGGGCTCAGGATGTAATTGGCTATGATGCCTTTAGAAAAAAGCACAGTGTGCGGATAAGCTTAGGTATAGCTTTAATTATTTTTGGAGTCTTTTTCTCAGGCACAGTTTCAGAACTGAGTTCGTATAATATTGGGCTCAGTAAAGACATGATAGATATCATGTCTGGTCTTGTAATGAGCCTATTTATTATTTTAGGTCTTGTATCCTTAATTCCTTCAGGACTCAAATTTAGTGAATTTAGAAAAGCGCACCCTTACGTTGAGAACTTTTATAATAAGTCTGACTATACTCACGTGCGAAAATTGTTCTTTGCAAGCCTTATTGTAGGAATAAGCCTTCTATTTATATCACTTATGTTAATGTTAGCATTTACAGATGCCTATCCTGCTGAATCACTTGCAGCGTTTGCGGTACTAGTAGCCTGTGGAGTTGGCCTTATTACCTATGGCGTTATGAGATTGAGTGCACTAGATATTGATGAGTATAATATTCAATCTGAAATGAAGATGAGCTTTAGTGAAATAGATGAGCTGGATAACGAGGCTCACAAAAAAGAGCTCAAATTAATAAAAATAGTAGATATAGTACAAGATATTCTTAGTGTCTTAGTTATTTTTGGCGGCATTGCAATTAGTATGATTCAATTCTTTAGTGGTAACTCTTATTTTTGGATTCCACTTTTAGCAATAATTGCCATTTACCTTCTTATTTTAATTATTGGAGGACTCATAATCTCCGGGGTAAAGCGTTATAATTAGGCTTCAATGTTTTTGATGCGGGTGTCGCCAAGTGGTACGGCAATAGCTTCCCAAGCTATCATTCGCGGGTTCGAGTCCCGTCACCCGCTCCAGCTTTTTTATGTTTTAAATTTTAACGTTTGTATTCTTGGCCAAATGTTTCTAAAAGCCAACGCTCTTCGGTTTTTTTAAGTAGCACAGTCATAAACCCCCAAAAGATAATTGGAAGAAGTAGCAGGTAGATATTGGTCTGCAATAAAAGTATTCCACTAAACATAAATAAAAATGAAGAATAGACTGGGTTTCTTACAATTGAATAAACCCCTGTTGTAATAAGTCTTCCTTCTTTAATGCCTTGTACCATCTTTTGATGAACAACAGCGCCAAGCCATAAAAAGACGGCTGATAAGATTAAGACAATCCCAAGTGGAATAAGGATGAAGCCAAGCTGTGGAAGATCGCCTGAGCTTAAGAGACCTATATGTTTTAACAAGAGAGCTACGCCAGTAAGGACCAGGCAAACTCCTACGTATAGAGGACCAACACCTAGTACAGGAAGATGTCTACTCATATAATTAAACTTCTCTAACTACTTATATATGAGTAATGTTATACAAAAAATAAATCCTGGCAATTATTTATACCAGGACTTGTCAATCTCTTATGCGCTGTGTTGAGGAGCATATCCGTCGTCTAGATGGTAGGCAATATACTCAGCATTGTCGTTTTCTTGACGCATCAATGCAAGTCTCCAGCAAAGCAAAGAAAGAACAAGGAAAATAAGTCCTATACTCAATAAGATGAGGGCGTCTTGTCCCATAACAGTTGCTCTTCCTAAACTAATGGCCTCTCTAAAACCATCAATCGAATAAGTGTAAGGCAATAGCGGTTTAATAACAGCCAGTTCAGGATGGCCCAATTCAACCGGGAGTGTACCTCCTGCAGCAGAGAGTTGAATAATAAGCAAAGCCACTGCAATACCTCTTCCAACAACACCAAAGGTGAGCGATAAAAATTGCATGATTAACATAAAGCTTGAGCTCACGATAAAAGCAAAAAGGTACAAAAGAAGATAGTTCACCTCATAGGCATCTGTTACACCGATTGCAATGGATGCAATAACAACGCCAGCGGATTCTAAAGCACACACCAGTAAGTAAATTGGAAGCCTACCAATTACTGTACGTACTCTGCCTGCATTTTTGCGCTTTGGATACATCGGGTCTACTACAAAGAAAATGAGAAGAGCGCCAAGCCAAAGCGCTGTGGTCATAAAGAAAGGCGCAAAACCTTGACCATATACATCAAGTGCACCAAAGGACTCTTGCTTGGTTTGTACTGGATTTGCAGCAAATTCACCCATTTCTTCACTTGATGCTCCTAAAGCTTTATTTATGCTTTGGGCTCCATCTGCCAAAGATCCATCTAATGTGGATGCACCTTTGCTCAGTTCTCCTGTTCCCTCACTAGCAGATGAAAGTCCACTTTGAAGTTTTGGCATACCTTCTGCAAGCTTATTTGCATTAGTCGAAAGCGATCCTGCCCCTTGTTCAAGTTTACTTGCACCTGCATTTAAATCTTTGGCACCGGATGCTGCTTTTGAAGCGCCACCTGCAAGATTTGCAGCTCCAGCTGAAAGCTCATGGCTTGCACTGTCTAGTTTTAAGGTGCTATCAGCTAATTTTTGAGAGCCACTTGCCAGCTGATGAGCATAGCCAGCAAGGGTTCCCATACCATCAGTTGAACCAGTAAATTCTTGATTTAATTGACTGAGTCCGTCGCTTACCTGACGTGATGCATATGCTAAAGATTTATCTTGCGTCTTACTATTTCCTACGAGTTTAACTGTGGTAGATAGATTGTCTGCCGCTGCACCACTTGCTTGAGCTGCATCATTTAATTGAGTACTTAATTGAGTAGCACCCTCATTAATCTGCTGTGAGGTCTGCTTTGCTAACTCAAGCCACTCTTCACTTGTTTTACCGTTAAAGCTTCCACCCGATTGAGCAGCAGCAAAAGCAGCTTGGTACAATTTGTCTAAGCTTTCAGTACCTGATTTTAGTTGCTGTGCTCCATGTGCTCCTGCTTCTAATTTTTGTGAGAGTTCATGGAGAGACTTACTACCATTTTGCATTTCTCCTGAAAGCTTATCCAGATGAGTTGTGATTGTTTGTGAGGCCTTTTCTAGTTGGGCGGTTGCGCTTGTAGCCTCACTCATTTTAGCGTGAGCGCCATCTAAGCTTTCAGCCATCTTTTTAGTTTGTTCAGGTAAGCTTTGGGTGCTCGTAGCAAGCTGTCCCATTCCACTTGCAAGCTCAGAACTTCCTGAAGAAAGCTTTTGAGCTCCATCAGCAAGATTTTGATTTCCTTGGGCTAAATCTTGTGCACCCTTATGCAAATCTTGAGTACCTGAAGAAAGCGCCTGGCTGCCATCAGCTAGGCGCTTTGCACCATCAGTAGCTTGATTTGCAGCATTGGATGCCTTTGAAAGTCCGCTGCCAAGCTCAGTAATACCTTCATTAAGTTTACCTGCTCCGTCTGCAGCTTCAGACATACCATCGCGTGCGGAGTAAAGTCCATTATAGGCGCCAGACACGTATGCTTTTACCACTTGATCAGATAAGGCGTCCTCAAAAGCTTTAACGATCTGACTTGAAAACTGACTAAAGATATAGTTATAGCGAACATTTCTATACACCACTAAATCAGCAGCTTTAGGTGTGCCTATTTCTCCAGCGCTTGCATTTTTACTAAAGTCTTTTGGAATTTCAAAAATAAGGATGTAACCGGTTTTCTCGATACCCTCATCCATTGCAGTATCATCGAGAAATTGCCAGTTAGCCTTATTGTCATCTTTTAAAGCTTCAACTATAGAGTTTCCAACGTTAACAGTTTTTCCGTCAACAGTTGCGCCTTCATCTTTATTGATAATTCCCACAGGAACATTTGAGATATTTGAAGCTACATCCATATAACTCCAGCAGTAAAAACTTGCAAAAAAAGCAACAAGTAATACTATGCCTACTATCTTAAGTGCCTGTTTAACTCTCTGCGCCTCCATCACTACTCCTATTATATTGACGAGTGTTAAGAATTAGACGATAATCATTTTAGATTTTCTTAGAGTTAACGCAATATGTAATTGGGATGCAGATGTTTATTTATTAACAATAAGTAAACAATTGTCTATTTAAAAAGCTTTCTAGGGGAGAGTTAGTCACATGAACACCACAAATAATAGAAGCGTAAAGCGCACCCAAGCCCTCCTTAGAAAAGCCTTCTTTGAACTCTTGCGAGAAAAACCGGTAAGTAAAATATCCGTAAGCGAGCTTACAGATGCTTGTAATATATCTCGAGGTACCTTTTACCTGCATTATCATGATGTTTTTGATCTTTTAAAAGAGGTAGAAACTGAGCTTTTAAGCGAGTTAAAAAACCAACTTGACCAAGCAACTATTAAACATGATGAGACAATTGAATTTACACGCTTAAGTCGTTCTTTTAAGTTTGTCCTTGATCACCGTAAAGAAGTTGAAATTCTTCTTGGCGGTAGGGGGAGCTTAAGCCTGCAGCATAAGATGGAAGAGCTGATTGGCTACTATTATGTAGACACAGTAAGTCAGGCCTATGGTCAACTTGATATTAAAACGCTTGATATTTTTAGACCGTATGCTGTTTCTGGAATTCTTGGAATTACTCGTGCCTGGTTAGCACGCGGCTGTGATACGCCACCAGATGAGCTTGCACACGCGGTTGGCACAGCGAGTGCATATGGGATTGTGGGACTTAAAACTCAAAAAAATAAGCCCCAGCAAGTAAGGTAATTATGCTTGCTAGGGCTCTCAGTTAAACTAACTTATTTTTATTTTACAGCCTGAGCTTTAATAGTTGATTTTGCTAAGAGCTCGTCAACTTCTTTGTCAGTTAGTTTCTTGTTGTACATAATGTCGTAGAACTCTTTAGTTTCAGCTCTTACATCATAATCAAATACATCAGGATATAAGAGGTTTCCAAGCCATACAATACCAATGATTCTATTTGGTCCTGGAGGTCTGTTTAACCAGTTATAAGGAACATTTGGAATCTCGTAGTATTTGCCGTTTTGGATAGCCTTAAGAGCTGACCATGAAGGGTCATCTTTTACCTTGTCATAAATGCTGTTTTGAGTAAATAAGATAACGTCTGGATCCCAAGCAAGGATTTGCTCAAGAGATACCGTACCGCCACCTTGTTGGATTTGAGCTGAGTCTTTATCTACTACAACATCTCCGCCAACATACTCAATAGCTTCAGTATGAATGGTGTTTTGAATAATGGTTGAAAGACCATCTTCATCTTGACCGCAGTAAATCTTTAGGCGCTTATCGGCAGGAATCTTAGCTGCTTTTTCTTTAGCGTCCTTAAGTACTTTGTCGGTGTAATCAGCAATCTTGTTGCCTTTTTCTTCATTACCTAAAAGCTTACCTAAGGTTCTAAAGGTTTCAGCATTTTTCTCGAGGGTGCCGTCAAGACAGATTACTGGAATACCAATTTGCTCTTGGAGCTGGTCAAGGTCTTTTTTGTAGTCCTCATCCCACTGTCCAACGTCAATAACTACCTGTGGATTTGATGCCATAAGTGATTCACGGTTAAAGTTACCTTTTTTACCGTAGAACTTACCATACTCAGGTAGGTCCTTAAACTTAGGATCAATATAGCCCTCAGTAGATTTTGATGGTGCTGAAGACCAACCTACTAAGGTGTCTGGGTTGATCGCGTAGATTGCGATGTTAGCAAGTGGACCTGCACTTGCTACGCGCTCAATTTTCTTTGGAAGCGTAACTACACGACCAGTTGCGTCTGTAAACTCTACAGTCTCACCATTGTCAGCTGCTTGGGCTTTATCAGCTTGTGCCTTGTCTGCAGACTGAGTAGCAACTTCTTGAGACTGAGCTTCAGTGTTGGCAGCAGTCTCTTTTTCTGCAGTTGCGCTCGTGCCGCAAGCAGCAAGTGCAAGAGCAACGCATGCGCACATTACCAAGCTCAAAATCTTGTACAGTTTTTGCATTCCTTCCTCCTTTTAATTCTCACGTACAACTGTTTACAGGTCTATTAAGATAGCGGTATGCATACTTTGATGCTCCGATTATCTTCACGAAGCTGAACGGTCTTAAGTTCAATTGGAATATTGTAAAGTTCAGTTAAAAGCTCTTCGCTAAGCACTTCTTCAGGAACGCCTTCGACAAATTTAGAGTCTCTTCCGAGCGCAAATACCTTATCGCCATACCTAAACACATGGTCAGGCTGGTGGGTAATCATAACTATTGTGTAGCCCATATCTGAGAGCTTCTCTACCTCTTGGTGCACTCGAGAGGTGTTTCCAAAATCAAGGTAGGCAGTAGGTTCATCCATGAGCAACAGTTTTGTATCCTGAGTAAGTGCGCGGGCGATAATTGCAAGTTGCCTCTCGCCTCCGGATACCTCAGTGTAATCTTGCGCCGCCAAGTGAGAAATCCCCATTAACGTAAGTGCTTCATCGGCTTTTTCATAGTCTTCAGCACTTGGTTGGGAGAGTTCGTTAATATGGGGATTTCTACCCATTACCACGATGTCACGCACTGAGAAGGGGAAGGGTGGAACGTGACTTTGTGGAACGTACGCCACTTTTTTTGCAAACTCCTTACTTGCATAGGAGTGAAGTGGTTTATCAAAATATGAGATTTGACCGCTAATAGGATTAAGCAGGCCAAGCATTGTTTTAAACAGAGTAGTTTTGCCAACACCGTTAGGCCCAATTAAGCAGGCTACTTCTCCTGCCTGAACAGAAAAAGAAACATCATTAACAATTGCTTTTTGGGAGTAGCCGCAGCTTAAATGCTCTACCTTGATTAAAGTTTCCATCGCTTAAGCACCAAAGCCCTTCTTTGATCTAAGCATGAGATAGAAGAAGAATGGTGCACCGATGATTGCCGTTATGATGCTTAAAGGCACTTCAACGGTAAAGAGCATACGAGCGAGGGTGTCAACAAATAACAAAAATGATGCGCCAAAAATTAAGGTTGCGGGAAGCAGCTTAATGTAGTTAGAGCCCACAAGCATACGTGCTAAGTGAGGTACCACTAGTCCAACCCAGCCAACATTTCCTGAAATAGAAACTGACATGGAAGTGAGAAGGGTTGCGCATCCAATAATAATCCATCTATAAAGTCTGGTATTAACGCCAAGCATATGAGCTTCCTCATCGCCCATAGCAAGGAGGTTAATTTTCCAGCGAATAGCAAGCAGTAAAATAATGGTTGGGACAAATAAGAAGACTACCTTTAAGTCATCTAAGGTAGTGGCAGAAAGTCCTCCCATAAGCCAAAAGGTAATAGCAGGAAGCTTAGTATCAGTATCAGCCACTGCCTTAATAAGTGATACAAAGGCGTTAAACAGCGATGATACTAAAATTCCGCAAAGTATTAAGGTGAGTACAGAGTTCGCTCTTTTTGATACAAACTTGTTCATAGTAGCCACTAAAATCACAACCACTAAACCCATAGCAAAAGATGAAAACTGAATACCAATAAGACCTGATCCAATAAGGATGGCAAGAGCTGCACCAAAAGATGCACCGGAGGACGCGCCAAGTAGGTCTGGAGATACAACTGGGTTTTTAAAGAGTCCTTGAAATGCGGCACCTGACACCGAGAGGGAAGCACCAACAATCATTGCAAGAAGTACTCGAGGAAGACGAACGCGAATAAGTGCAAGCTGTGAGGCATCCATTTCTTGTCCGCTTAAGTGAGCTTGGAGCGCAGAAAATAGTGAGTCGATGCTCACAGGATATCTACCTACTGATAGCGCAATAATGAACACTATCACAGGTATAGCTATAAGCAAGATAAGTTCCCTAAGTCTCCACCTTGCGTTGTTTGGCTGAGCAGCCGTATTCCCCATAAAGTACTCTCCCAGTTATCTTTATAAAATATTATATGTAGTAGCGAATAAATATTCAATAGATAAATCACAAGTTAAGAACTTCGCTTGTAAGAAGGGGTATTCTATAGGTATCTATCTACTCTTAAATCTAAGGAGCAGCTATGTCATTAATTCCATTTGAAGGACCGCGTGTAAGTAGTGAGTCTGTAATCTACGAATTTTCTAAAGATACCCAGCCTGTTTTACACCTTGAGAGCGGACAAGAACTTGTGTTTGAAACCTGTGACTGCTTTAACAAACAACTTGATCTTAAGCCAAGCATTCAAAATCTTGATTGGAACCATGTTAATCCAGCTACCGGTCCGGTTTATGTTGAGGGTGCACAGGCAGGAGACGTGCTCAAGGTAGAAATTTTACGCATAGAGCTTGCAGATCATGCATGGATGGTAGCAGGTGAAGGGGTTGGCTCTTATGGTAGCCACCTGAGTGATGGCCTACATGTAAGGAGACTTGAAATAGAAGACGGTGAGCTTATTTGGGACGATAAGGTCTCTTTTGAGCTTGACCCAATGATTGGTGTTATTGGAGTAGCTCCAGCCGATAGGGCTATTAACTGCGGAACACCAGCAGAACATGGCGGCAACATGGATAACACCATGGTTCGAGAGGGAACCACCCTGTATTTTCCTATCTTTGTAGATGGAGCGCTTTTTGCAGCAGGAGATATGCATGCGCTTATGGGTGACGGAGAAGTGGGAGTTACGGGTGCAGAAATTTCTGGCGAGATACTCCTAAGACTTTCTGTCATAAAGAATAAAAGGCTTGAAAGCCCAGTACTTGTTGACCAAGATGACTTTAGCGTGATTGCTTCTGCAAAAACCTTTGATGAAGCAGCTGATGAGGCAGTGCGTATAATGGTAGAGCTTCTAAAAGATAAGATAGATATGCCAACAGAAGAGATAGTTATGCTTCTTTCACTTTGTGCAGACCTTGAGGTATGTCAAGTAGTCGACCCTCAAAAGACGGCAAGATTAGTTATTTCGCGAGATGTTTTAGAAGCCTATAACTATGATTTTGACCCAAGCGTATAATGGGTGACTGTACTGTGCAAATTGGCTAACTGAAAGGTGTTTGTACCTATGTCAGACGTTTATGAGCGCGCCCTTAAAAAACATGCAGAGTGGAAGGGCAAAATTTTACCAGAGCTCAATTTAGAGATTGAGTCTATGGATGACTTATCGCTTGCCTATTCTCCTGGAGTAGCTGAGCCTTGTAGAGTTATCCAAAAAGACCCTCGTAAAGCTTACGAGCTTACCTGGAAATCCCAAGTAATTGCTGTTATATCTGACGGCAGTGCGGTGCTTGGTCTTGGAGATATTGGTGCTCAGGCTGCACTTCCGGTAATGGAAGGAAAGGCTGCCCTCTTTAAGCGTTTTGGTAATGTAAGTGCAGTGCCGCTTGTTTTGGATGTTCATAGTCCTGAAGAGATTATCGCTCATGTAAAAGCTCTGGCACCAAGCTTTGCGGGAATTAACCTTGAAGATATTTCTGCTCCAAAGTGTGTTGAAATTGAACGCACCTTAATTGAGGAACTTGATATTCCAGTATTTCATGACGATCAGCACGGAACAGCAATTGTAGTGTGCGCTGCCCTTATAAATGCTCTTACACTCATAAAGAAAGATGCTCAAAACTGCACCTGTGTTATGAGCGGAGCGGGAGCTGCTGGCTCATCAATTGCGCGCCTGCTTAAGCAGCTTGGTCTAAAAGACATTTACGTGTTTGACTCTAAGGGCATCTTAAATTCTAAACGCAATGATTTAAACATGGTTAAGCAAGAGATGCTTGAGTTTACTAATGCAGACGATAAGGACTTGAGCTTAAGCGAAGCCATGAAGGGTGCCGATATCTTTGTAGGAGTGTCTGGTCCAGGCATTATTACAAAAGAGATGGTGTCTTCAATGAATGAGGATGCAATTGTTTTTGCTATGGCAAATCCTGAGCCTGAGATTGACTATGATGAGGCAAAGGCAGCAGGTGCTCGTATTGTAGCCACCGGCAGATCTGACTATCCAAATCAAGTAAATAATGTATTGGTATTTCCAGGTATCTTTAAAGGAATGCTTGCATGTCCAGGCTCTAAGATTACTGATGCAATTAAGATGGCTGCTGCAAAAGGATTAGCAGCTTGTATATCAGAAAGTGAGCTAAGCGAAGAAAAGATTATTCCAGATGCCTTTGATATGCATGTGGCTGATGCGGTAGCTAAGGCAGTACTTGATGAGGCGCAGAAAGCTTAATCACTGTCATATATACATTAGTTTACTAACCCGGCAGCCCTAATAGCTTGCCGGGTTTTTTTAAAGACAGGCTCTAAAATTAATAGTTTAGCCATGCTTATATATTTCTTCTAATCGTTTTTTAGAATCATTAAGCGTATAAGTAGGAGCGCCTGAAAGTTTAGAGATTTCTGCAGCTTCCAAACGAGCGCGTAGTTTAATAGCTTCATCTCTGAGCTCAAATGCCTCAATGCTCATGACTACTAAATCACCTTCACCATTTTTGGTGATATAAATAGGCTCACCTTCAGTGTGAGCTAGATTAGATATGCTTCCATAGTCGTTTCGTAGTGTAGTAGAAGATTTAATAATCATAGATGTTCCTAACGGTACTAAAATAAATGAAGTATATAAGAATTATACTAGAATAATATCATAAAAAATGAATTAAAAAGACGCTGTCACTACAGTGACAGCGCCTTCTGAAAATTTATGTATGGTAGAGCTTATGATGCCTTAGGAATAAAGGCGTTATGAGAAGCGCCCTGGATGCTTCCTTGAGCAAGTTTATTTACAATCATTGAGATTGCACCGTCTCCGGTTACATTACATGCAGTACCAAAACTATCAATAGCAATGTAGAGAGCTACCATTAAACCGTACATTGGATCGGTAAATCCAAGCATGCCGGTTAATACTGCTTGTGCAGCGGTGATTGCTCCGCCAGGTACACCTGGAGCTGCAACCATGGTTACGCCAAGCATGAGGACAAATCCTGCCATTAATGGGAAGTTCCAAGTCATTCCCATCATGTACATTACAGACATAGCAAAAAGCGTAATCTTAATAGTTGAGCCTGAAAGGTGAATAGTTGCGCAAAGCGGAATGGTAAATCCAGAAACTTCTTCTGATACGCCATTTTTCTGTGCACAGCTTAATGTGACAGGTATAGTTGCGGCTGATGACGATGTACCGAGTGCAGTAAAGTATGCTGGAAGCATATTCTTTAGGGCAACAAAAGGATTTTTTCCGCCAACAATACCAGCGACCACATATTGAATAACTAAGTAAATCAAGGTTAGTGCAATTGATAAAACAATAATCTTGAGCATTGCAATAATAACTACTGCAATTTGACCAGAGCGAGTCATGTTCATGAAGATACCAAATACATGAAGTGGTAATAAAGGAACAATTGCTCTAGTAATAAGGAGCATGATTACATCTCTAAACTCATGGAATGCCTTAAGAAGGGTTTCTGTTCTTAAGGATGCCATTGTTAAACCTAGGATAAACGCTGTTAAGAGCGCCGACATTACTCCAAATATTGGTGGAAACTCTATTCCTGTGATGAGAGATTGAACAGAGTTCTCAGGTGCTGCGAGTTCCTGCATTTGTTGGTTAGCTAAGAGTGTAGGTATAGATGCGTCAGCAATGAAATAAGTTGCAAATCCTGCAATAAGTGTTGAACCATAAGCAAGCGCTACAGTTACGAGTAGCCATTTACCTCCGCTTTTACCTAGATCCGCAATAGCTGGAGCAATGAGTCCCAGGATGATGAGTGGAACTGCAAAGTTAAGAAACTTGCCAAAGATATCGTTGAATGTAGCAAAGATCGCCACAAACCACTCAGGCATGAACATGCCGAGAACAATACCAAGGATGATAGCTGCGATAACTAACAGAAGAAGGTATTTATTAATTCTGTCAGTTAGCTTTGGAGCCGTCTGTTCCATCTTGTTACCCCTTTCAAAAATCGATACATCGGTTGTCATCACTTCTATTTTTTAGAAGTTAGGCTAGTGTACTTTATAAACACAACAAAGTCTGCGCTTTATCTCAACAAAGTCTACAAAAGGTAGTTTTTTCTAGGCATAACGCATTTTTTGTGGTTTTAAACACATAGTCTCATCGCAAGCTCCTATTTTTGGACAAAAAAAAGAGCCGGAGTGGGAGCGCCGGCTCTTGAGTCAACGTCTGATTAAAGGGGAGGACAGACGCCCTTGGGTATTCCCAAGTAATTGGAGAGAGAAGAGTATTTGAAAGCTTGTTAGGGAGGAACTTTCAATCTCTGATTACTAATATACTTGTTAATCCCTAAAATTCAATAGGATTTCGAGAAATTTTAGCCATAGTTAACAAAATTTTTAAAACCGCAGGTAAACAGATTAGTTAACCAAAGCTAATTTATGCAGAAATTGTGGTGATGGCAAATGCAACGCCCGTGTACAGCTCTTTACGATAGATATAAACTAATAACTATGGGAGCAGTTCTTAAGGAGATAGGTACATGGAAGATAAACAACTTAGTGATGATGCTCGTGCAATTAAAGATATGCTTGCCAAGCTTGAGGTTGGCGCAAAACCTGAAGAAGTAAAAGACTTATTTGCAAAGGTGTTTGCAAATAAAGATGTAAGTCATATCTCTAATGCAGAAAAAGAATTGAGAGAACATCAGTCGCCTTGTTCAAACATGAGCTCGCTTTGTGATGTCCATATGCTTGCACTCCAAGATGAAAGCTCTGGTGTGAGCGTGCCAGAGTTTGAATTCTTTCCACCTCATCCGCTTGCATATTTTAAGTTAGATGGCCTTGCCTTAATGGATCTGTTTAGAGAGACTATTAGACCGTGCATTCACGGGGGCTTATCGCCAGAACTTTTACCACAAAATCTTAAAGCTTTTTATGAGGCCGTTGACCTTCACATTGCCAAAAAAGAGAGCGTGCTCTTTTCATACCTCGATAAAAAGGGGATCAGCGGGCCAACACGCACCATGTGGGAAGTTGATGACCAAATTAAAGAGGGCATTAAGAAGGGGATTGCTGCAGCTGAGGCAGAAAGTCCTGTGAACGTAAGAGCGGTTGTAGAGCACATGCATAAAACAGTTGGTATTTTGCGAGACCAACTTAACAAAGAAGAAGCCGTGCTCATTCCACTGGTAGCTCAAGAGCTCAGTGATCAGGAGTTATATGAAGCATCCCAAGAGATGCTAAAAATAGGCTACAACTTTGAAAACCCTCGTGCCTGGGAGCCAGAGGGTATTACTAAAACACAAGCAAATCCATCTCCAGCTCCGGCATCTAATTTAGGATTTATGATTCAGTTTGAAACTGGCGCCCTTAATTTTGAACAGATTGATGCCATCCTAAACACAATGGGCTGCGAGATTACCTTTGTGGATGCAGACGACATTTTTAGATATTACTCAAATCTTGATCACATGTATTTTCTTCGCACCAAAGCTGACCTTGGCAGACACGTATATGACTGTCATCCAGAAAAATCTAAAAAGCGCGTAAAGATGGTGCTTGATGCTCTAAGATCAGGGGAGAAAGATGTGGTAAGTGTACCTGCTTCTAAAGCGGGTAAAGACTTTATCGTTTCATATAAAGCGCTGCGCAATAAACAAGGCCAATACCTAGGATGTTTAGAGCTTATTCGAGAGGCTAATGTGGGACAATAATAAATATGTAAAGAGCTCAATCGCAAAGGAAGTAATATGTTAGCGGACGGCAAACTTGTTATTGCTCAATCAATGGATAGCAAAGAGTATCTCAGCATTAATCCTAAAATGGCTAATAGACATGGTCTTATTGCGGGTGCCACCGGTACCGGTAAAACGATTACCGTCAAAGTTTTAGCTGAAAGCTTTTCTGAGGCCGGCGTTCCAGTATTTTTTACAGACGTAAAAGGTGACGTTGCTGGCATTGCGCTTCCTGGTAAAGATAGTGAAGATATGCAAAGTCGTATTGAGCGCTTTAATATAGCTGATTACTTTGAGTACGAGGGCTTTCCAACGAGGTTTTGGGACATCTTTGGACAAAAAGGTCACCCAATTAGGACTACTGTTTCTGAGATGGGTCCAGTATTACTTTCTCGTCTTCTTGATTTAAATGATGTTCAGTCTGGTATTTTGTCCATTGCCTTTAGAGTTGCTGACGATGAGGGCCTTTTACTTTTAGACCTCAAAGACCTTCGCTCGATGGTAACAAACATTGGTGAGCGCGCAAATGAGCTTAAGCTTGCATACGGAAACATTACTTCTGCATCCATTGGTGCAATTCAGCGCGCGCTTTTGAGATTAGAAGATGAAGGCGCTGAGCACTTTTTTGGTGAGCCTGCCTTTGATATTAATGACTTTATGAAAACGGATGAAAAAGGCTATGGCTATATTAACCTGCTAGATTCTCAAAAACTTATCCAGTCACCTCTTGTATATTCAACCTTTTTACTTTGGTTTCTCTCTGAGCTTTTTGAAACACTTCCAGAGGTAGGAGACCTAGACAAACCAAAGCTTGTGTTCTTCTTTGATGAGGCACACCTTCTTTTCAAGGATGCTCCTCAAGCATTGATGGATAAGATTGAGCAGGTAGTAAAGCTCATTCGCTCTAAGGGTGTGGGCGTTTATTTCTGCACTCAGTCTCCTTCAGATATTCCAGATGTGGTTTCAAGCCAACTTGGAAACAGAGTTCAGCATGCGCTTAGAGCCTACACTCCAAAAGAGCAAAAGACTATTAGAGCTGCAGCTGAAGCATATAGGCCTAATCCACTTTTTGATACCGAGCAAGTGCTCACTGAGCTTGGTACCGGAGAGGCTATTGTCTCATTTTTAGCTGATGGCGGTGAGCCTTCTATTGTAGAGCGCGCTTGGGTTATGCCTCCAGAATCAAAGTTTGGTCCTATTGATGACAACACCCGCGCAAGCATCATGGGACAATCAGAGTTTCACGATAAATATAAAGACATAATAGACCGAGAGAGCGCTTACGAAATTTTGCTTGCACGCGCCGAAGAGCAGCAAAAACTTCTTGCAGAAGAACAAGAGCGCATTGAGCAAGAAAAAGCTGAGGCTGCTCGATTAAAAGAAGAAGAGAAGGCTAAAAAAGAGGCCGAGAAGGCCGAGAAAGCTCGTCTTAAAGAAGAGGAAAAAGCACGTAAAGAGGCTGAGCGCGCTGCAAGAAATAATCCACTTAATAAAGTTATTCGCTCAACTGCATCTACTATCACCTCAAGCATTGGTAGAAATGTAGGAAACGCTCTTATCAGAGGTATATTAGGTGGTCTTAAGCGTAAGTAATGGAACATGTTTTTACCATTGCAGTTAAAGACTTCTATCTTGAACATATATTAGAGTCTGGGCAAGTGTTTAGATGGCATAAGCTTGCCCAGAATTTTTATCTGCTTTATTCAGGTTCAAAGGTCTCACTTGTTAAACAAGATCAAATAGCTAGTCTACAAATTGCTGTTCAAAACCCAGAAGATCTAGCGTACTGGAAAAACTTTTTTGACCTGCAAACTGACTATGAGCTCATTAAGAAAAGCATTGGCAGGCGTGGTAAAAAAGTTATGAGAGAGGCGTGCGAGTATGGATTTGGTCTAAGAATTGCTCGCCAAGATTATTTTGAAACACTTATTGCCTTTATAATTTCTGCTAACAATAATATGAAAAGAATACAGCGCTCGATGCTGTTGTTGTCAGAGCTCTATGGTAAGAAGATAGAGATGCCAGAGCATTTTTTAGCTCTTTTGCCGGATGAATATAAGGGTATTGAGCTTTATGCTTTTCCTGAAGCAACAGATTTGGCTCAGGTAGAGCCTAAAGAGCTGAGAGCACTTGCCGGTGTAGGATATAGAGATGTAAATATTGCTCAAAGTGCCAAGATGGTGGCTTCTGGCATATCTTTAGAGGCGCTTGATAAGCTATCAAGCCCTAAGTTGCTAGAAGCGCTTCAAAACTTTGCAGGGGTTGGGCCTAAAGTTGCTGCTTGTATAGGGCTTTTTGCCTATCATAGAACCAACGCTTTTCCGGTTGATGTATGGATTAAGCGCACTATGCAGCGTTTGTACTTGAATGAGAGCGCAAGTCCCAAAGCTATTGAGCGTGAAGGTCAAAGGCGCTTTGGCAGGTATTCAGGTACTGCCCAGCAATATTTGTTTTACTATGCAAAAGAATTAGATAAAAGGTAGGTTATTTTGGAAGCTAGTGTAGTGTGGAATCAGCTCATGGATATTTCTCAAACAGAGAGTCTTTGGGATGCCACAGCCTACATTGTTAACTGGGATGTGACTCCAGATTTTAGCGATGAGGACGGAGATGAAGAGGTTGAGCTTGAACACCCTGATGCTACTATTTTTGAGCTTAGTGCAGAATCTTCAAGTGTTGGCTCATTTTTTGCACAAGCTTTAAAAGATAAAATAGCTAAATCTATTACGAGGGATTTAAGACCTTATAACTATGCTCATGAGGGTAAGACCTCACTTATGTATATAGATCTTGAAGAGCATCATCTAGAGTTTCAAAAGATAATTAAGCGTATTGAAGCAAAAGACTTTGAGCAGACTAAAGATATTGATGAGGCAGCTAAAGGCAATTTCTTCCTTATTAAACATAAGCTTGTGTTAAACGGTCAAGAGCAACTGTGTATTGCCGGAAGAAAAACCTTTCCACGTCGTCTTGTCCAAAGAATAAATAGATCAGATTTTCCTACTACTGCAGTTTATTTTGAAAATGGAGAGCTTAAGGCTAAAAAGAACTCTTACTTTACTTTTGATGAGGATATAGATTTCTTGCTTGTAGCAGATAAAATCTTTATTTTTAATAAACACTATTTTGAGCAATCAACACGATTTAACTCTAAGATGTATGAGCAAACAGACCAAGAGTTTAGCAAGATTGCTGAAGCTATTTTTACTGAGCCAGAGCACATGCAGATAGATCTTCTTACAGAAAGCCCTAAAAAGCTGAGACGTAAGGTCACTAAAATTTTAAAGTCAGAAGAGAAGCTTTATGAATCTAAAGAGTTTTTAGAGTCTTTTGCTCAGACTAATGCAGAAGAAAATTGGGGTTATATATTTGAGAAAAGTGCAGATAAGTCATTAAAAATGCGCTTTCCTCATACAGATGAAAAGCGCATTGATGATTTATTTACCATTCTTAATGACGGAAGACTATTTTCTAAACTCACTCATAGAACCTATGATGCGCGTGAGAAAAAAGAGGTCTTTCCACCGGATGATAACTAAGCTCGCTCGCTTAGTCCAAGATAGTCTCGGTGGTGCTTGCGTGCCTTATA
>JASBYZ010000027.1 GCA_029983705.1 Coriobacteriales bacterium
GTAGACTCTAATTGAGTACTCACCAGAGAGGTAGTTAAGGCCTCTTACCACATGTTCAACGTCACTTGGGAATACATTTACCGCTGATACCACAAACATCTCATCTTTTCTTCCGGTCACATGAATTCTTGCAAGCGTTCTTCCGCACTCACAGGTATCAGTTGAAACGTAGCCAATGTCTCCAGTTCTAAATCTAATAAGAGGACGGGCACGCTTTTGAAGTGAAGTGTAGACAAGCTCACCAACGCTTCCTGGCTCTAATACCTCACCAGTGTTAGGGTCAACAGTTTCTACCAAAATGTGGTCTTCTGCGATGTGAAGTCCATCATGTGCCTCACAAGCTGCAGCGCAGGCACCAAAGATATCGCTCAGTCCGTAAAAGTCTACAACCTTAGCACCCCAGAGGTTTTCGATAGCCTCTCTGGTGGTATCGATTGAACCGCCAGCCTCACCAGCAACAATAATGGTATTGATATTGTAGTCGGTGCGTGGGTCTTTACCCTTAGACTTAATAATTTCACCTAAGTGCCATGCGTAAGAAGGGGAGGTCCAAATGCAGGTTGGTTGGTAGTGGTCAAGTACAAATATGAGGCGATCAGATGGTACCGCACCTACCCAGATGCAGGTTGCACCAAGCTTTTGAGCTCCAATAACATCAGGGCCACCAACATAGAGTGCAAAGTTTAAGCCGTGCACGTAGCGGTCGTGAGGTCTGAGTCCTGCTTGCCAAAAGAGGCGGGCTTCAACATCTTGCCAAACATCAAAATCTTCTTGAGTAAAGGGGCTTACCGTAGGCACTCCGGTTGAGCCAGAAGAGGTTGCCATAAATATTACTTCTTCTTCATCTACGCAGCAAAGCTCACCAAAAAAGCTTCCAACATGTTGGGTTTCACGCTCAGTCTTTTTATCAACAAAAGGATAAGCCTCGATATCTTTGAGGCTCTTGCAATTCTTTGGGTCTAGTCCAAATTCATCCCAGGCTCTTTTGTAATATGGACTGTTATTATATGCAAAAACGAGTAGGTCTTGCAGGTATTTAAATTGTAGTTCTTCTAGTTGTGGGCGAGGTAAAGTCTCTATCTCAGGATGGTAGTACTTGTCCTCAATGTTTTTAGTGTATCTCATCTTAGCTGCGCATTCCTTTACTTTTGATTGCTGAACAATTAATGACGTTGATTATAGAAACATGTTTTATAGCTGTTTTACAAGTATTTTGCGTATACGAAGATGAGGATATTAGCTATCTAAAAAATTGATATACTTGATTAACTGCGACTGTTTAAGAATTTGGGGCTATGAGGGCATGATTAGACGATATAAAATTATACCTAAGATCAAAACGGCAAGGCCCGCAAGGATGCCAAGGGCGAGTGACTTTCTGCGAATGGCTCTATAAGAGCTCAAGTCGTGTTTGCACTTAGTACATATAGTTGCGCTATTCTTATTTTCAGCTCCGCAGTTTGGGCATACCATAGCACACGTCCTTAAAGAGGAAAGATGACTTTACAACAGCTTAAATATTATATTGCAATAGTAGAGCATGGTTCAATTAATGCAGCGGCAAGAAACCTCTACTCATCTCAGTCAAACTTATCAACTGCCATAAAGGATTTGGAAGAAGAGTTTGGGCTAACCTTTTTTGAGCGCTCTAACAGAGGAATCTCACTTACCAATGATGGTACGGAGTTTTTAGCCTACGCTCGACAAATTATTGAGCAAAGCGACCTCATACACCAGCATTTTACTAAAGACAAGCAAACCCCACTACGTCTTGCCGTATCTTCTCAACATTATGCCTTTTGTGTTCAGGCTTTTATTAAAACTATTGAAGAATTTAAAGATAATGCCTATGAGTTTATTTTACGAGAAACGCGCACCTATGAAATTATCGATACCGTCTCAAACTTTAGTAGTGATATTGGCGTGCTCTATTTGGACGAAGATAATAAAAAGGTACTTGAGCGCAGTTTTAATGATGCTCAGTTAAGCTTTAAGACGCTCTTTTTAGCGCAACCACACGTCTTTGTTGGTATAAATCATCCGCTTGCAAAAAAGAAGAAGCTTAAACCAAAAGATTTAGCTGATTACCCTCGCTACTCATTTGAACAGGGTACGGACTCCTCGCTCTACTTTTCTGAGGAGCCTCTGTCAAAGCTTCCTACCAAGCAAAAAATTATTATGAGTGACAGAGGAACGCTGACAGATCTTTTAACTGACTATAACGGATATACCATCTCCACTGGTGTTCGCTCCACTGAGATGCTTTCAAACATTGTCCCAATTCCGCTTGAGGTAGATATCAAAATGGTGGTTGGCTACCTGATTCATCAGGACAGAACCCCATCCGGACTTTCCCTATCTTATATTGAAAACCTCAAGAAAATTATCAAAGAAAATG
Source organism: Coriobacteriales bacterium (assembly GCA_029983705.1). Classification (GTDB taxonomy): domain Bacteria; phylum Actinomycetota; class Coriobacteriia; order Coriobacteriales; family JAEZZM01; genus JASBYZ01. The sequence continues at coordinate 2,399 of JASBYZ010000027.1, forward strand.
CAACCGTTCACGAATACGTGGGCGATAAAGTACTTTAGTCAGGTAGTATGACAAGATACTTTATATTAAATACTCAACTTAAGGTGGTGGAAGGTGACTAATTCAGTAAGCAAGAAGCAACATCATGTTGGCTTCGCAACTCGCTGGGGATTTATTCTCGCAGCAGTTGGATCAGCTGTAGGCATGGCTAACGTTTGGGGGTTCCCATATAAGATGGCCTCCTACGGGGGAGGGGCCTTCCTACTCATCTATTTACTTTTTGTCTTTATCTTTGGATCAATCGCGCTTCCATCAGAATTTGCTGCAGGTAGACGTGGTAAAACCGGAACACTTGGAGCATATGCAAAGGCATGGGCTTCTCGCTCTCCAAAACTTGAAAAACTTGGTGGGCTTGTAGGCTGGCTTCCTTTAGCAGGCACTATCTGTATTGCAATTGGTTATGCGGTCATTGTGGCCTACGTGTTAAAGGCGCTTTGGGACTCACTTTTTGGCATACTCATGACAGTTAACACAGAAACATGGTTTACCTCTTTTTCTGAGACAGCCTTTTCTGTGGTGCCCTTTCATTTAATTGTGGTACTTGGCACCCTCGTAACCCTCATGTTTGCTGCTAAAAGCATTGAGAAGTCTTCTAAGATATTGCTTCCCATGTTTTTTATTATTTTTGCAGTACTTGCCATTCGTGTAGCCTTTATTCCGGGTGTGGCAGAAGGCTATGCTTACATGTTTATCCCACGCTGGGAAGCACTCATTGACCCCATGGTGTGGGTGTGGGCTATGGGACAGGCCTTCTTTTCTTTATCAGTTACAGGCTCAGGCATGATCGTCTACGGTGCATACCTCTCTGACGATGAGGACGTGGTATCAGTAGCTCAGCACACCGCTCTTTTTGATACCATCGCAGCAACTTTGGCTGCACTCGTACTTATTCCAGCAGTGTATGCCTACGGGATTGATATCAGTGCAGGTCCGGGTCTCTTGTTTGTTACACTGCCTGCAATTTTACAAGATATTCCCTTTGGACAGCTCTTTGCAATTATCTTATACCTTGCAATGATTGCTGCAGGAGTTACCTCTTTGCAAAATATGTTTGAAGCGGTGTGCGAATCTTTGACTCACCGTTTCAAAAAAATTGATCGAAAGATTGCTCTAGGACTTGTAGCCCTTATAGTATTTGGCATTGGTATTACTATGGAGCAGATTTCTTCATGGGGTCCTTGGATGGATTTGGTATCTATCTACATCATCCCAATTGGAGCCTGTTTAGGTGCTATAAGCTGGTTTTATATTATGAAAAAAGAGGACCTTATGGCCGAGATTAATAAGGCAACAAAGAGGCCTCACGGAAAGCTTTGGTATAACGCCGGAAGATTTATTTACGTGCCGCTTGCAATTATTCTTTGTGTAATTGCGCTCTGTTTACACATCGCTTTTTAAGATTTGAATTCCCATACATCTCCTAAGTCTTGGGTGCAGTAGTTAAGATGTACATATAAGACTTAGGAGAATAAGGGGGGATTATATGAGTGAAGAACTTGTTTCACAAAGTGGAAGAGATGAACTTATCCCTTCCTTTCTAGAAAAACCTGAAGAGATTACAGAATTTATTGACACAAAAGAATATGATGTGGTGATTGTTGGTGCTGGTACCCCAGGTCTTCCTTATGCGCTTTCAGCAAAAGAAGAGGGCTTGAGCGTTGCAGTGCTCCAAAAGGGTCCTACTGCATCTGCTTGCGGAAACATCTGCGCTGCTATTGATTATGAATCATCTAATCAATCCGATGTTGATAATTTGGTATCTCGACTTGTTGTTTCATCGGGACATCGTGTAAAGCGTGAAGTTATTGATCTGTGGGCTCGAGAGTCTGGCAAGGCCTTTGACTGGCTTAAACCTCTTGCAGAAGAGGCAGGATGTCAGATTAAAACCTTAGGTAATGGTCCTCATCAAGCACTTAAAGATGAGCATGACTACGACATCAACTTTAAAACTCTATTTTTTGGACCTAAGCCTTACAGTGTAGGTGCTGGTATGGTACAACTTGCAAAACTTGCTGAGAAAAAAGGCGTTGACTTTTACTATAAAACACCTGGTGTTCAGCTCATTCAAGATGAAAGCGGCAAGGTTGTTAGCGTAGTGGGCAAGTCCAAAGAGGGAGCAATCAAGTTTTCAGCAAAGCTTGGAGTTGTTATCACAACTGGTGACTACCAAAACGATCCAGAAATGATTAAGTATTACTGCCCAGATATGCAATATTTTGAGACCAAAAAGTCTGGTAGAACTGGAGACGGTCACAAGATGGTAGTGTGGGCAGGTGGACAGATTGAAAACATTGGCCACACCAAGATGTGTCACGACTTTGACTCTGGACCTGCTGGACTTATGAACATGCCGCTCATGCGCGTTAAGAAAAACGGTAAGCGTTTTGCAAATGAAGAGCTTGTGCACATGGAATATATGAATAACTACCTTTTTAGCAAAGAAGACGCTGGTAATTATTTTGAAATATTTGATAGCGCTTATGAGGAGAAATTCAAGGATTTCCCCGGTGAGGCTCCAAGCTTAGATGAGCTTAAAATGTATATGCCTGAAGAGGATGTTGAGCGCGAAGGTGTTGTTGAACCGCTTATCGCTACCTATAGTGCAGACAGCCTTGATGAGCTTGCACAAAAACTTGGTTTGGATGCTGAGGGCCTTAAGGCAGAAGTTGAGCGCTACAACAAGTTTGTAGAGCAAGGTGCCGATGAGGACTTTGGCAAAAATCCAAAATACCTTACAAAAATTGACATCCCTCCATACTTTGGAACTCAGAGACATGTTCGCCTTACTATGATGTGTTTTGGTGTAGAGGTTAACGGAGAGCATGAATGCTTGGATGTTGAGGGAGAGCCTATTGAGAACCTCTATGCGATTGGTAATGTTTCAGGAAGATTTTACGGCTCAATTGATTATCCACTTGATGTTGCAGGATTAAATCTTGGACACAACTTTACAGAGGGCTACTATAATGGTAAGAAATTAGCGGGAGCTTTAAAAAATAGCTCAAGGTAAAGGGGATAGTCATGCAAAACTTTAGCTTTCATGCGCCAACTAAATTTGTTTTTGGAACAGACGCTTTAGAAAAAGTAGGTCAAGAATTAACTGAACTTGGTGTAAAAAAAGTCTTAATACACTTTGGTGGAGGCTCTGCGCTTAAAAATGGTTCATTTGATCGTGTTAAGGCTTCACTGCAAAAAAGCTCAATAGACTTTGTTGAGCTTGGCGGAGTACGACCAAATCCTGAAGTGAGCTTGGTGCGTGAAGGTATTAAGCTTGCACGTAAAGAAAAGGTTGACCTTGTGCTTGCAGTGGGTGGTGGTTCTGTAATTGACTCATCAAAGGCTATTGCTGGTGGTTTTTACTATGAGGGGGATGTTTGGGATTTTTACCAAACAAAAAAGCGCCCTCAAAAATTTTTGCCAGTAGCAACAGTGCTTACCATCCCTGCAGCTGGTAGTGAGGGCTCAGCATCTAACGTAATTTCTAATGATGAACTTGGCATTAAAAATTCATACAGCTCTGATTACTTGCGCCCGAAGGTATCATTTTTAGACCCCCGTCTTACCTTCTCACTTCCGCCATACCAAACTGCTGCGGGAATTACCGATATGTACGCTCACGTCTTGGAGAGGTTTTTCTCGGCTTCAGAAAACACACCGGTGACTGACAATATTGCAATTGCGCTCTTTAAAACCTTAAAGAGCACGGCTCACAGAGTTCTTGAAAATCCTGAAGACTACAAAGCACGAGCCACAATTGAGTGGACAGGTATGCTCTGTCATAACGGCATTGCAGGATGTGGAAGAGAAGAAGACTGGACCTCGCATGCGCTTGAGCACGAACTTTCTGCCTTTGATACCAAGATAACTCACGGAGCTGGCCTGGCAGTTATCTTTCCTGCTTGGATGCGCTATGTATATAAGGAAAATCCAGAGCGTTTTGCATACTATGGCGAGCAGATCTTTGGCAACAGTCGTACAGAAGACCTTGAGGCTGATGCACGTCTAGCTATAGAGCAAACCCAAGCCTTCTTCATCTCCTTAGGTATGCCTAAAAATCTTGAAGATCTGGGGGTACATGAAGAAGATATTGAAAGTTTGCTTCCAAATCTTATGATTAGTCGCGGTGAGAGTTTTGGCTCGTTTAAGAAGCTTAGCAAAGATGATGCTCGTGAGATTTATAAGCTTGCTTTGTAATTTCTTCAAGGCTTGCACATACCCATCCTATACCATGACTTGTTACGATAATTTTTAGTATCTAACAGGCGGTTTATGAGTCAGGCAAAACGAGGAAATCCTCGTCATATAAAACGCAATACAAAAAGAGCAGGCTATAAGGGTCCTGCTCTTACACGCCGAAGCCTTGTGGTGGGCGCTTCTTTAAGTGCGCTTGCTGCAGGCTCTGGTGTGGTAGGTCTTGTTGCCTGCTCTAAGCATAAGGACAAAGAAGAAGCTTCAACTCAGGGTCAAATTATTGAAAAAGATAATTTTGAGAACATGATGGAGTATGAAACGGTAAGCCCAGACGCAATCTTAGAGCATGAGTATGAGCTGCCCCTAGGCTCACGTGTTCACCTCAGTGCAGACCGCTATGCAGCAATTATTACGAGAAATGAAAAAGCGGTTCCCTTAAGCTCTCTTGCGCTTTTTGACTTTCAAACTGGCTCTTACCACATAACTCATAAAGAAGCTGCAAGCAAAGACGGTAACTATACCCTCTTTGATATGCGCGCCTCTGATGACATGGTGGTATGGCTTGAGCTCGATTTTGATACGCAAAATTGGGCGCTGTACACCCAAACACATGCAAGCGGCAGACCTACGGGTGAAGTACTCAAACTTGATGCTGGAAGCTCAGATTTTAATCCACCAGATTTTACGGTCTGGAGACATAAGGTGTACTGGCAAATTAGCCCTAATGCAGAGGGTCCTAAAAAGTCAGAAAACTCACTCTTATACTGCTGGGAGCTTGGAGAAGCTACTGGTACAGAGCTCTGGAGATCATATGGACGCTTTGCCACAAGACCAGTTATCTCTAAAGATAGCCTGGTAATTTGTCCGCGCCTTCAAACTGAGGGCTCAAAACTATATGCCCCCACTGCAATTAATTGTTCAAACAATCAGATGTTTGACCAGCTTCAAATGCCTGGGGGAGTAAGCCCAAGCATGACAAATTATGTGACTGACCGTTTTGCTATTGCTATAGAGGCGAGCTATAACTTTGGTGGTCTCTTAGGCACTATGGGAACATATTTTGGGCGAGAAGGATCTAAGTTTATTGGATGCGGGCGTGAGCCATACGCTCAGCCGGTTCAGGTGGGTTCAAGACTTTGCATAAAAAATCGTGGCTCACTTCTTATTTTTGACCCAGACTCTAAGAGTTACTACCGTCTTCCTGCTACTAATAACTCTACTGATTGGGGAGATTTTCCTGCAAGCGAGGGCTCTGACGATAAGCTTATTACCTATGCAACGGTAAAAAATGCGCAAACAGGACTTCCGTCTCACGTATCTTTGCGCGTATATAAACTTCCAAATTCCGCACAAGCTAGACGCGAAGATAAGCCTCAAGAAAATCAAAGAGTATATGAGCAAGCTCCTATTACCGTTGTAAATCCTGACGGCTCTCAAACTACTATTAACCCTGGTACTGATGCATTTATGGTACAAGATACTATGGATCCTAATGCCCAAGCATCTACTTCAGAGACTCAAACACAGGAAGAGTCCTCACAGGCTAAAACCGAATAAGAATATATCAAAAATGAAATTCTCCACAATTGGGTAGCAATAGTCTATAGGCCCGTCTGAGATGGGTAGAATGAGAATAACTTTTTTAATGGAAATAATTTCATTGTAGTTAAGGAGTCCGTTAATGAGTAATGATGCACGCCGCATCCTCCTTGTTGAGGATGAAAAAGCTATCCGTGATGCGGTAGCTGCGTATTTAGAGCGCGAAGGCTATTGGGTTACCGGTGTTGGTGACGGACAGCTTGCGCTTGAAGAGTTTAATAAACGTCGCTTTGACTTAGTGGTTCTTGACCTCATGCTACCTAAACTTTCTGGTGAGCGTGTTTGCCGTGCGATCAGAGATTCCTCTGATGTGCCAATTATTATGCTTACCGCAAAAGGTGAAGTAGAAGACAGAATTATTGGTCTTGAACTTGGTGCAGATGACTACTTAATTAAGCCATTCTCACCTCGTGAGTTAGTTGCTCGTGTAAGAGCGCTGCTTCGTCGTAGCCACATTGACTCTGAACCTCAGCGTGAAGTATTAGACTTTGGCGAGCTTGTAATTGATGTAAGTGGTCACAAGATTTTAGTATACGATGAAGAGGTAGACCTTACCGCATCTGAGTTTAAGCTTCTTACCACGCTTGCAAGATATCCAGGCAGAGTTTACACCCGTATGGAGCTTGTAGAAAAAGTTTTGGGTTATGACTTTGAAGGTTACGAGCGTACCATTGACTCACACGTTAAAAACCTACGTGCTAAATTGGGCGATGATCCTAAGAATCCAAAGTGGCTCTACACCGTTCACGGAGTTGGTTACCGCTTTGAGGCACCACAGAAAAAAGAGCAAAAGCCAGCTGAGGAGTAATTACGCTTTTAGCTGATTAAAAATAACTTATAAGCACTTTGAGTTATAATTAAAAAACTGCAGGTAATATTTGACTTAGAAGAAATTACATGAGCTTATTTAACTCAAAGGATAAAACAAGCCAACTTGATAAGGCCGCCGCTTCTAGTGGGCAGAGCTATAATACTCAGCCTACCAAAGATGGCGGCCCTGTTATTTCTTACGCATCACGCGTTTCAGGCTCCTTTGCTTTGATTGCTGCTATGACTGCCCTTATTTTAGTGCTGGTACTTGCGCTTGTTTGGGATAATGAGTTTGCAGATTATACCCGCTCAAACATGCAGTCCTTAGCACGCTCTACTGCAGCAAGCATTGCAGATAGATACGATATTTATAAATACTGGGCACCACAGGTCTTGGAACCTGCATCAAATGCTTCAGATATTTCAACGGGTATTGGTATCCAAATTTTAGATTCATACGATAACCCTGTTTATGATGATACCTGGATTACAACGGGCGGAAACTTAAACGGAATAGATCTCTCGCTTGCTCCTGCAGGCTCATCAAGTGAAGAAGCTCCTATAGTTTTAGACAACGGAAGACGTGTTGGTAAGGTAAAGGTCTGGGCCTTTGGTTCAGAGGCACTCTATACTCAAAATGATATTGCCTTTAGACAAAGCTCATATCGAGCTATTTTTATTGCCGCACTTATCGCCATAGTGCTTGCAGTGATTGTTGGTTTTTACTTTGCACGTTCACTGTCTACACCAATCAAAAAAATTACTAACGCAGCTCAGCAGATAAAAGATGGTGACCTTTCTGCACGCACTCACTTGCGGGGCGAAGATGAGGTTGCTCACTTGGGGCAAATTTTTGACTCGATGGCACGCTCGCTTGAAAAGGACAAAGAGCTTGAGCGCAGGCTTACTACAGATGTAGCGCATGAGCTTAGAACTCCGCTCATGGCTATTCAGTCAACCGTTGAGGCTATCCAAGACGGTGTATTTCCTGCTGACGATGAGCGCTTGGCAGTTATTGGTGGAGAGACTCGTAGACTTTCAAGGCTTGTAGATGCGCTTTTGCAGCTTTCTCGTCTTGAGTCTGGTGCTACTAAGTTTAATTTTAGAAAGTATGACATCTTGGATTTGGCGCATTCCATAGTAATTTCTCATGAGGCTATGATAAATGAGTCAGGAATGAACCTTGAGTTTATCAACAAAACTGATAAGCAAAAGCTTGTCGTAGAAATTGATCCTGATAAGATGCGCCAAGCAGTAGTAAACCTCTTATCAAACGCGGTGCGCTACACCGACTCAGGTGGAGCGATTACTATTTCGGTTGCTGAAGACTGGAAGCGCGTTTATATTGCAGTTTCTGATACTGGAATTGGTATTGATAAGGATAGTCTTGACAGTATCTTTGGAAGGTTTTGGAGGGCAGAGGGCTCAAGAAACCGCGCTGCCGGAGGCCTTGGTGTTGGACTTTCTGTAACAAAAGAGGTAGTTGAAAGACATCACGGTTCTATTCAGGTAGAGTCAGAAGTGGGTGTTGGTACAACCTTTACCATAAGCATTCCAAAAATCCAGCATCATAAAAAGCCAGAGACCAAAGATCAGGCAGAAATAGATGAGCAAAATGAGCTTGAACGTCAGGCTAAAGACGAGCCAGATATTAGAGAAGCTGCTCGTAAAAAAGATAGAGATCAAGAAAATTATTTTGATGGCGATGATGGCTTAATAGGCTAATAATCGGAGGGATTTACATGCCACGTCATTTTATTGACACCAGTTCGTATTCAGCAGAAGAGCTCTTAAAGATTGTAGATTTAGCAGTTGCTATTGATGATGCAATCAATTGCGGAGTTTATCCGCAGCTTCTTGCGCACAAAAATATTGGTATGCTCTTTGAGCATAGATCTACTCGTACCAATATTTCATTTAGAACTGCAGCAAGCCAACTTGGTGGAAACGCTCAATTTTACGATGCAAGCTCTATTCAATTTGGTGCACATGAAGATCATAAAGATACTGCAGAAAATATGAGTGCCTTACTTGATGCGCTGGTATTAAGAATAGGCTCGCATGAAACACTCGAGGCACTGGCATCTTATTCAAGTGTTCCAGTGATTAACGCACTAACCGATTTAAACCATCCAACCCAAGAGCTCTCAGATCTACTTACTATTTTGGATGCAAAAGATCCAAACAAAGAGCTTAAGGACTTAAAGCTCGTATTTGTTGGTGACGGAACTCAAATCTGCGCAAGCGCAATTTTGGTAGCTGCAAAGTTTGGAATGCACTTTGTACACTATGGTCCAAAAGATGCAGCACTTCCAGATAAGTTCTTAAACCTTGCTCGTGAAGAGGCTCAAAAGAGCGGTGCTGTTTTAGAGCACAGCCAGGACAGAGAGAGCGTTAAGGGTGCAGACTTCTTATACACCGATGTCTTATACGGCACATATTCTGACGAGAAAGACCCATCAGAGTATCTTGATCGCTTTTTACCTGATTACCAAATCAATAAAGAACTCCTTGATTATGCAGGAGATCAGTGCAAAGTGCTCCACTGTTTACCAGCAAATCGCGGTGAAGAAATTACTGCAGAGGTCTTGGATTCAGACAGAACACTTTCAATGCAGCAAACGCTTAATCGCCTAAAGATTACACGTGCGCTTTTGGTATATCTCATTGGTCAAGATGAAGTGGATGAAGAAAAAGCACAAGAGCCTCTTAATAGAATAAGAGAACTTTTAAGTGATAAATAAAGCTCAGACTAGTTACAATAGAACTTTAGGTTTAAACATCTAAGAAAGGAATTTGAGCGCATATGGCAAGCGAACTTAATCGCCCTGATTCACAGGGTAAGGTAAGAGACATCTACGATTTAGGCGAAGAGCTTTTACTTGTGGCAAGTGACAGAATTAGTGCATTTGACTACATTCTTCCAGATGAAATCCCTCATAAGGGTGAAATTTTAACCAGAATTTCAAAGTTTTGGTTTGAGATGTTTGAACATGTTTTGCCAACTCACTACATCACTACTGATGTAGATGCGCTTCCAAATAAGTTCTTAGGTTATAGAGACTACCTTGCCGGAAGATCAATGCTTGTAAGAAAGGCAGAGCCTATTGCCGCTGAGTGCATTGTCCGTGGCTACCTTACTGGTTCAGGCAAAAAAGAATATGATCAGACTGGAACCATCAAGGGCATTGAGCTCCCAGAAGGTTTAGTAGAGGCATCAAAGCTTGATGAGCCAATCTTTACCCCTTCAACAAAGGCAGCAATTGGAGATCATGATGAGAACATCTCATTTGCTGAGCTTAAGAAGAAGCTTGGTTCAGACCTTGCTGAGCAGCTCAGACAGTACTCGATCTCTTTATATAACAAGGCTGCACACTACGCAGAAGAGCGCGGCATCATTATTGCAGACACCAAATTTGAGTTTGGTTTAATTGATGGTCACGTAACCTTAATTGATGAGTGCGTAACTCCAGATTCTTCAAGATTTTGGCCGCTTGAGGGCTATGAAGCTGGTAAAACTCAGCCTTCATTTGACAAGCAATATGTGAGAGATTGGCTTAAGGCCAACTGGAATATGCAAGGAGACGCTCCACATCTTCCAAAAGAGGTTATCGAAGAGACTTCTAAAAAATACATTCAAGCATATGAGTTATTAGTGGGCGAAAAATTTGTACCTATGAAAGAGAGTTTGTAAGTGGCACGTCGCAACCCTTTAAATGAAAGAAATATTAATAAGGACGCAAAGACCGGATCTACAAGAAAATCAGCCGCATCTGCTAAGCCTGTTCGTAAGGCAGCAGATACGGTTTATGTAAAATCTGCCGGCTCTTCAAAATCTAAGCCGCTCTCTAAAGCGGAGAAAAAAGAGCAGCGCAAAAAAGATACTGAAAGAGAAAATAAGGTTTATGCAGCATCAACTGCAATGACCAAGGCAACCCCAGAGTACAGCAAGTACAAAAAGATTTGGTGGGGCATTTTAATACTGGCAATTGTAGCTACTGTTGTGGCATGGATTATGCAGCTTAATCGCGAAAGCTTTGGCGAGGTTGGCATGATTGTTGCCCTTGTAGTGGCATACGCAGCCATTATTTTTGCCCTTATTTTAGACTTCTGGAAAGTGCGCCCTATCAGAAAAGAGATGCGCAAAAAAGCTGCAAGCATGTCAGAAAAGCAGCTGGATAATATTATTGAACAAGAAGTCCTCAAAAACCAAAAGAAAAAGCTTAAGAAAAAGTTTTCTAAAAAAGATGAGGCTCCAAGCAAAGAAGAGCAAGAACAGCTCGAAAAAATTGAGTCTTTACAAGAAAAAGCTAAAGACCGAGAAGAGCGTTTAAATAAAAATACTGATACTCAAGAAGTTAAACGAGACATGTCTCGCATTAATTCATATCGCAAAGGTTCGCATAAATAAGAAAGGCGCTTCATGAAACGATTTGCAGTATATGTTACATCCAAGGAAGGTATTTTTGATCCTGCCGGAGAAAATTCTCGTAAGGCTCTCAAATCACTTGGATTTAGTGGCGTTACAGATCTTGCTATAGGTAAATATATTGAACTTGAGGTTGAGGATAGCAACACTGAAGAAGAAGTAGCCAAGATGTGCGAAAAACTTCTAGCTAATCCAGTAATTGAAGACTATAAGATTAAAGAACTTTAAGGATATATGCCCATGAAATTTGGAGTAGTTAGATTTCCAGGTGCAAACTGTGAGCAGGATGCAGTCCATGCGCTCAGACACCTTGGTTTTGAGGCTGACTATATCTGGCATCAAGACAGCTCACTTAAGGGCTATAATGCGGTAGTGCTTCCCGGAGGTTTTTCTTACGGAGACTACTTGCGCTGCGGAGCTATTGCGCGCTTCTCGCCAGTAATGTCTGCCATCGCAAAGGAATCAGGAGCAGGTCTTCCAGTAATTGGAATTTGTAACGGATTTCAAGTGCTTACTGAGGCCCATCTCTTGCCAGGTGCTCTTATTAAAAATAAGGAGACCAAGTTTATCTGCCGCTCAGTAAAGCTTCGTGTCGAAGAAAGCGTCTGTCAGTGGATTGATTATCCAGCAGGTACTGAGGTTGATATCCCTATTGCTCACGGTGAAGGTAACTATGTCTGTGACGATAAGACCTTGGCAGAACTTAAAGCAAATAAACAAATTGTTGTGCGCTATGCAGAGGGTGCTCCTAACGGCTCTCTTGATGATATTGCGGGCATTTGCAATAAGGCGGGAAACGTTTTTGGTTTGATGCCTCACCCAGAGCGCGTAACTGATAAGGTGAGTGGTTCTGATCAGGGCGCTGCCTTTTTCTTAGGCATTGCAAAACTTTTAGAGAGCAGAAAATAGGAGGGGCTGGATTTAAGCGCTATGGATATTAAATTACTCGATGAGAAACAGGCTCCTCAAATTGCTCTTGAGCTTGGATTAAGCGAAAAAGAATACGAACAGCTTCTGGTAACTCAAGGTAGAGTGCCATCCCTTACTGAGCTCTATATGTATTCACTTATGTGGTCAGAGCACTGCTCATATAAGCATTCAAAAAACCAGCTCAGAAAGTTTTCTTCTGAGGGAGACTGTGTGTTACAGGGCCCAGGAGAAAATGCTGGAGTAGTAAGCTTGGGTGATGGTTGGGCACTTGCATTTAAGATGGAATCTCACAACCACCCAAGTGCTATTGAGCCTTTTCAAGGTGCTGCTACTGGTGTTGGCGGTATTATGCGCGACATCTTTACAATGGGTGCACGCCCAGTTGCCTCACTTAACTCACTCAGATTTGGAACACTTGATAAGGCACGCCAGCGCTATCTTTTTGAGGGTTCTGTTTCTGGCATTGGCTTTTATGGTAACTGCTTGGGTGTTCCAACCGTAGGTGGCGAAGTTTACTTTGATGAAGCTTACGAGGGAAACTGCCTGATAAATGCCATGGGTGTAGGCCTTATGCGCGAAGAAGACCTCACGCGTGCAGTTGGCTCAGGTCCAGGAAATCTTGTGGTAATCATGGGTTCAACCACCGGTCGAGACGGCATTGGTGGAGCTTCAACACTTGCATCCCAAGAGTTTGATGAAGCTGCAGAAAATAAGCGCCCTGCCGTTCAGGTTGGAGACCCATTTGAAGAAAAGCTCTTAATTGAAGTATGTCTTGAGCTTTTACGTGCCAATAAATTTGTTGCCTTAGGTGACTTGGGTGCAGCGGGACTTACCTCCTCTGCATCAGAAATGGCATCTCGAGGTGGCGTTGGCATTGACATTGACGTAACTAAGGTTCCAGAGCGTGAGCCAAACATGAAGCCTTTTGAGATTATGGTTTCAGAATCTCAAGAGCGTATGCTTGCAGTTGTGACCCCAGAAAACCTCAAAGATTTACAAGAGGTGTGCAATAAGTGGGGTGTTCGCTATGCCGTTATTGGTGAGATTACTGATACCGGTAGATTTGTTGTACGTGAGGGAGAAGAAGTTGTAGCAGATATGCCAGCTGCTAAGCTTGCTGATGATGCTCCTCGTTATAGCCCAGAGTACCAACGACCAGCCTACCTTGATGAAGTAGCAGCATTTGATCTTTCTAGCCTCAAGCATACAGAGGATGTATCAGAGCTTAAGGACATTTTCCTCAAACTACTTTCATCTCCAAATCTCTGTTCAAGAGAGTGGATTTATGACCAGTATGACCAGCAGGTTCAGGCTAACACTGCAGTGCTTCCAAGTCTTGACGCGGGAGTTATAAGAATTGCAGATCACTCACGTGATCAAATGAGCAATAAGGGTGTAGCAATGACTACTGATTGTAATGGTAGATACTGCTATTTAAACCCACGCAGAGGTGCTCAAATTGCGGTAGCTGAAGCAGCAAGAAACGTTGTTGCTAAGGGTGCAAAACCTCTAGCAATTACTGACTGTCTCAACTTTGGTTCTCCAGAAAAGCCTGAGGTATTTTATACCTTTGTTGAGGCAATTGAGGGCATGTCAGAAGCTTGCAAGAAAATGGATCTTCCGGTTGTATCTGGAAACGTATCTTTTTATAACGAAAGCTTTAGTCAGCCTATTTATCCAACTCCAGGTGTGGGTTTGGTTGGCTTAATTGATGACCTAGATACGCTTGTGGGCTCTTCATTTAAAGAAGAAGGAGAGCATATCTTCTTAGTAGGTCAAAGCTATGATGAGCTTGGCGGATCTGAGTATTTAAAGCAGGTACACGATGTTGTATCTGGAGATATTCCAGCCCTTGATATTGAACTTGAAAAAGATACCCAAGCAGCAATCTTAGAGGCTTCTAAACAGAAGCTTATGAGCGCTTGCCATGATGTGAGCGAGGGCGGTATTGCTATTGTCTTAGCTGAGATGTGCATAGAGAGCAAGCTTGGTGCCAAGGTATCACTTCCAGATGATATTAGCCCAGCTGCCCGTCTATTCTCAGAAAGTCAGTCTAGATTTATTGTTTCTTT
>JASBYZ010000028.1 GCA_029983705.1 Coriobacteriales bacterium
TGATAATCCTATTAGCTTCAAATTTCTCTTCTATTCTGTGTGCTGCCCAGCCACTAATGCGAGCTATTGCAAACATAGGAGTAATCAGTTCATCAGGAATGCCCAGGTGCTTATATAAGAGGCCGGTATACATATCGATATTTGCGCAGATCTCTTTAGAGCTTTTAGTCTTTTTAGCAATAAGTTCTGGAGAAAACTTTTCAATACGCTGAATTAAGTCAAAACGTTCTTGCTCTTTGTCGCTAAAGCTTGAAGCTATAGCCTGAGCTTCTTGTACAATAATTTTTGCACGAGGGTCTGATTTAGTATAGACAGCATGTCCCATACCATAAATAAGGCCCTGATTATCAAAGGCTTGCTTGTTAAGAATTTTTTCAAGATATGACTTTAGGCCATCATCACTTAAGTAATCTGCATGCTCCATAATATCGTCAAGCATTGCGCTTACCTTAATGTTAGCGCCACCATGCTTTGGGCCTTTTAGGGAACTGAGGGCACCTGCATATGCTGCATAGGCGTCTGTGCCTGAAGAGGAGAGAACTCTACAGGTAAATGTTGAGTTATTGCCTCCACCATGCTCTGCATGGAGCATAAGTAAGGTGTCTAAGAGCAGCGCTTCTTCTTTTGTATACTCGCCATCTTTTCTAAGCATGTATAAAATTGTTTCTGCTGCACTGAGTCCGTCTTTTGCAGGATTCCAAATCATCTCTTTGTTGCGTGCAGAGTGTTCATAAGCATAGTAGGCAAGTGGTGCAATTCTTGGCAGGCGAGAAATTAATGAGCAGGCAACATCAATCTCGTGTTCAAGAGATGGGATGTCTGCGTTTGCATCATATGCATAGAGGTTTAGGATTGAGCGTGCCATCATATTCATAGCGTTATCTGATGGAGCTGTGAGTACAAGCGAATGTACAAAACCTTCTGGAAGGTCACGCTGAGAATCTATAACCCGGTTAAATTCAGCTAGCTCATCTTTATTTGGAAGTGAGCCAAAGAGTAGTAAGAAAACAAGGTCTTCAAAGCCATAGCGGCCCTCTATTTTAATTCCTGCAATCATTTCTTTGAGGTCATAGCCTCTTATGGTAAGTCTACCTTCGTCAGGTATTTTTTCATCGTCAATAACTACATAGCCATGTACGTTTGAAATGGAGGTAAGTCCTGCTAAAACTCCAGTTCCATCTTCATTTCTTAAACCTCGTTTGATCTGGTATTTAGAGTAAATTTCTTTTGGTACAGCTTCGTGGTCTTTTGCTTTCGCATATAATTCATCGCTAAAGAAGGTCATAGTTCACCCCTTGGACGCATACTTGTTAATGCTTATAGATTATAAGGGAATTATAATTAAAGTATTGTGAAATCTGTAATCGTGATAAAGTATTTTACTACACGCCTTCGTAGCTCAGGGGATAGAGCACCGCTCTCCTAAAGCGGGTGTCGGCAGTTCGAATCTGCCCGGGGGCACCATCTTATGTATTGAGCCGTTGTTTAATAAGCAGCGGCTTTTTTGTCTTTAAAAATAAATTAAAATACGATAAAATAATAAGAAAAATAAATGAAAAGAATAGAATAAATAAAAAAATATATGAATAAAACAAATAAATGTAACTAAGAAATATACTATTAAATGCATAAATAGTCATAAATATAGTAATAAAAAAATCTTACTAGATTTATTAAATTTCTTAGTGTATAAAGTAAATACTGATAGGAAGGAAATAGTTAGGTATAAAATTGATACTAATTAACTGGTAAAATATTCATATTTTGGGATTACTTTTTTATACGAATCTATTTCTTTCGTAAATCCTCACTTATAAAAATAAAGATTATATATGCAATAAAATATCCTTTATATTATATTGAAAAGATTAATTAAATTTAAGGAAAAATGCTATGAAGAAGAAATTTGATAAATTGATAGTGTCGGCCTCTACACTACTTCTCAGTTTAAGTATGATCTCGCCGGTCCTCTCTTTTGCAACTACACTTCCAGATTCAACTCCTTCAGATAATCCAAGTAATGCAGTAGAAATTAATACAAATAATAAGCCTGTATCTCCAGAGGCTAGTAATACTGCTGACACAGAAGTAAATAATAACAAGGAAGAAAAAACTTACATTGTAGGCGAAGGTAAGTACTTAAGCATACAAGACGCAATTAAAGATATAGATACTGAAGGCACCGTTGTAATTTCAAAAAATGAAATGTGGATAAGTGAGCCTATAGTAATACCAAGAGGTAAAAAAATAACTATAAAAGATGACAATAAAGCTGTAGAGCTCCATCGTGCTAAAAAAATTGAAAAAGCTTTGTTTGAAGTTGAAAAAGGCGCAGAGTTAACACTCGAGGCAACTAAAGATGACAATCTAACAATATATTCAGACGGTCATTTTGGTTTAAGGAAACCTATTAACTCTACGGGCAGTATCGTAAACAATAAAGGTGTCTTTAATTTAAAATCAGCAAGCATATACCCCGGATCATTTTGGAACAAAGCAGAATTTATGGGAGGTATCTATAACTATGATGGCTCAGTTTTTAATATGTCTGGCGGCCTCATTCTAAATATGACTGCTAAAAGCTGGTATGTTTCACCAGTTTTTGTGCGTGGTGGAGCTACTTTTAATATGAGTGGTGGACAAATTAAAAATAACTCTAATACATGGTCTAATTCATTGGATGACAATAAGATTTCTGGCGGTGGCGGTGTACTTCTATACAGCTGGAATGAATCGGACCCTATTGCTAAGTTTAATATGACTGGCGGAGAAATATCTTCAAACACTGCTATGAATGGTGGCGGTGTTTTTGTTAACAGCGAGGAAGTTTATTTGAAGAAAGGCTATATCGAGAAAAATAAAGCAGTGTTTCTTGAGAGTACACCTTACTTAGGTCATGGTGGTGGAGTTTATGTAGCTAATGGTGAATGCGACCTACTCACCAATGAGGGCAATGGTTTTACTTGTCGTGCATCTTATGTGGGGCTTGCGAAGATAGAAAATGCTGATATAACAAATAATATTGCTAAAGCCTCTGACGAATATGAAGGGACCTATGGTATGGGTGGAGGCTTATGGGTTTGCCCAACTGGTGCACTTAAACTTCATACCACAAATGGTATAGCACTCTTTAACAATAAGGCCATTGGGCCTAACAGTGCAGGTGATGACTTTGTTAATGTGCGGCTCAGTGCTGCAGTAAATAACGGTAAGGTTACTTTGCCTAATAGAATGCTTGGTGGTGGCAAAGTGGACTGGTATACGGATGGCACTCTCATCAACGGCGTTGTTGGTGCAGTAGATTCTAAGGCCCCAAGATATGTTAAAGCTGCAGTGTCTGAACCTTTAAACATTAAAAATTTTGGAGATATGATCGCAGCAAAAGCTGTAGTTTCTAATGCGGCCATTACGAGGTCTCAAAATGAAGCTAAATTATTCATTAGAGAAAATGAAGCAATACACGGCGGCGGCATTGGTGTTAATGGAATGCTTAAATTTACTGACCCAAAAGACATTAACTGGACACTTAAAGTTAACAAAAAATGGGATGAAAGTGTTCCAAAAGACAGGCGCAGTGAAGTAGAAATATTTTTAAAGATTGATAACACAATTTTAGACTCCATAAAACTTAATGAGAAAAATGAGTGGAAAGGTGAATTTACAGAGCTCCCAGCACCTGAAAGCTTAATTGGTAAATATATTACCGTTATAGAGGGTGAGCGCAGTAAAAAAGAAGATGGTAGTGAGGTAATCAAAGAAACTTCTCAGTGGAAGATTTCTTACGAGAATAACAAGTCAGATAAATCTAATGAACTTAGCATCACTATCTCTAATGCGCCAGTTCCAAATAAGCCTCCAGTTGTGCTTCCATTAACACCCCCAGACAATCCACCTGCCAAGACTCCTCCGTTAGAGAAGCTTATAAAAGAGCCAAGCTACTATTATGAGAGCGTTCCTCCAAAGACCGGTGATGTAGATAGTTCTCATGCAGTGCCTCTTGTAAGTTTAATAGGTGGTGTATTACTTATTGCTGTAAGTAAAAAAGTTAAGGCAGCATAAATCAAACAAAAAAGCTGCTGGTAGTTATTTCAACTACCAGCAGCTCAAACTTTAAATTATTTTGTGTTCTATGGTCTTATTTTTTCTTGTTTAACTCATCAATAAAGCCCTTGAGCACTGGGGCTAAAATTAAGAGCACAATCAAAACAATCAGTATAATAAGGACCCATGAAGGTACTACAATTCCAAAAATTTCCATTGCTATCCGTCCCAACTGTTAGTTACTAAAATATAGTCATACTATACCCAAGCATATCTTTGCTTATATACGTCCTACTCGCCAGGGCTTACTCCAGGACTTAAGTGTTCTCCTAAGTCCCCAATAGGCTCTGAATTATTATTGTTTGGCCTAGTTCCAGGACTTGTCTGACTTGTTGGACGTGACTCAGGGCGTATTGGTTCAACATCTACAGAAATCGTAACAGTCGTTCCGCTTGGAGCTTCGCTTCCAGCCTCAACTGATTGTCTGAGAACTTTTTTGCTGCCCTCTGATTTAAGCTGTTCAACAGATACCTTAAATCCTGCTGCAGAAAGTGTAGCCTCTGCATTAGACTGGATCATGCCAACTACATTAGGAACTCTTACATTGTTAGGTCCACTTGAAACCACAATGCTTACAGTCTTTCCTTTTACAAGCTTATTACCATCACTTGGGTTTTGTGAAATTACCTTATTTTGAGCTACATCATTTGAGTTGGTTGTGCTTACCTCAACTGCAAAGCCAGCATCTTTTAAGGCTTTTTCTGCAGCCTCTTTTTCAAGTCCTACCACTTTAGGAACTTCTATGCTTTCTTCACCTAATGAAAGTGAATAGGTTACGGTATCACCTTCAACAACCTTTGTTCCTGCTACAGGCTTTTGAGAAGCTACCTTACCAGGTTCAATGCGTGGATCATACACAGCATCTCCAGCTGCAGGTACAA
This sequence comes from Coriobacteriales bacterium, assembly GCA_029983705.1. Lineage (GTDB taxonomy): Bacteria > Actinomycetota > Coriobacteriia > Coriobacteriales > JAEZZM01 > JASBYZ01. The sequence goes on from JASBYZ010000028.1 coordinate 4,983, forward strand.
GCCCTAGATCTTTAATAATTTTCTCAGCTTCGCTTGCAGTTTTATTAGTTAAGTCGGGCATCTGAAGTGCTTTTGCAGGTTCAGGACCACGCGATAAAACTATATTAATTTGTGAGCCTTCAGCCTTTTTAAGGTTTGCATCAGGATCTTGGTCTAAAACTCTTCCCGTCTCAACAGTATCTGAATACTCCTGAGAAACCTGTCCCAGCTTAAAGCCTGAATTTGTAATTGAGCTTACTGCTTCTTCTTGAGTTAAGTTAATCAGGTTAGGTACGTCTGCCTGTTTGCTATTTCCGCCTGTAAGTAAAATAACTAGAGCAATAATTACTATGGCAATAGCAGCAAGGGCACCTGCAATAATTGGCCAAATTGGCTTTTTCTTAACGGGCGCTGGTTCAAAGCTTGTTGAAAAAGCAGCTCCGCCCATACCAATATTGCTGTGCCTTCCTCCGTTTGGTCTATTAAGTTTTCTAGTAGGATCTCCCGGTCTTACCATCACCTTAGTTTGGTCTTTAGATGCAGGCACTGCCTTCATGTTTGCGTCTGCAGAAATAAGGCCTGTAGGTCTACCAGCAATATAGTTATTAAGAACGCGTCTTAATTCATCAGCGCTGTGAAAACGATTCTTTGGATTTTTCTCCATACACTTTAAAAAGATGGCCTCAAATTCTGGATCTACCTTTGGATTTATTTGAGATGGAGGTACCGGGTCATCATTTACTTGCTTTAAGGCAACGGTAATGGCCTCATCGCCATCAAACGGTACCTGACCCGTAACTGCCTCATACATAACAATACCTAAAGAGTAGAGGTCAGACTCAGGGCCTAGCTCTTTTCCTTGGGTTTGCTCTGGCGATACATAATGAGCAGTACCAAGCACAGAGTTAGTTTGTGTGAGGTGGGAGTTTTTAGCGCGGGCGATACCAAAGTCAGTCATGATAGCTGTACCATCAGGCTGAATCATAATATTTTGCGGTTTAACATCTCGGTGGATAATCTCATGTCTGTGAGCTGCACCTAGGGCTGCGCACACTTGAGCACCAATTTGGGCAGCCTTTCTTGGAGCAAGCGCGCCGTGAGAGCGGATACCCTTTTTAAGGTCGGTACCACGGATGAACTCCATAACAATATAGTAAGTGTCTCCGTCTTGACCCCAGTCATAGACAGCCACAATGTAAGGTGAGGACAAACCCGCCGCAGCTTGGGCTTCTTGCCTAAAGCGCGCGGCAAACATAGGGTCTGAAGCGTATTGAGGAAGCATGACTTTAACCGCCACAGTTCTTCCCAACACTTTATCAACTCCGCGATATACTGACGCCATACCGCCTGAGCCAATTTTATCTTGGATTTGATAACGCCCTCCTAAGGCCTTACCTTCAATTGACATAATTGGTGCTCTCCCGTTTCTATATTATTTAATAACGCCTTGCGCTATAAGTGTTGCTTTCATAACCTGCTGAGCTACTTTTGCAGCGCTTCTGTCATTTGCTTGTTCAACAACTACAGCAACAGCTACGGTAGGGCTGTCGTAAGGTGCAAATCCAATAAAGTGTGAGTCTGCACGTTTGTTGTTGGTTTCTGCAGTACCAGTTTTGCCTGCTACTTGTACTCCATCAATGCGAGCCTGTCTTCCGGTACCAGACTTAATTACTGCAAGCATTGACTCTCGTAAGGTTTCATTTGCGTTGATACTTAAGGCTTTACCAATTGTTCGTGGAGAACTTGATGAAAGCACTTCTCCTTCTGGCGATAAGACCTTATCAACTATATATGGCTCCATAACCACACCATTGTTTGCAATGGTTGCAGCTACTACAGCATTTTGAATAATGGTAGTTTGAGGTCCAGCAGGACTCTTGTGCTGTCCAACTGGCTGTCCTACTGATGCCCATGCTGTCTCCCACTCAGTCATCTCTGCAGGGTCTGGCATGAGGGATGCTGTTGAGTTGATGCCTTTACCAATTGCAGATCCGTATCCAAAGCGTTTTGAATACTCTACAAGCAAGTCAGGTCCAAGTTCATTTCCTACTTGGGCAAAGACGGTATTAACAGAATCCTCTAGGGCCTTTCTTAAGGTAATGTCTCCCCAGCTTGAGTTACCAAAGTTTGTGACCTTAGCTCCTCCAATTTCTATTGGGGACCTACCATTATAAACACTATCCCCAGTAGCTGTACCAGAATCAAGGGCTGCTGCCATAGTTACCACCTTAAAGGTAGAACCTGGAGCATAAAGTGCCTGAGTTGCACGGTTAAAGAGCACATCAGACTTACCACTTGAATTGAGCAGTTCAACAATTTGTGAGTTGTCATAACTTGGGGTAGAAACCATAGCTAAGATAGCTCCGGTTCTTGGGTCGATAACAACCACTGCACCCTTAACACCTTGCATTGATCTTTGTGCAGCTCTCTGAATTTGAGAGTTGATGGTAAGCATGACATCGTTTCCTGGAGGGGTTTTACCTGATAGTGCATTAAGTGCACCCTCCCAGGTAGAGAAGTTAGCATGACCAGTTAGGGTATCGTTTTGTTGAGCTTCTATACCGGCAGAGCCATATCTATCAGAGATATATCCCACAACATGGGATGCCAAAGACCCCGCAGGATAGCTTCTGGTATATACGCCTTCGTTTGACTGAATTGATTCAGCTAAAGTTACCCCGTCAGAGGTAATAATTGATCCACGCTCAACTAAGTTTGCCTTAGTCATGGTGTGATTATTGCTAGGCATGTTTCTCAGCTCTTCTGCTTTAACCACCTGTATCCAGGTAAGGTTTGCAATAAGAAGGGCAAAGATTACTGCAAAGAAGGTCACTAATACCGTAAGTCTTCTACCTAAGGCCACACGACCTAAGACGCCGGACTCAGGAGTTTTTAAACTCTCATTTAAGCTGTGACTTCCGCTTGCAGCACGGTCCTTATCGCTCAGACCATCACCTTCAAGCTCGGATTCAACACCGGTACCACTGTCACCTGCACGAAGTAAGAGGGCAACAATGATAAATGAGGTAAAGAGTGAGGTACCACCTTGCGACATAAATGGTAAGGTCACACCAGTAAGCGGGATAAACTTGGTTACACCGCCCACAATAATAAACGCTTGAAGAGAAATTGCGCTTGTAAGACCTACTGCAGTAAAGGCAGCCATATCTGATTTTGCACGCGCTGCGGTCAAAAATCCTCTAATCGCAAATACGATGTAGAGCAAAAGCACAGCGGCTCCGCCCAAAAGCCCCATCTCTTCAGCAATTGCGCTAAAGATAAAGTCAGACTCTACAATAGGAATCTTTGTAGGAAGTCCTCTACCTATTCCGCTTCCAATAAGGCCACCGTCTGCCAGCGAATATAAGGACTGTACAATTTGAAGTCCTGCTCCGCTTGGGTCTTTAAAGGGGTCAAGCCAAATTTGGAAACGAATTTGTACGTGGCTAAAGAGCTCATATGCCATAAAGCCACCAAAGGCAAGAAGCAAAAGGCCAATAAGCACATAGGTCCATCTGCCCGTTGCGGTGTAGAGCATAATCAAGAAGATACCGTAGAACAAGAGCGCAGAACCTAAATCGCGCTCAAAGACTACGATACCCATGGTAATTAACCACATGATTAGTAAGGGTAAGAGCATCCTAAATGGAGGAAGTGCAATACCTAGAATCTTTATGTTAGAGATAGCCAAGGCTTCTCTGTTTTGTGAGAGGTAGGCTGCTAAAAAGAGTACGATAAATACCTTAGCAAGCTCTCCTGGTTGGAATGAAAAAAGTGTTCCCACATCAATCCAGAGCTTAGATCCTCCGCGCTCAGCACCTATAAATATAGGCATGAGTAAGAGCACTAAACCAATAATTACTATGGTGTAGCGATATCTAGCAAGCCGCTCTAAGTTTCTTACAACAATAAGCACGCTAATCATGGCGGCTATTGATAAAAAGAGCCACATGACCTGGCGAATTGCAAGTTCAGGCGCAAGGCGTGTTACAAAGGTAATGCCAATACCAGATAGTAAAAATACGACTGGCAATATCGCAGAATCTGCAGCTGGTGCTAAAAACCTAATTGCAAGATGTGCAATAGCAAAAGCAGCTGCAAGACCAATAGGTACGGCAAGCGTTCTAAATGAAATGTCTGCACCAGTATTTATAACGTACATTGCGTAGAGCAATATAACGATAGGTGCCGCAGCAAAGAGGAGTAGGAGCTCAGTATTTCTTCTAGCCAATGCTCTCACCCACTTCTTGTCCGAGGGTAGAAGTAGGAAGGGTAGACTCTAAAGATTTTAAGTAGAGCTCTTTGAGCTCTTCTATTCGAGCAGCCTCAGAAGTTTCTTCACTCACTGCTGCGTTTTTTGCGTTTTGTCTTACCTGCTCTTCAATTTGTTTACGATATGAGTCTAAAAGCCTATTAACCTCATCTTCTGAGTTAACCGTTATGCCTTCTTGAAGGCGCTTGACGGTTGAGGTAGGCAGTTTATTAGTTTCAATAGTTGTTTGGTTTTCAAGTTCACTAAACTCAAAAGGTCCAATATTTCCTGGTAAACCTCGGTATACAGCCACCTGGCCTGCATTATCTATTAAGTAAAAAGTATTTGAGGCTACAGTATATAAGGCAAAACCAATGATAGATATGGCTGCAAGAACGCCTATAAACCACATGATGATGTTTTTAATCACGCGTCGTCTGATGTGGCGTTTTTTGCCGTCATCATCGATATCAATCACAATTGCAGTGATGTTATCAAGACCGCCTGCCCTAAGCGCTGCTTCAATTAAGGCATCCACGCAGTCATCAGCGTAGGCTGAGTCAATCATGATGTCTTTCATCTCGTCATCTTCGAGCATGCCTGAAAGACCATCAGAACAAATAAGCACGCGGTCGCCTTCTTCAACCAAAAGGTTGTAGTGGTCAGCTACCATATTTCTGTCTGAGCCAAGCGCGCGCGTGATGATAGATCTGTTAGGGTGGTTTCGAGCTTCTTCTGGGGTAATTTCACCGGAATCTAAAAGCTCTTCTACATAGGAGTGGTCATGGGTAATCTTAAGAAGTTGTCCTGTGTGAAGGAGGTAGACGCGTGAGTCACCCACGTGTCCTATAACCATATGGTTTTCTTCAATCATAACGGCCGAGCAGGTCGTACCCATACCAGGTTTACCTTCTCCATTATCGACCGCATCCATAACTGCTATGTTTGCGCTTTCAACAGCTTTGGCAAGCAATTCGGCGTCGGCACGCTCAGGCATGTTTGTAAGCAGGGTATTTACTGCAATGCTTGAGGCAACCTCACCAGCAGCGTGTCCACCCATGCCGTCTGCTACAGCAAAGAGGGGAGGATGTACCAAAAAAGAATCCTCATTGTGCTCGCGCACATGCCCAACTTCACTTCTAGAAGCCCAGCTTAAGCTGTCGTTAGAGTACTCTTTAGAGCCTCGGTCAAAAAATCTCATCGACGTTTCACCTTAAGAACCACGTCACCAACCTCGATCTCATCGCCATCTCTTAAAATGGTAGGTTCTACGAGTTCGTGACCGTTAATCATAGTTCCATTGGTGGAACCTAAGTCTTCAATTACAAGTGCAGGACCTTGGAGAGAAAATCTTGCGTGCTTACCTGAAACATAAAGCTCAGGGATGACAATATCTGCTCCAGGAGATCTTCCGATTACTACCGGACCTAGCACGTCAACTTTCATGCCTTTGAGTCCGCTTGGTCCTCTTTCAACCACTATAGACCAAATTGCACCATCTTTACGCTGGCCTTTTACAAGTCCAACGCCGGTGCGCATGAGTGAGTATAAAAAGATATAGAGTAAAACTACAAGTAAGATACGGCCTGCAAGGAGGACGAAGTCTATCATTTAATCCTCCCGGTATTCAAATTCTGTAATGCCCAAAACAATGTGATCTCCAGACTGAAGCAGCCTGTCTGATACGTCTTGACCATTAACAAAGGTGCCGTTGGTTGAGTTGAGGTCTATCAAATGCCAACCATCCTCTTGGTATTCAAACTGTGCATGTTTTCTTGATATATTTGCATCTAAAATTGCAATGTTTGACTCCGAGCTGTCTCTACCAATAGTGGTAAGGGGCTTGTGGAGCTGGTAGCTTTCTAAGGTGCTCTTATTTATGATGTAGTACTGATCAAGGGTTGTAAGTGTCTCAAGCTGCTCTGAGAGGGGAGCAAGTGGCATTGAGAGACTTAGATTACTTGAACTTTCCTCATCCATCTCGTAGTTCACGCGAGAAGAACTTGCAGGTTTTGGAAGCGGTCTGCCGTGTAAAAAGGCGTCTTCTTCTTTTCTTAAGTGTGCCATGATTACCTGAGGTACTTCTTCTACAACTACATCAAACTTGCCTTGCTTTAAGCTATCATCAATAACAAAGCGTACCAGCGGCTTAGATGAAAACTCAAAGCCTTTTGATTTAAGTTCTTGTTCAAGGTAGTTTGCGAGTTCTTCTGAAAGCTCAGGATATACACGCGCCATAAGCGCATTATCTTTAGGCGATATTAAATAGGTAATAAGTGCCGGAACACATTTATCTCCGTTACAATCAAATTGTCCTTTTTTAAGTGCTGAAGCAGCTTTTTTACCAAGCTTTTTAAAAGATATAGCCAGCCCACCAGAGAGGTTTGGCTTACCTTCTAGTATGTTAGCCATATGCTGTTCAAAATTATCAAGCAATCCCACGCAACATGCCTTTCTCGATTATGCACTTATGTCTGGGTCTTCATCGGTATGGTTAAACATGCCAAATAATATATAACTGCAAAGAAATAGTATAAATGACAAATTTAAAGCTATGGTGTACTCGGGACTTAATACTAGAGAAAAGGTGCCGATTTCCACAGCTTGCGCAAGTAATCCAAATACATAATTAATAATAAAGCCTAATACTGCACCTATGATTACAACCTTTCCTTTGATGTTTTGACTAAAGTGAGCAAGTACAGCTGCACTCAAAACCCAAGCAGTAAAAATAATCCAGGTAGAAGGATTAAGCACCATGCTAAAGAAGTTATCTTGTGGAGCAAAAGATCCAGATGGATAGGTTTGAAGACCAGTTGAGAGCGTTGAGTTTGTGCCGGTAAGAGAGGCAAGCGCAATGACGATAAGTCCGCTTAAAGCACTTACCACCACTGCTCGTGCAGGCTTTAAAAAGAGTCCCGCCAAGCAGGGGATAAAACTGGTAAAGCTTAAAGGTCCAAGTACAAGAGGGGCAAAAATTAAGGGGCCTTCAACATCTCTATTTTGGGTGCTCACAAGCCATGAGAGCAAGATGAGTGCTCCTATTAAAATTCCTAGGAGCGGAGCTCCAATAATTATTGATGAGACTATAAAGAGTATGGCAGCAAGTCCGTATACCAAGCTTGGTGCAAATAAGCTCACCATAAAAAAGCTTGCAACTAAGACGGTGGTAATTAATGAGTTTGCCTCAAACTGCCAATTTGCACTCATCATGTAGGCAAAAAAGCCAAACAAGAGCGCGCTTATAAGGCGGGCGGCTATCTTAGTTGCCTTTGGAAAGAGTTCAGGAATAGAAGGAAATTGAGAAAAACTAAAACGTGAGCGTTCTTCTTCAACTTCAAGCTCTTCTTCTGGAACAGAGAGGTCTTCATCCAGCTGATTTATAAGCTCAATCAAAGATTGCTTGCCCTCTTTAGGGTTGCCAAGTTCTGGCAAGAGGTTTTTGGCAAATTCTTTAATAGACTGGGCACGCATATCAGGATAGGGCGAGAGTGATTCAAGCAAAACATCATCTGCCTCATAACTTAATTCTCTATCATAACTTGATAGAGGCTTGGTTCCTTTTAAGATAAGTGGCAGCGATGATTCTGGATCTGCAGCCTTAAATGGGGCAACCCCAGTTATGAGCTCATACATGAGAGCAGCAAGAGCAAATACATCTGTTCGCTCATCAACCGTATGACCTTCAAGCTGCTCGGGTGGCATGTAGCCAGTTGTGCCCCCGCGTGCACCCAAATAACCTGCTGCACTTGCAAGATTAGCCATACCAAAGTCAGTGAGCATTACATTTCCAGAGTGGTTAATAATGATGTTATCTGGCTTGATGTCTAAGTGGAGGACTCCATTTTCATGTGCGTAGCTTAGGGCTGATGCAACATGCTCTAAGACGTGCGCCGCCTCATCAAACATTAAAGGCCCTTGCATATCAATAAGATCAGCTAAGTTATAACCGTCTACATACTCCATGATAATGTGGGCAAAGTGAGCTTCGTGCTCAAAGTCTAAAACCGGAACTATTGAAGGGTGGCTTAAAAAACTTGCCGTACGTGCCTCAGTTAAAGCTTCAGGCATAGCCTTTGACAAGATAACACCCATATCATCTGTAAGTGGAATTGATTTGATAGCAACGCGCCGTTTGAGCTTCTCGTCAAAACAGATGGCAACGCTGCCAAAACCACCACTGGTATTAATAGCTACTATTCTGTAGCGAGCTAGTAAGCTATCACCAACTTGATACTGTAGTTGCACGTTTTTAGCTTCCTATCATTTGTGCAAAGTTTGCATTTTAACTTCTTTTTTTACACAGTTAGTATTCTATCAGGAATACACGTAAAATAGTGTTCTACCTTTTAATAAGGATGTAACTATGAACGCACTTAAAAAAGGCTATATTTCGTTTGCTTTTACCATCATCATAGCAATGGGCTTAATTTCTCTTGCCTATGCAAAGTTATATTTACCAAGTATTGGCGAAGATGATGCAGGTATTGCTGCAACTGTTGAGGCACTCAGTGGAGTTAAGCTTGGTCAGGCAGATGAGGCGCAAGCGCCAAATGCCAAGCCAGCTTCAAGCGTTAAAGAGTGGAAAAAAGAATATAAAGATCCAGTTAAAAGCCTCTCAAAAGGCACAAGTCTTGATTTGTCAGACATACAAAATGCTGCACAAAACATGGATATAGATGCGCTTTCTAATATTGCTAACGAGAAAGACATAAAAACCTTTAAAGCAAATGCGCAAGAACTTAAAAAAGAAATTCAGTCCAGGTCTGTTCCTAAAAATGCAAGTGCAGAACAAAAACGCTTGATGCAAAAGACAGACGCTGCAGCTATTCGCCTGGCTGATGCTGCTGAGCGTGCAAGCGTGCTTGCCCCTAAGGCAAAAGAGGGAGATATGCTTGCAATTGCTGAGCTTACCGCCCTTGGCGCCAAGGCACAAGCTGACTTAAATGAGATCAACTCAAACCTCTCAGCACTTGAGGGATAAGATTATTTAGGTGTAGAATTTAGCTTCTAATCACATCTTGCGGGCGTGGCGGAATTGGCAGACGCGCATGGTTCAGGTCCATGTGAGTGTTACACTCATGAAGGTTCAAGTCCTTTCGCCCGCACCACTTCAATTGTCTAAACTCTGTGGAAAATTTTATACCTGCTTTTGTGTTTGGGTATTAAACCCGCTAACGTATAGCTTCTGCTAAATTTTGGAGAACAAAAATACAAACTAACTAAATATTGGAAGAGGGCTTGTGTATGAACTTGTCTAAAGAGCAGTTAAAGCAGGTTATTATACTTCTTTTGGGAGCATTATTAGTAGTGCTTAACCAAACGATGATTTCACCTGCACTGCCAGTTATTATGAAGGATTTGCAGATTGGGGCAACCACAGTACAGTGGCTACAATCTGGCTTTTCACTGGTAAATGCGGTGGTAATTCCACTTTCTGCATTTTTACTTGGAAAGTTTTCAATTAGAAAATTGTATCTAGGATCTTTAACCTTCTTTATTGTGGGTGCACTCTTAGCTGCATGGTCACCTAACTTTTATGTACTCTTATTAGGTCGTCTCTTACAAGGTGTATGCATGGGCATTATGATGCCTATGCTAATGTCACTGCTCATGCTTATTTTCCCACGTGAGTCACGTGGTTCTGCAATGGGTCTTGTAGGACTTGTAATTGGATTTGCTCCTGCAGCTGGTCCAACCGTAGCTGGTGTATTTATTGATAGCATTGGCTGGCAGGGCTTTTTCTTAATGATTGCGATACTTACCATTATTTTGGCTACCGCAGCATTCTTTACCCTTGATAACTTTACTTTACCCTTGATAACTTTAAGTCTTTTGACAAGGCTGATTTTGATATATTGTCAGTTATTTTATCTACCATTGGTTTGCTATTACTTTTAGGTGGTATTTCATCTTTTACCACTGCAGAAAACCTACTCATTCCAATTATTTTGGCACTGGCTGGTATTGCAGTTCTTGCAGTCTTTGTTAAAAGACAGACCACGCTTGACAGCCCAATACTTAGAGTCGGCGTACTTAAAGAGCCACGTTTTAGAACTGCAGCAATTTTACAAGCAGTATTTATGACGGGTATTGTTGGCGCGGTTGTAATCCTCCCGCTCTACATCCAGGGCACTCTAGGCCATAATGCAACTACCTCTGGTTTAACCCTACTTCCTGCAGCACTTGCAGCAGCGGTAGCAGGTCTTGTATCGGGCAAGGCCTTTGATAGATTTGGTGTAAGACCAGTAGCGCTTACCGGATGCGTACTTATTATCATTGGTGTAATCAACTTCTATTTACTTGGAAGTGATACTCCTACCTGGAGAATTACCCTTGCCCATGCCTTCTTTATTGTAGGTATCCAAACTACCCAGGCAGCTACCAACACCTGGGGTATTAACTCTTTGGATAACTCAGTAATCCAGCACGGAAACGCTGTATCTTCAACCCTAGGTCAGGTTGGAGCAGGTCTTGGTACTGCTTTGATCATCTCAATGACCGCACTTGCACCACAAGTTTATCCAGGAGCTCCTCAAGAGCTTATGAGCTACTTGGGCGACCACCTTGGATTTATTACTATCGCAGTTATTATGACTGCTGCGATTGTCTTCATCTTCTTTGCCGTTAACGACAAGAAGAGCCAGAGCAAGAACAAGCACGCAAGAGGCTCTCTACAGCCTGTTGAGTCTAGCTTAAGCGTTATTGATTTCATGAACAAAAAGCCAAGCTTTGTACATGAAGATACTGATATGCGCGAGGTGTTAAAGATCTTTAAAGAGACAGAAACCTCTGGTCTTCCAATAGTTAATGATGCCGATAAGGTCTCTGGATTTATATCTGATGGTGACATCATGAAGTACTTAGGTAACTTAGATGCTTCAGCAGCACACGCCTCATTTGATCTGTATTACTTGATTGATAACGAGGACACGCAACAGCGTCTAGAAAACTTACTCAAGCTTAAGGCTAAAGATATTGCAACTAAGAATGCAATTGTAATTGGTGTTAACACCCCAATTGAAGAGGCAACTCAGATTCTGGCTGAGAAGAAGATTAAGAAACTTCCAGTTGTTGATGATGAGGATACCTTAGTTGGTACACTTTCAAGACGTAACGTAATCAATAGGATTATGAGCGAGATTGAAGGTCTGTAAGTAAGCTAAAAGCCTCGGGGATAAGTCTCCGAGGCTTTTTATATTGAACGAGAAGATTATTTATCTTTTTTGTCTTCTTCCTCTTCTTCATCGG
>JASBYZ010000029.1 GCA_029983705.1 Coriobacteriales bacterium
AACAAGCAGGGTTTCCGCAATGATTGCAAGCCATGCTTATTGGATAGCTGTAAACATTTTGAGTGTAGGTACCATCATTGTTTACTGTAAAGCTTCCGCCTGTATAGTCATATATTTGTCTAAAAAACATATTAGCTGGCAGTTGTTTATAGTCTTGGCAAGCAATTTGACAGGCCTTACAGCCAGTGCAGCGAGCACCATCCCAAAACCATGCATATTGTTCAGCTTCAGTGTTTTCAATTCCCATTTGGTAATCTGGATTTTTAAATGTAGTCATTTCTCCCCCTCACTTATAGCTTCTCGATTAATACATGGTTAGTGTGTGATGGATTACCCTTTGCAAGTGGTGAAGGTCTTAGTTTTACAAGTGTGTTAATGCATCCACCCTTGTCAATTTTGTCTCCAGCCATATCTGCATCATGCCATGCACCCTGTGCCATAGCTAAGGTGCCAGGAATAATACGCGGAGTTACTAAAGCCTCAGTGTGAACCTCACCAATATCATTTTTTACAGATACCTGGTCTCCTGTTTTAATGCTAAGTTTTTCTGCATCAATTGGGTTAATCCATACGTTTTGGTGGAACGCTTCATTTATATGCTCAACATTTGCATATGATGAGTGACATCTTCCCTTATAGTGGAAGCCAATGAGCTGGAATGGATAATCCTTTGCTCGCGGTGAATCGTAGCCATCGTATCCAAGATAAAACTCTGGTAAGGCAGAAATTTCATCGCCCTCAGGAAGCTCCCATGTCTTAGAAATTTCATCAAGCGCTTTAGAGAAGATTTCAATTTTTCCACTCTCAGTTTTTAATGGGTTAGCCTCAGGGTTGTCTCTAAAGTCTTTTAAGCCTACAACCTTATCGATAGGCTTCTTCCAAACACCCATCTCTTGAAGCTCTTCATATGTTGGAAAATCAGGACGCTTCTCACGAGCCTCTTCAAAGAGACGCTTAATCCAACCGCGCTGGTCAAGACCTTCGGTAAATGCCTCTTTTACGCCCAGTCTTTCTGCAATATCTGCACAAACATCATAAGTTGCTCTGCGTTCAAATTTTTCAGTAGTAAGTGGCTCATCACCTGAGAAGATAACATCAACTGGGTCTGAATAACCATTAGTACCAATGTTTGGCTGCTCTGAACGGGCAAGGTCAGGAAGGATAATGTCTGCATACTTTGCTGAGTCGGTCATAACAATCTCAGAGCATAAAATAAACTCGAGCTTTGATTCATCTTCAAAAATCTCTTGCATCTTGTTAATGTCACCGTGTTGGTTGGTAAGGCAGTTACCGCCATGGTTGATAAGCATCTTGATGCTGGTTGAGAGTTTATCGGCATTTTGAACACCACCATTTGTGGCAGTCATTTTTTCGCCCTCTAAAATAGCGCGTGGCCAGTCAAAGCATGAAATTGCAGTTTTGATTGGGTTTTCACCGCGTGGTAAGTCCTTAATGGTTGGACCGTTACCAGCAATCTCTTGAGCTCCGGTACTGGTGCCGTCAAGACCAATTTGTCCAGTAAGAATTGGAATCATAGCAATTGCGCGAGAGGTATTTTCACCGTTTGAGTGACGCTGAGGTCCAAGACCTTGTGCGACCCAAAGAGGCTTAGTTGTACCAATTTCTTTTGCAAGCGCAATAATAATATCTTCAGGAATACCAGTAATAGGAGCAGCCCACTTAGGGGTCTTTTCAAGTTTATCTTCGCCATTGCTTAAAATATAGTCTTTGTATGAGCGAGTTCCCTCATATCCCTCTGGCATGGTTTGTGCATCATAGCCAACACAGTATTTATGTAAGAAGTCCTCATCGACCATGTTTTCAGTGATAAGCACATGAACTATTGCGCACACAAGTGCTGAGTCAGTTCCAGGTCTAATTGGAATCCATTGATCCTTATCATCATCATTTGTATATTTAGATGCTGTCATTGAATAGCGGGGATCAATGTGAATGATTTTAAGGTCTGGATTCTTCTCACGAATATGCTGATAGTAATAGCCGTTTCCTGCGCCTCCCATACGCATTTCAACTAAGTTATCACCAAAGAAGACCGCAAGCTTTGCGTCTTCAAGCGTATAAATATTAGATGCAGTTTTAGAACCAGTAGTAAATGGCATACCTCTGGTAATTTGAGCGGATGAGTATGAACCATACATATTTAAATAGCCGCCCACTTGATTTAAAAGTCTATGCCAAGGTCTACCGGTAGGTGCATAAATACCTGAAGCGTAGCTGATCCAGATAGCCTCGTTACCATATTTTTGAGAAATTGAAGTGATCTTTTCTGCAATGGTGTCTAGAGCTTCATCCCATGAAATCTTTTCAAACTTGCCTTCTCCACGCTTACCAACACGTTTCATTGGATAGTTTACACGGTCTGGTCCGTTAAGAAGGTATCGCATTGAACGACCTCTTGGACAAGCTCTGAGTTGTAGATCACCAAACTCAGGACTTCCTTGATTATCAGTTTCTACATAGATAACTTCATTATCTCTGGTGTGAAATTGAAGTGCGCATCTGCTTCCGCAGTTAACTGCACAGTTAGCCCACTTAATTTTGTGATTACTCTCATCTACTGCTGGATATGCAACCGAAGCGTCCCCTGCATTTTGCGGCTTACTTGGGCCGCTTTCTTTCTTACTCGGAACCAAATCATTTGATTGGCATCCAACGATTGAGCCAAAGCCTGCAGTTGCAGCTAAAGCGCCTGCAAGTGCGCTACCTTTAACTACAGTCCTTCTTGAAAAAGTCTGACTCTCTGCACATTTGAAGCTACTAGCAGCAGCAAGAGTTATTTGATTGAGCCGGCTTAGCCTTATGAGCATGTGAGCATTTACATGCACCTAAATGTACGGATTTATCGCCAATAACTTTAAAATATGGTGCAAAGCGTGAGTGCTCTAAAATTGAAGCAGTGTTTCCGCAAACGTCTTTTTCTTCATCCTTTGTAAAGGTATGCTTGCCATCTAAAGAAAAACTCTCTTCATGGTCTTTAATTCCACCTGTATATACTGCCTTTTGACCGTAGTTTTCACAGTCATCTTCTAGTTCATCCGGGAGCTTAAACGCACGAACGGTATCAGAGGTAAATTGGATGTCACCAATAATTTCCTCAATCTCTTTATTATTTATTGCTGCAGGTGCTGACTGAACTTCTCTTACCTCAACAAAGCCCACACCCCTCATAATCCTCTTAAAGTCGCGCTTATATAACGCTCCACCTAAACACTCGCCAACAAGCATCTCGTTATCTGAAATCTCTTTTGGAAGGCGTCTATCTGCAAATATATCTGAGAAATAAAGCTCTCCACCTACTTTAAGCACGCGCCAAATTTCTTTAAACACCTGCTCTTTATCAGGTGATAGATTGATAACACAGTTAGAAATTACAATGTCTATGCTCTCGTCTGTAATATCAAGAGAATTAAGATCTTCAATGTAGCCTTTCTTGAAAGTTACGTTGCTTGATGCATATCCAAAGGTTTTTGCCACCTCATCTTGATACTTAGTGGCAATTGCTAGCTGGTCATCATTCATGTCAACGCCTATTACATGACCCTTCTCTCCTACAAGACAAGAAAGAATGTAGACATCTCTACCGGTTCCACAGCCAAGATCTAATATTGTTAGACCCTCGACAGCCTCTGGAATTGGTGAGCCGCACCCATAAAAGTGATCAACTATTTCTTGAGGTAACATCTCAAGCGTTTCAGAAAAACTCTTGCTTGATGCTCCCGGAGCACAGCAGCAAATGCTCGTTTCCATTTTCCCGTCTTGCTTGGTAGTAATGTTTGAATAGTAATCTTTGACTTGCTCTCTTTGATCTGCCATATAAATTCCCCTTCTGTAAACTTGAGTTTTGTATGCTATATTGTTTAAAACTATACCCAAGCGCTAACTTATAAGAATTGCTAATTGTGAATTATCAATCACAAATGAGGGCTGTTAAAAATATTTTAAAATTAGGACTTGATTTAATTTTTTGAGCTCGATAAAATAGAGCACGCTCTAAGGAACGTATTGTTAGATGGCAATCATCGGGGTGTAGCGCAGTTTGGTAGCGCAACTGGTTTGGGACCAGTGGGTCGAAGGTTCGAATCCTTTCACCCCGACCATCCATCAGCATGCGGCAGTAGTTCAATTGGTAGAGCCCTAGCCTTCCAAGCTAGTTGTTGCGGGTTCGAGTCCCGTCTGCCGCTCCAGCTTCTTGGAAGTAACGAGCTTTATATTCTGTGCGCTCATAGCTCAGCTGGATAGAGCAGAAGCCTTCTAAGCTTAAGGTCGCAGGTTCGAATCCTGCTGGGCGCACCATTCAAAATCCCTGTTAAACATATACATTTAAGCTAAACTTATACTTGTATTTTCTTGCCATGCCCAATGCATGCCCGATATTTACCAAACGTTAATAATTTAATTAGCACTAAAGCATATAAAACTCTAATCTTGCAACGGGGTTAATTATGAAAATTTTTAAATTTTGTATAATTGCTTTTTTCTCTTGACGCTTAGTGCTTGTAGTGCTGGAAATTAAAAATCAGACTCAATAAATCGTACCTATGCAGGCATATTAATCTGTGAATTTCAGGGCTTCTGTAAAGCTTGCATAGTAGCATATATCTCTGCTGCTTGTTCATTTATCTTTTACCTTGCTGGGAATCTTGCTTTTTTACTGTTTTGTTATTCATAACGCCAGTAAAAAATCTACTGTTTCAATTTATTTTTTAGGTTAGTTTTGAATCACGCATTTCTCAGAAATTTTTATAGTAATTCTCTTTTACTTTCCTCTTAGATACCAGAGCGAGTTTTGAGTATTTGTTAAGAACTATTCTGAATCTAGAGTTTAAGTTTGTGGGAAGGACAAGACTGAGAATTATGATTAAGATTCTAAATGAATCTGCAAAAGCTCTTGAAATCAATTTTTTGGCTACAGAAGCGGATATAAGAAACCTGATGATTTTAATGGGAATAAATCAGATGACAACAGAGCAGCTAATTAGATAATGGGAAATATATATTAATTTCATCTATGGAGATGACAAAAACTATCTTCGTCGCAGAGCAAATTACAAGATTTCATCTGTATGCGATAAGGGGATAGTTGAATGAAACTTATTAAATTTAGGGTGCATGATTTTAACTCTATCAGAGACAGCGGCGAAATAAACTGTGAAAATATCACTACACTGATTGGTATTAATGAGGCTGGTAAGTCTAATGTACTTCTTGCGTTATGGAAACTAAACCCTGCTCGGGAAGGTGAAATAGTTTTTACTAGTGACATGCCTGTATCGAAAATTGCAGAATACAGAAATAACCCCGCAAAGCACTGGTTTATCAAAGCATGGTTCCAAATTGATGATGAAGAATTATTGAATAAACTATCTGCACTGGGAAATTGTTCCTATGACCATATAAGAAATTTTTCAATTAGGCGTAATTACAACGGTGATTATGAAATAGATTTTTATAATTATAGCAAGAATCAAGAAGCTATTATTGAAAATGTAAAAGACTCTATTCATGAATTCATTAATAATTTAACAAGACTAGAAGAGGCCGGAAAGGGCGAAAAAGGATTCAAAAATAAAATTGAAAACAAGTTGGAAAATATCATTAAATACATTAACTGCTCCTACTCAGAGAATAGTTTCGTAGAACAGATCCGTCCTATATATGATATTGCACCAAGCCCAATGAAAACATCTTTAATCAACCCTAAGCTAGCTGACTTTCAGGCTGAAATAAAAAGACAAATGGATGTTTACGAAAATCCTGACATTAACCAAATGGATGAAGCAGTAGATTTAGTTAAGCAGAGTCTTCCCAAATTTGTTTACTACGCAAATTATGGCAATTTAGATTCTGAGATATATCTCCCGAGAGTAATTGAAGATTTTCAGAGTGGAAGAAAAAGATCAGAAAAATCTTTGGCTAAACAGAGAACCCTTAAGGTCCTATTCGATTACGTTAACCTTAATCCAGATGAAATACTAAAAATGGGACAACAAACTAAAAATGATTATAGAGAACTATCACAAGAAGAAATCCAGAAAGGACAAGAACAGACAAAGGAGCGAGAAATCCTGTTGAATTCAGCTTCTGCAAAACTAACCAGTGGATTTAAAGACTGGTGGAAACAGGGAAATTATATTTTTAATTTACAGGCAGATGGCGACTTTTTTAGAATTTGGGTTTCAGATGACAAGAGACCAGCTAAGATTTCCTTGGAAGATAGAAGTACTGGATTACAATGGTTTTTAAGTTTCTACCTAGTATTTTTAGTGGAAAGTAAGGATTCTCATAAAAACTGCATCTTACTATTAGATGAGGCTGGCACTTCACTACATCCTTTAGCACAAAAAGATTTGTTGAAATTTTTTGAGAATCTCTCGCGCAGCAACCAATTGCTAACTACTACTCACTCACCTTTTTTAGTTGATACTGATAATTTAGAAAGAACGAAAGTGGTCTACATTGATAGTGATGGATTCACTGTGGTTTCAGACGATTTACGAGCTGGTGAAAAAGGAGCAACATCAACTGGTGCAGTTTTTGCTGTTCATGCGGCACTAGGTTTATCGATTTCTGAGGGTATACTGAATGGATGTGAGATAGTAATTGTCGAGGGAACATCAGATCAATATTACCTTAATTCAATAAAACAATATCTTATTGCCACTCAGAAGATTAGTCCAAATCGAGAAATCATCTTCATGCCTGCTGGAGGTGTAAAGTCTGTAAAACAATTAACATCTATAGTTGCAGGAAAACAAGAAAACCTACCATTTGTTATTCTAGATTCCGACAGAGCTGGTGAAGATTATAAAAACAAATTATTGAAAGATCTCTACCAAGAGCAGCAGGAAAAGATTATTGCCATAGGGGATATATTGAACAAGCAAAATGCAGAAATAGAGGATTTTATACCTAAAGAAATTATGGCACGCCCTGTGGAATTTATAATTAGTAACAGAGATTTTAGTTTTGAGCAAGAATACGATGAAAGTCAACCATTAATCAATCAAATTGAAAAGTGGAGTGAGGAATTAAATATTGAATTGTCGCTTGGATACAAAGTTCAATTGGCGAAAGATGTAAAACAGGAAATGTTGAAACACAAGTTCCTGGATAATTTGGATGATAAATTTGTGGCTATTTGGAAACTATTGTTCGATAAAATAATAAGCACTAAATAGCTTATTCATGCTATCCGAAGATGAGTGATAATTTTTATCAACCGCTCCGACTAAAGTTATCTTATTTTTCTAACTCGCCCGTATAATCCCTGATACCACCAATTTCTTGCATATTAGTGTATCCAAGATCTTCTAACGCAGTTCTTGCACGCACTGAACGTTTGCCCACTAAACAGTAAATATATATCTTTTGATTTTTGTCAGGCAGTACTTCTAGGTGCTTTTCTTTAATATCGTCAAAGGGCAAACTTGTTGCACCAGGAATATGTGCTTCTTCAAACTCATGTGTACGTCTTACATCAATCAATATTGAACCCGGATCTTCTTTAAATACTTCAACCCAGTAATTAATATCTTCTTTTGACTTTGGAGTCAGCAAATCCATAATGCCCATGTTTGTCCCTTTAGTGCATCTATTAATTTAGCGGATTGTTCCGCCGCCTACTACTATATCACCCTGATACATCACAAGCGCCTGTCCAGGAGCAAAACCACCTTGAGGCTCATCAAATACCACCTTTAGGCGATTATCCTCTGTAAGAGAAGCGCGCGCCTTCTGAGCGCTTTTACCATAGTGAGTTTTTACCTCTACTTCAATCTCTCCGTCAATAGTTTCTTGAGAAATTAAATTTATATCATCAGCGTATACAATATCACTCAATAAATCAGACTTAGGACCAATAATTAACTGATTTTTTTCGAGGTTTTTACCAAGCACATATAAAGGTTCTGACCAGGCAACTCCTATACCTTTTCTTTGACCTATAGTGTAGTGAGCAAGACCTTCGTGCTCTCCTACTTTTTTACCATCTTCAAATACAATGTCACCTGGCTCAAAACTTGCTTCCATTTTATTTTCAATATAGGCAGCATAGTCATTTCCTGGTATAAAGCAGATGTCTTGGCTCTCAGCCTTATTGGCAACATCAAGGCCTGCATCTCCTGCAAGCTCACGCACATGAGGCTTAGACATCTTACCAAGCGGAAAAATAGTGTGAGCAAGCGCATCTTGAGAGAGGTGATATAAAAAGTAGGACTGATCTTTTCTGTCATCTTTTGCCACCTTTAAAAGATAGCGCCCACGCTCCTCATCATACTCAACACGTGCATAGTGACCGGTTGCTAAATACTCAAGCCCAAGCTCTTCTCGTATAGCATGAAGGCTTCCAAACTTCATAGTCTTATTGCAAAGCACACACGGATTAGGCGTCTCGCCATGCAAATAAGAATCGCAAAAGTTATTGATAACAATATCCTTAAAACGCTCACGCAAGTCATATACGTGGTACTCAAAATCAAGCTGGTCTGCAACGTTATTTGCATCGCTAATGTCACTTTCAACCTTACCAACTAAACTTGGCTCATCATGCAGACGCATGGTTACGCCAACAACCTTATAACCTTGGTCTTTAAGCAACTTTGCTGTGGTAGAAGAGTCAACTCCGCCCGACATTGCAACTAACACTGATTTATTTTGCATATATAAATACTCCCATTCAAACGGGTCAAATTTTTATCTCAAGTATTTATCAAATATATCAAGATGGGCAATATAGATATACAGATTCACAAAACAACAAAATTGAAGGGAACATTTTTACTGTGGAAAATAATCAAACCATCTCACACCAACTTGCACATAGAACCTTTAGAGAATTTACTACAGACCCTGTTCCAGAAGAGGTAATCGACACTCTTAAAAAGGTAGTTCAGTGGACAGCCTCTTCTACCGGAAAACAAGCAAGTTCTGTTATTAGAGTTACGGATCCAGAATTAAAGAAGCAAATTTCAGAGGTTTGTAAACAAGAATATGTTGCTCGCGCTCCAGAGCTCTGGATTTTTATTGCCGATAACGCTAGAAACGTCCAAATTGCAAAAGAGGTGGATTCGTTTGCAGAAGGCAGCGCAGATGTCCGTAAGTTTTTTGCAGCATATGGCGATGCATGCTTAAACGTACAAAACACCTATAACGCAATTGAGTCCCTTGGTTATGGTGGCGTTATTTTAGGCTCCATTGGAAACGACCCAGCAAGAGTAATTGAGCTTCTTCATCTTCCAAAGTACACCTTCCCAGTACTTGGTCTTGCCTTTGGTAAACCAAACCAAAACCCTGAGCAAAAGCCAAGAATGTCTATGGACTTTAGATTCTTTGAAAACAGCTATCCAGAACTTGATAACATGCTTGAGCAAATTGCTGACTATGACCGAGAAATGGGCACTTACTATGATTTGCGCAACGCAAACCAACGCGTGGACAAATTTAGTACGCAGCTTGCAAAGTATTACGCCAAACCTGATGAAGAAAGACAGAATATGTTGAAACTTATTGAGTCTCAAGGTTTCAATTTGAAGCCATTAGACTAAACTAAGGAGACTACTAGAATTTAAGCAGCAGAGGATATCGATGAAATTTTTAGTAATTGGCGCAGGCGGTATTGGCGGACTTTTATCAGCAAAACTGTTGGCTGCCCACCAAGATGTTGATCTTATTGCTCACGGCAAAAATCTGGAAGCCCTCTCTCAAGATGGTCTTACCTTTATTTCTCCTGATAACACTACAAGTTATGAGGTAAAGGTAAGTGATATGGCTTTGTATGAAGGTGAGCCTGACGTGATATTTATTTGCGTTAAGTCATTTTCTATCGATGAGGTCTGTGACTTTATAAAAGCTAAACAGTTTACTAAGGCTGTTATCATCCCTATCCTCAATGGCTTTGGCATCTCTCACTCAATCCAAGAAAAATTGGGTGAGGAGTTCACCGTACTTCGCGGTTTAATTTATGCCTCTTCAACCCTTATTAGACCAGGTGTTATCTTACAAGACTCTGATTTATGCAGAATCATTGCTGGTAAAGATGATGTAATGGATGATGAAGAATTACTTGGACTCTTAAAAGAAATCCAGCCCGTACTAAACGGTGCAGGCATTGACTTTGAGATTAGTAAGCACACCAAGCTTGATTCCTTTAAAAAGTTTGCCTTTATTTCTCCCCTTGCAGCACTTTCAAGCTATTACGGTATGGACGTTGCAGCAATTCAGGTTCCAGGTGAGCAGCGTGAGATGTTTGTAGACCTCTCAAAAGAGGTTTTAGCAATTGGTGAGAAAATGGGGCTTGATGTCTCAGAAAGACGCGTACAGGTTAACCTAGACTTGTTAGATGAGCTTGCTCCAACCTCAATCCCATCAATGTCTAGAGACCTTGCACAGCACAAGCATTCCGAGATAGACAGCCTAATATTTGAGGTTATTCGCTTAGGCAAAAAATATAATGTGCCAACACCCCTTTACAACCGGGTTGCACATAAATATAATTTCCAAGGTTAGAAATTTACGCCGCAGTTGCATTTACCGCTAACTTGTTAAGGTTATGTGAAACCAAAGTTAATTCTTGCAAGATTAGCTGTTTTAGTTCATACTTTTTTCTTGCTCATGAAATTAATGAGGGCGATTAGCTCAGCTGGCAGAGCAGGTGACTCTTAATCACAAGGTCCGGGGTTCGAACCCCCGATCGCCCACCATCTTAACAGTAGACATGATGCATACCCATCTATGGTGGATATAGCTCAGTTGGTAGAGCAACGGAATGTGGCTCCGTAGGTCGTGGGTTCGAGACCCTCTATCCACCCCAGTTAATTATTCAAGCCTCTCACTCGAGGCTTTTTTCATTTCATCTTATAATCAAACAAAGAGATCTTTTTTAAGGAGCAGTTTAGCTTATGTTTGATTACGATAAGAAAATTAAAGAAACAAATAGTCCTGCCTGGGGTTTGTATAATGACCTCGTATCAACTGTGCCAAGTGACAGCATAATTTTAGATGCAGCTAAAGGCAAAAACTGGACCTTTATGGAGTCAAAAGACGGCCTTGGAGTTTCTCACACCTTTAGACCTTTTGAACACCAAGAGCCAATTGAGCCTAAAGATTTAATTGGAAAGCCAGTTAAAGAAGCTGCTGAACTTATCTATTCATGGAACTTCGACTATGCATCCTTTGGTATGTCAGCTATTAACATTGCACTTAATACCCCTGAGCGAGAAAAGCTTCTTAAGGCAGAAGTTCCTTTAAATAAAAAAGAAGACACCATTTCTAAACTTATGCCTAAGTTTGAAGGCAAGCGCGTAGCTATTGTGGGACATTTTCCAAAAGTTGAGCGCTATGCAGAAAATCATGACCTCTTTATTTTGGAGCTCGCCCCCTCCGTTGAGTCTGATGTCTTTACCTCAGCAAGCGAATATATCTTGCCAAGCTGCGACCTTGTTATGATGACGGGAATGACACTTGCTAATAAGACTGCACCAAGATTACTTGAACTTTCTAAAAACGCCTGTGTTGCACTTGTAGGACCAAGTGTTCCAGTCTCAGAAGTTCTTTTTGACTATGGTGTAGACGTTATTGCAAGCTCAGTTGCCCATGATATTAACCGCACTAAAGAACTTATTTTAGACCCAAGTGTTGGTAAGCTCTTTGGAGAGGCCTTTAACACAACTACTGTTAAACGTCCGGGCTTTACCTGGTAGGATTTTCAAAGCTATAAAACTCATAAAGGAGAATTATGTCTTTTACTACTCGTACAAAAGCGCCGTATCGTGGCGATATTGTTGGTTCATTAATTAGACCAAAAGAGCTCTTAGATGCACGCAAAGCCTTTAAAGAAGGCAGCATTAGTGCAGAAGAGCTTAAGGCACAAGAGGATAAAGCCATTATTGAAGTCATCCAAAAACAAGTAGACGCTGGTCTTAAGTGTGTCTCAGATGGTGAGTTTAGAAGATCATCATGGCACCAGGATTTCTTTTGGGGACTTGGCGGTATTGAACGTTTTGAGCGCAAGCACGGATACTTCTTTGACGGCATTGAAACCCCTGCACAAGGTGTTCGTGTATGCAGCAAAATCAGTGGAGAAAACCATCCCTTTGTTGAGCACTTTACATTTACCAAAGCTCATACACCAGAAGACATTGAGGCTAAACAAACTATCCCTGGCCCTGCTCAGCTCTTTTCTGACCTTCACAGAGAAACAACTGTTGAGGCAACCAAGGCGCACTATCCAGATGATGAAGAGCTTATCGTAGATATCGCTCACGCCTATGGTCAGGTGCTTACTGACCTTTATAATGCTGGTGCTACCACAGTTCAGCTGGATGATTGTTCATGGTCACACCTCTTTAGTGGAGTTGATCCTGAAGAAGCATCAAAAATTGCTGACATCTATGTTCGTGTAACTAACTTAAGTGTTGAGAAAGCTCCAAAAGAGCTCAACATCACTACCCATAACTGCCGTGGCAACTACGCATCCAGATGGTTTGCAAGTGGTGGCTATGATTCTGTTGCACATCAGCTCTTTAATGAGCTTAAGGTAAACGCCTACTATCTTGAGTTTGACTCAGAGCGCGCTGGTGGTTTTGAGCCGCTACAGCACCTCTCAGAGGGTAAAGTAGTAGCTCTTGGCCTTGTTACCACCAAGACGGGTGAACTTGAAGACAGAGAGGCAGTCAAAAAGCGCATTGAGGATGCAAGCAAGTTTGTGGACCTTGACCACTTATGCCTTTCAACCCAGTGCGGTTTTTCATCAAATGAGATTTCAAATGAGCTCACCGAAGATGATCAGTGGGCAAAAATCAAAATGATTGTAGAAATTGCCAAAGAGGTTTGGGGCGAGTAGGACCTAAGGCCCACGCACCCCAAAAAAAGTCTTTACTTTTTACGAGGCGGTATATGTATCGCCTCGTTTTTTATGTTGAGCAAAGCTTCAGTTAAGCCCTCACCAAAACTAGGGTGTGGTCTCATGTAAGAGAGCTCATCAATAGTTAGACCCTTTGAGAGGCCAAGTGTAAGCTCGTTAATCATCTCTGACGCATGCTCAGATACTACTGTAGCTCCTAAAAGCTTGAGGCTTTCTTTTTCAGCTAGTACCTTAATAAAGCTTCTGCCACTTTGAGCAATAGCTACACGAGCGTTCCCACCCATGACATACTTACTGCTCAAATAATTAATTCCAGCATCTTTAATCTCTTCTTCTGTCATACCAATAGAAGCTATTTCTGGAGAGGTGTAGATAACAGAAGGCACAAGCTCTCTATGTGCAGGCTTTACATCTCCTGCCAGATATTCAGCTAAAAGCTCTGCCTCAAAAGATGCTTCGTGTGCCAATTGTTTTGAACCAAAGCGCACATCTCCGATAGCAAAGATGCCTTTTTGACTTGTCTCAAAGTGCTCATCGACCTTAATAAAGCCGCGCTCGCACTCAAGAGTTAGATCTTTCGCAAAAAGATCTTGTGACTGTGCCTTTCTTCCTAATGCACAAAGCACGGCATCACTTGTGATTTCTTGGAGCACACCTTTTTTATCTTCAAAATTGACGGTGAGCTTATCGCCTGCCTTACTTACAGACTTAACGCTTGACTTTAGATAGACGCGCACCCCTAAAGACTTAAGCTGACTTGAAAGTGCACTTGAAGCATCCTTGTCCATGCGCGCAATTAGTCTGTCGAGCGCTTCAACAACAATAACTTCTTTACCAATGCCTGCATAGTAAGACGCAAGTTCAGCACCTATTACTCCTCCACCAATAATGGTGAGTGAGTCAAATTGTTTGGGAGTGCCCTCAAGAAGGTCATCTGATGAGTAACAGTACTCAATTCCTTCTATAGGAATCATCAGTGGACTTGATCCTGTAGCAAGCACAATTGCCTCATGTGCCCCTAAGTGCTCGCACTCGCCATCACCCTCGAGCTCTATCTCTTGTGAAGAGAGTACTTGAGCTTTCCCATATAAAACCTCAACGCCGTTAGCCTTAAGGAGGCCTTCAACACCTGAGCGCTGCCCGTCAACAATTTTAACTTTAAAGGCATCTATAGCATCCTCATCAAGCTTTGGACACTCCATGCCTTGACTAAAGGATTCAAACTCTTTAAGACCACTGTATAGTTGTGAGACATGAAGAAGAGCCTTTGTTGGAATGCACCCGCGGTTTAAACAGGTGCCACCAAGCTTATCTTTTTCAATTAGAGCAACAGACTTTTGAAGCTGAGCCAGCTTAATTGCACACACATAGCCCGCTGGTCCAGATCCAACTACAATCACATCATATGATTTAATCAACCGGCTCACCCTCTTGAAGGCCTCTAATTAAACTAGCAATATCTTGCTTAATCTCTTCAGCTTGCTCATCATTTACCTGATACTTATCTAATGCTTTGGAGAGATCTTCAAGGCTATCGCCTGCCTCTAGTAAGAGGTCTTCAATTGATTTGACAAGGCTTGAATCGTTGGCATCAGAGTTGAGTTTAAGATCTTTAATCTTTCCCTCACAAAGTTCAATTTCAATTGATGCCTCTCCCCAAGCATAGCGCTCTTGATTAAAGAGGTTATAGTCAAGGTGCTTACCGCGCTGCCACTTTGTATCAGCAAAAAATTCAATCTGCCTCGAAAGCTTTTCTGCATCAAAGTCCGACTCATCAAGCTCTCTAAACTCACATTGATACTCTTCTTTAACAGCCTCTGTAAGTGCCTTAACAAGGGTGTCAATGCTTAGGTCTGGGTCAAGCTGGACTAAATTAACCACGCGAGAGCGCACAGAGCTTACGCCTTTAGCCTTAAGTTTTTTAGAGGAAGGCTTCAGATACTTAGCCATCTTTTCTGTGTCAACATTTACTAAGATGGTGCCGTGGTGATAGTGGTGGTCTGCCTTTGCATAGTAGGCATTGCCAGAAAACTTAGCACCATCTATAGTGATGTCATTTCTGCCAGAAAGCTCAGCTTCAAAGCCAAGCTTTTTCATGGCTCTAACAATTACCATGGACTGGCGGCCCACGTCGTAGTTTTCTCCCACACAGGCAAAGGTAAAGTTAAGGTTTGCCACCTCATGGTATACTGCACCTCCACCGGAGAGCCTTCTAGCAAGGTGACCTCCGTCTGCCTCTAGAGTCTCTCTGTCAAGCTCTACAGAGGCGTTTTGGTTCCTACCAATAACTACAGTTTTATCGTTTTGCCAAAGATAGAAAGCGAGTTGATTATCTTTTACCTCATCAAAGAGGTACATCTCCACACCCTGGTTTTTGTAGGGATCATATCCTTTTGATCTATAGTAAATAATCTCATCAATCATCTAGTCTTATTCCTCTGACTCTTGAGCTAAACTTTGTTGAAAACTTAATATTGGCTTTCTTGCAGCCTCAAGATCATCAGGCCTGCGTACATAAGTCGTATAAGGGGCCTCTAAGAGATACTCAGGATTTTCAACTGCAAGCTCTTTAAGTTTTTTGAATACCTCAACTGCATACTGGATACTCTCTTGAGATTCAGTTTCTGTAGGCTCAACCATAAGTGCCTCTTCAATAGTGAGAGGGAAATACATTGTAGGTGCGTGAAGACCAAAGTCTAAAAGTCCCTTAGCAATATCTTTTGCGCTTACTCCAGTTTCTTTTTTGAGCTGCTTTAAGCTCATAACAAACTCATGCATGCAGATACCGTCATGAGACATATCGTAGTCATCACTTAAAAGCTTTTTCATGTAGTTAGCGTTTAAGACCGCGTTTTGAGCAGAGTACGCTACCCCCTCTTTGCCAAGCGCCATAAGGTAGGTTAGTGCTCTTAAAACGTTAGCAAAGTTACCATTAAAGGCAAGAAGTTTCCCAATTGATTTTGAAGGGATTTCTTCTACATAGAGGCCATCTTTTTTATAAACCTTAGGGCTTGGTAAAAATGGTGCAATCTCACGTTTTACACCCACACCGCAGGCTCCTGGTCCTCCTCCACCATGAGGGGTTGAAAAGGTTTT
>JASBYZ010000030.1 GCA_029983705.1 Coriobacteriales bacterium
TCTTAGTTGAAAACTATGATATACATCCTACAAGCACCCCAGATGAGGATTTGAAAGCTATTTTAGGGTAAGCTTTTTTGAGGCAAGTAAAGCCCTGCGGTTTTTTAAACTGCAGGGCTTAAACTGTTTTTAATCGAAGACTTCTACACGTCCACTTTCAAGGTGGTAAAGTGCTCCTTTAACAAGAAGACCTTGACTTTGTTCGAGCTCAGATATATCAGGGTCTGATTTAAGGCGCTTAATACCTGCAAGTACATTGAGCTTTGATGCGCATGCTGCGTCCTTCTCTCCATTAATTACCTGCTCAATCTTTTTAACAAGCTCTCCTAAAGGTCCGTGAGCTCCCCCTTCAATTGCAGCTTGAATAGCTCCGCATTGGGTGTGGCCAAGTACGAGTATCAGCTTGCAGCCCAAATGCTCTGCTGCATAGATGCAACTTGCAAGCTCATCAGTGTCAACAACATTACCCGCTACGCGCACCGTAAAAATATCGCCCAAACCGCACATAAAAATATGCTCAGGCACTACTCGTGAATCTGAACAACTTACAACAATTGCAAAGGGAAACTGCCCATTACTTGATAAATCTTTGCGCAGCGCATCAGATATATCACCTGCATTTGCCTTTGCTTCTACAAAATCTTTATTTGCCTCAATTAGTTTATTGAGCGCAGTCTGTCCATCTAAGCCCATAGATCTCCCCTTACACTTATATCTATTAAAGCTTTGATAAATTTTCTCCTAAAATTCTACCTGATGTTAGTGCTATAGAGTTAGAACAATTTCTAACAAAGCTTCGATTATATAAGTATCTATGACTAAGCTCACCAACTGCATATAGACCTGATATAGGATTCTTGTCTTTATCTAGCACGGAGTAGTTTTCATTAACCTCAATGCCTCCTAAAGTGGTCACGTAAGAAGGATTATATTCAACTAAGTAATAAGGGGCTGCGCCTAAATCTTTCAGTTTATCTGCAGGTTTCTTGAAATCATCATCGT
Source organism: Coriobacteriales bacterium (assembly GCA_029983705.1). Classification (GTDB taxonomy): domain Bacteria; phylum Actinomycetota; class Coriobacteriia; order Coriobacteriales; family JAEZZM01; genus JASBYZ01. The sequence goes on from JASBYZ010000030.1 coordinate 1,003, forward strand.
TATTCTTCTCGATAAAGCTCAAATAGCTATTAACCGTTTGCACTAAAGCTGGCATATTAGCTAATTTTTGAAGTTCATCTATGGATTCGCCTTTAATTAAATGCTTGCTATCTAGTGCACTATCTAATATTTTACAAACTTCTGCATTGTCTGAACTGTATAGCATATAGTATGGGCCAGCATCTGAATCTACCATACGGGTAGTTAATTCTTGATCAAGCGCTGCTTCATTTACAAACCTCTCACCTTGAGAGTTTAGTAATATTTTTGAAGCGAAACTTTCTGCTTCAATTCCAAATTTTATAAGCTTATTAAAGTCTTGATTTTTCTCTAAGAGATCCTTATGTGGCTTAATAATAAACGGAATTAACCAATTGTCTTCGTAAAGTGAAACTTCCAAATCCTCAACTAGTTTAATTCCATCACCAGTATTTAAATCATTGCCTAAGTAATGAAAATCAAATTTCTTTATTTTAGGCAATAATTTATTAATAAATTTTTCATTTGCACCATAGCCACCACAAGCCAAAACTACTTTATTTGCTGTGACATTGTATTTTGAATCTTCAGATTCAGCTATTATTCCTTTTACTTTTTTATTATCAGTAATTAATTCCGTAACTGATGTGTTGAGAAGAACTTTTATACCATTTGCATTAAAATAATCTTCAAATTTTTTTGCGACAGCCTGGCCCGCCTGCATTTCACCCATCATAGATTTGCTAGGCTTTACAGTATCAGTTGCCGCTTGAGGCCACACGAATGATTTCTCAAAGTCCATACCAAGCTTATCTTCAAGCCAACTTACAGTCTTACAGCTTTCCAACATTAAAGGCTTGACTCTTTCATAATCAGGATAAGGCACATTTCTAGATCCTATCTCAGTGACATTAGCATAACGTTCAATAAAAGCATTCATTGTGTCTGGTTCAGTTTCAAAAGCCCAAAAATCTTTGTTTTCTGGAACTTGTGCTAATGAAATATTTCCCTTGGAAGTAAAGAATGATGGCGCCAGCACGCCACCTTTTTCAATAAGAATTACTTTTAAACCGTTTTGTACTGCTGAAGCTGCTGTTGACATTCCTGCCAAGCCACTACCAACAACTACAACATCAGTTTCTAATTTTTCAGATTTAACTTGGTTTGTGTCCTTGATAGACTTTTCTGAGCCACTATTTTTTGTTTCATTGCTAGAATTACTACACCCAAAAAGAGTAAACGCTCCACAAGCTGCTGCAGAAGCTACAAATTTTCTTCTGGTTAGTGCCATTTTTATTTTCCAATCTATAACGATTAAATTTGTTGTAAATTACTCTAGGTAAATTAAATTAATTGATGTCGCACGAAAGTAATTAATTTGAATAAATTGCAGTTAAAAAGCTTAACCTTAATGATTTTTGGATTTGGAATATGGCATGCTCTTAAAATGCCTGAAAATTTTCTAGGACCATTTTCTTTAAGTAACTTTTCTGAAATAGGACTCTTATTTGACGGATTATTGCTATTGCTAATAGCACTCTTTGCTTATTTAGCTTATTTAGATTCCGTAAAACCACTTATTCCAATTGTAATAATGTGCGCAATCTCTCTTATCGGGTTTTATATTCTCTTAAATATATATAATTTTGATTTCATATATTTTTTATGTCAGATGAGCTATGGCGCACTATCAGCAAGCGTTACTTTGTGCTGGGTTGATGTTTTAGTACGAGCTAAACTGAAAATATCAGTAGCAGCAATTTTAGGCGCCTTTGCTATTCAGGGTATTTGTACAGTTATATTTAATGCTATAAACCTATATGACAAATCATTTATCTATATTTTGGCACTTGTTCTAAGCATCTCACTTTTATTATTAAGTTTAAAATCTGCAAGCCAAAACGCCAAAGAGCCATCTGTAACATACAGCTCTATGTCTGTCAGTGCAAAAAGATTTAACAGACTGATAATAGGCGTGTTCGCAATTTCAACATTATACGGATTTATGCTTCAAGCTGACCATCTAAGCGGTTTGGTTATTCAGAATTCCAATCAGTATATAGACAATGTATTAACTGGTCTAATTATCATATTAACTGCTGCAATATCTTGGACTATCATCTCTAAAAATAGATGGAAAATTAGTACTGATCTTATTGCTCCAAGTGCAGCCAACGCATTATGTTTAGTGTTTACTTTAAAAATATCAGGCCCAAATCTAGAATTTCTAGGCGGAATTATTTTCAGTGTTATAGTAATTTTTTATTATGTACTATTATGGGTTGCTTTAATCCCAGAAGCTCAAGAGAGAAACTACCCTGCCATCTTTTTAATAGGACTCGCTTTGGGTGTTGCTCGCCTTTCATTATTGGCTGGAAGAATGATTTCAGTAATGGTTTTAGAAAATTTAGCAATTGATACCACCCAAATTATTTCCCTTAGCTTAATTTTTGCATTAACCATTGTTTCTGTTTTATATATTCATTACATGCATCAAAATATAAACCTAGAAAATAAGCTTGTACCAAAAGATGTCCTTGAAGATGAGAATGTTGGAATACATACACAGTATCAAATTGATAGTGTTCAATCTATTTTAAAGTCAAATTATCAACTTAGTGACAGAGAACTCGAAGTGATATTACCTTATTCTATAGGCAAAAGTGCAAGAATTATAGCTGATGATTTATTCTTGTCAGAGCACACTATTAAAACTCATATCAGGCGTTCCTATGCTAAGTTAAATGTTCATTCTAGACAGGAACTACAAGAATTATTGGAAAGATTTTAGCTTAATTTTAAAGAGCAGGTTTAATACTCTATAATTCAAAACATAGGTATCCAGGCTCAAGACAACGGATGAACTAAACAAACAATGTCAGACTTAATATATGTATGCAAAGACCCACTCGCAATAGGTGAAAGCTCTTTTTACTATCAGTTAAACGACGACACTGAATCAGTTCACCATGCATTTATGTATGAAAAAGAAGCTGGCAGTGACCACTATACTCTGCTGGGCTACATAAATATTGATGGTTCAGTTGGCGGCTGCAATACAGAGCCTCGAGTCTTTTTAAAATCTCTTGATGATCCTAAAATCATTGTTATTAGTGATACCAGAGAAGTTGCCCAAGGCTACACCCATGTAGTTGCTCAAGTAACTAAAAACTCAGAAGAATATTTTGGTTTAGAACATAGTCTGTATCCGCTCTACCCTCACGAATCTCTATCAAGCGTTGAAGCGCTTGCCCTCTTTTCTTACCTCATCTGGGGTCGCGCGCACCTCTCGATTTCTCCACTTGAGTATAACTATCAAGTTGTAGCAAATCCTCACGAGCTTCCCTTTAGCGTACTTGCAGGAAAACAGGTAGATGAGGACTTTAAGGCAGGACTTTTATCGGTCGTAAAAAAGGTAAGCCTCATGCAGCAGCGACTTGAGGCTCCAAATGCGCCTTATTCTAAGGGCGCACCCAAAGCTTTTGACGTATTTGGACCAGATGAGTCAGGGCTCTTTAAGCTCAAACCCAAGGATGGAAGCTATCCCTCTTTGGCACTCAAAGTCTTGCAAACTGAGCTTAACACCGCACTAATAGCAAACGAGCTTGTAGACACCCTTGAAGATAGTGAGTTTAAAGCCTCTCAGCTTGCCTTTGTGCTTGCAGAGCATGCCGTATTTAGACGTGTAGCAAAGCGTGCCTATGTGCCAGTAAGCAAAGAGTATGCTCACACACTGCTTGACGATAAAAGCTTAAGCCCACAAAAGCAAACAGAGATTGAAAACTGGATACATTCAGATGAGTTTAAAGCACGCAAACTTTTAGGCTCACACTTTGCCTATAAGGCCTTTGCCTGCCCAATTACAGAGTATGCTGCAACGCTTTGCCTCAAAGAAGGTAGCCTTGCACTTGAATACAGCCTTCCTCCAATAGAGCTTATGCCTCACTTGAGTGTTGATCCAAATAATCCAGGCACTATTTGTGAGACGCCAAAGAAACTTTGCGAGGAGATGTATGAGGATTTTGCCTACGGCTTTTTGATTCTCAACGCAAGCCTTGGCTTTATTGCAATCCCCCAAATTAAGCAGGTCTATGTAAATGTTTACGAAGATCCAAGACGCTTTGAGCTAGAAAACTCACAATCTGAAGCGCCCTTAAGCTTTGATGAAAAGCGCTATCTTATCTCGCTTGCCTTAGACAAAGAGACCATGTTTAACCTTCCTTATTTAAGTGACGGAAACATAGCACAAAGACTCAAAAGTCAAAGTGCAAGCTCGTATATACGAACCGTTTCACGACTCTGTGAAGGCTCTGAGCGCGTAAAACCTTTTATTCGTTTAGAAGAACTTCATGAGGCATACAGCAACTTGGCGCTGCCACAAGAATTTGCCTACCTTGACAGCCTTGTGCAGTACGAACTTTCAGCAGATGAATTTGAATCCCTTGCCTCACTTGATGATTTTTCAACACAAATTTGGGAGCGTCTGAGCGGAGACAGCATAGAAGACGAACGAGCATTTAGACGCTTAAAGCATTTTGAAGCAAAACACAGTAGTAAGCTCTCTAAATTCCTCTACAGTAAGGACGTTAATTTTAGAAGCTTCAACTCTTTACTTGATATTGCGCTCTACCATGAGTTTTATGATTTTCCAGAACATATGAAGCTCATACCTCATGCGCTATCAGATTATCTGTACGTACTTTCAACGGCAGCTTCAAATGCAGACCAGCACGAGCAAGCCTGGAATGCACTTAAGATGAACTTGCAGCTTGCGCCTGCAGAGTCATCAGTTTACCTTGAGGCAGCGTGGCTCTCTTATCGCCTTCAAGATTACGCAACTATGAAGCAGTACTTAGATGAGGCACAAAAGTTTTGCTCTACCGATGAGAGCATTTCTCGCCTCTACTGTTACTACGGTCTTTTAGCACTTGAAAAAAGACAGCTGGTAAAGTCTGCGATTTGCATGCTTAAATCAATTGACTGGCTTGAAAGCCCTATCGCGCTTGAAGCCTTAGATGACATTAGCAAGGTAACCCAAAAACATAATGCAGGCGTTAACTTTGACAACTTTGAGATGCTTCAAACTCAGTACGGTATACCCAACTTCCCGCTTGAAGAGAATTTTAATGTGAGCTATGGCTTGCTTGAAGCCCTTATCAACTCTCGCAGGCTCTCCGATGCTCAGGTGCTCTTGCTTGATATGATTGAGCTCTATCAAAACGATACGAGCTTAAGCTATCTTTTCTTGAGTTTGCCTGATTTTAAAACGATTGAGTAAGCCTATTTTCCATCAGACTTTTCGAACTCATCGCCAATTTTTTCGGTAATGTTAGCAGCCTTTGATGCAAGCTTTTTTGCTTTGGCAATATGTTCTTTGCGCTCAAGTTTTCGCTCTTCAATGCGCTTAAGCTCTTTCTCGCGCTCTTTTTGAGCCTCTGGAGTAAAGCGATAAAAGGCATCTTCAGCACTCTTTGTCTCAAGCCTAAAAATCTCTGGAGCTAAGTCTACGCAGAGTGCACAGGAAACGCAGTAAGTTGGCTCAATTTCAAGCGTGCCATCCTTAATATCAAGGGCACCAGTTGGGCATGAGTTAACAACTTCTTTGAGCTCTTCTTCATCCCAGTTGTGATCGTTATTGATCTCTGGAACCTCTACCTGCATTCTATTAGCAAGCTCAAGATGGTCTTTGATAGTAGTTAAAATAAGCTGGCGCTCAGGGGTAAGCTTACGAGGCTTCTCAGAATTTTTAACGCCCAAAAGCCTGTCAAGTGACTTATTAATCTCATCAAATTTAACCTGATGTGCTTCAAGTTTTTCATAGACTCGAGCAAGGCGTGCGGTAATTGGATTTACCTTAGAGGCGTTAAGCCCCACAGACTTAGCAGCATTTTTTACAAAGTCTCTGCGCTCAACATCTCTTCTAATTCCAAAATCCATCTCATCTTCTGAGATAACTAAATCCATATTTTGGTCGGTCCACTCTTCTGAGAGCATAACCTCATTGCCATATACTTCTTCGCCCGTGGTAGTCCTACACTTATCGCAAATTCCAATAGGCAAATAGATGGCTACATTTGGAAAGTCATACTTAATTGAAGTCCAGACCTCAGCTGAAATTAAGCCCACACAGGGAAGAACTACTTGAGACGGTTCTGGTACATGACCGAGAGCTCTTGTGCAGGTAACGTAGGCCATATTTTGAGTGCCTGCTACCTTTGAGATCTCCTTATAAAGTGCGTCAGCAGAATATTTAGAGATGTAGAGTGCATTAGTTGGACAAACCTGAGTACAAAGCCCGCATCGTCTGCAGTCTTTTAAAATCTCAATGCCGCCATCTTCAAACTCTATTGAATCAGTTGGGCACACATCCAGGCATTTAGAACAGCTTGCGTCTTCATACTTACAGCGCACGCACATAGCGGGATTTGCCTTAGGATATTCCTTATAATCGGCAGGATTCCAAATAAGGCGCTCGGGCTCCTCGCCCATAAGACGCGCACCCATATCAGATACTTCGTCTTTAATCGCCCCAAATTCTTTACTTATATTTATAAAATCATCTAAAAAATCTGCCATACAGCTTACCTAACATCTCTCCCACATAACTACCTTAGTATTATATCGAGATATAAAAGAAAGTCCTCCTGAGAACTAACCCAGGAGGACAGGCATACATAGTATGTTTATATTTTATGTGGCGATTAGTACATTCCGCCTGCGCCACCAGCTGCAGCAGCTTGTGAGATAGCGTCTTCAATGCTGGTATCTTTTGGAACATCGCTTACCGTAGCTTCAGTGATAAGGATAAGTCCAGCAATAGATGCAGCATTTTGTAGAGCAGTTCTTGTTACCTTAACTGGGTCTAAAACACCCATCTCAATCATATCGCCGTACTTACCAGTCTTTGAGTTTAGGCCCTCACCTGGTTTAAGTGAGCGAACCTTCTCAACAACAACTGATCCCTCGTAACCTGCATTAGCAGAGATAGTAGCAAGAGGAGCACTCAGTGCCTTTCTTACGATAGCAACACCAATCTTCTCTTCTTCATCTTCAAACTCTAAGTTATCAAGAGCCTTCTCTGCGTTAAGAAGTGCAATACCACCTCCTGCAACAATGCCTTCTTCGACAGCAGCACGAGTAGCTTGAAGTGCATCTTCAATTCTTGACTTAACTTCTTTAAGCTCTGCCTCAGTTGCAGCACCAACCTTAATTACTGCTACACCACCAGCAAGTTTAGCAAGTCTCTCTTGAAGTTTTTCTTTATCAAAGTCAGACTCAGTGCGCTCAATTTCAGACTTGATTATGTTTACACGCTCATCAATCTTTGCCTTATCGCCCGCACCATCAACAATAACGGTGTTGTCTTTGCCAACCTTAACGCTCTTAGCCTCACCAAGCATATCAATAGTGAGATCAGAGAGGTTAACACCAAGCTCTTGCATAGCAACCTGACCACCGGTAACAATAGCAATATCTTCAAGCATACGCTTTCTTCTATCACCATAACCTGGAGCCTTAACTGCAACTACATTAAGGGTACCGCGTAGTTTGTTTAAGATTAAGGTTGCAAGTGCCTCACCATCAACATCTTCAGCCACAATTAAGAGCGGACGAGAAGACTTCATTACAGCCTCTAACACATCAATGATGTCTTGGATTGAAGAAATCTTTTGATCAGTTAATAGGATGTATGGATTTTGGAGGCTTGCCTGCATTTTGTCTGTGTCAGTTACCATGTAAGGTGAGATGTAGCCCTTATCAAACTGCATACCTTCTACAGTTTCAATGTCTACACCAAAGGTTTGTGAATCCTCAACGGTGATAACACCATCTTTGCCAACGATGTCCATAGCCTCGGCAATTTTTGCACCAATCTGCTCATCGCCTGCAGAAATTGAACCAACGTTTGCAATTTGCTCTGAAGAAGATACCTCGATTGCATCCTCTTTCATTTGGTCAACAACAGCCTGAACTGCTCTATCAACACCGCGTCTAATAGCAAGTGGGTTTGCGCCAGCAGTTACGTTTCTTAAGCCCTCATTTACCAATACTTGAGCAAGTAAGGTTGCAGTGGTAGTACCGTCACCAGCTGCATCATTGGTTTTAACTGCTACTTCTTTAACAAGTTGAGCACCCATGTCCTCAAGCTCGTTTTCAAGCTCAATTTCTTTAGCAACAGTTACACCGTCGTTAGTAATGGTAGGAGCACCGTATGATCTTTTAAGTGCAACATATCTACCCTTAGGGCCAAGGGTAACTTTAACCGCATCAGAAAGTGTGTTAACACCACGCGCAAGTGCTGCACGTGCGTCTGAATCAAAAAATATTTGTTTTGCCATAATAATTAAATCCCTCTCACAACTTAGTTATTCAACGATTGCGTAAATATCTTCTGAACGTAAGATGAGAAGCTCATCCTCGTCTACCTTTACCTCAGTACCACCAAATTTGCTGTAGATAACCTTGTCTCCAACCTTAACGTCAACAGGAATTCTATTGCCGTCCTTGTCAAGCTTACCTTCGCCTACTGCAAGTACTTCACCGCGTTGTGGCTTTTCTTGAGATGAGCTCGTGAGATAAAGTCCTGATTGAGTCTGAGTTTTAGCCTCTTCTGGCTTTACGATAACGCGATCACCAAGTGGTCTCAATTTCATAAACGTCAAATCCTTTCAACTTTCAAGCTTCCTCTGGAACAGAGGATTTCTAATAACGTATATAGTAGTACCCTAATTATTCAAGTATAAGCAAAATATATTAGAAAACCTAACAAGAACACACTTAGATTTTATGAAATATCTGAGACAAGATTTACCTAGTCTTTTAATAGGATTTCCAAGAATTATTTTTTTCCGCTTATCATGCAATTTATACATATATCGAATTTAAATAGATGCAATCAAGAGAAACTCAAGTTATAATTTCAACGGACTATTGTCAAACGGAAATAATTCAACCCAGAGGAGATGTGATTGGATTGCAGCTTCAAAACAAAACTATGTGGGAGCATTTCCAGGACCGTGGTTTAAGCAGACGTACTTTCTTAAAGTCATGCCTTGCTTTAACTGCAGTGTTGGGATTGTCCCCGAGCGAGTTTCCTCGCGTAGCTGAAGCAGCTGAAACTAAAAAGCTTCCAGTTGTTATCTGGCTACACGGTCATGAATGCACCGGCTGCGACGAAGCATTTATCAGATCTACTTCGCCATACACTTCAGATGTGATTTTAAACATGATTTCGCTCGAGTCAAGTCATTTATTATCATCTGCATTTGGTGAAGCATTTAATGCACACCTAGAAAAGACCATGGAAGACTACGATAGTCAGTATTTACTTGCTATAGAAGGTGCCGTACCACTTGATGATGACGGAACATCATGCATGACCGGAGGCCACACCTTCAAGCACGAACTTGAAAAAGTTTCAGCAGGTGCTGCAGCAGTTATTGAATATGGCTCATGTGCTACCTGGGGAGGAATTCAAGCAGCAGCTCCTAACCCAACTGGCTCAGTAACTACCTCTGACGTAGTTAAGGGTAAGCCAGTTATTAAGGTTCCAGGCTGCCCTCCTATTCCTGAGGTAATGACTGGTGTCATCATGCACTATGCACTCTTTGGTGAGCTACCACCGGTTGACCAAGTTGGTAGACCACTTCAATTCTACGGAAACCGTATCCACGATACCTGCTATAAGCGTCCTTTCTTTGACTCAGGTAAGTTTGTAGAAAAATTTGACGATGAGGGCGCTAAAAAAGGTTGGTGTCTCTACAAGGTTGGTTGCAGAGGACCTGTTGCATACAACTCATGCGGTAACATGCGTTGGTGGGAAGGTCTTTCTTACCCAATCCAAGCTGGACACGGCTGCATTGGTTGCTCAGAAAAAGACTTCTGGGATAATGACCAGTTCTACGACCGTCTTCCAAGCATCCCAACTCCAAATGCCGTAATAGACGCAGATACCGTTGGTCTTGTTGGAACTGCTGCAGTTGTGGGCGCAATTGGTGTTCACGCAGCAATTACCACCTTTGTAAACAAACATGAGCAAAGCAAAAAGGATAAAGAGCAAAAAGCTCATGAAGCTCATATACAAGACAAGCAAACGGTAAGCAAAAACGACTTAGGAGAATAGCGTGAAAAGAGTTGTAGTTGATCCAGTAACTCGTATTGAAGGTCACCTGCGCGTTGAGATTACCGTTGATGAATCAAACGGTAAAATTTCAGACGCACTTTCAACAGGTACCGCATGGCGAGGTATTGAGGTCGTAAGTAAAAATAGAGACCCGCGTGATGTGTGGGCATTTATAGGACGTATTTGTGGTGTTTGTACTTCAACCCACTCTCTTGCATCACTGAGAGCAGTAGAAGATGCCCTACAAATTACCATCCCTAAAAACGCTAACTTTATTAGAAACATCATGGACGGCTCACAAACTGTTCATGACCACACCGTGCACTTCTACCACCTTCATGCACTTGACTGGGTATCTCCAATTGAGGCCTTGAGTGCAGATCCTGAAAAGACTGCAAAACTACAGGTAGAGACCTTAAAGAAATATAATGTAACCGGACTCTCAAGAAGAAACCAAACCCTTGATTCTGAGTCATTCTCTAAAGAGTTTCCTCCTGCAACCCCACAATACTTTGCAGCAATTCAAGCAAAAATTCAAAAGATTGTGGATTCTGGTCAGACTGGTATTTTCTCAGCAAACTACTGGGATCATGAGAACTATAAGATTTTATCGCCAGAAGCACACCTCATGGCTGTATCTCACTACTTAAACGTACTTGATAGACAGTCAGAGATTGTAATTCCTCAAGTTGTATTTGGTGGTAAAAACCCTCACCCACACTACATTGTTGGTGGTATGCCATGCTCAATTTCTATGAATGACATGAACGCACCAATCAACACCATGAGACTTGCTGCAGTTGATAAATCAATCAACTTAAGCCAAAACATCATTAACTACTACTACCTCCCTGATATCCTCACCATTGGTAAAGCCTTCATTGATGCAGGCATTACTGACGGTGGCGGTCTTTCAAAGGTAAGAGTGATGGGTTACGGAGAAGCTCCAGATGAAACCTACTCAGGTACTTCTAACGGAGACTACAACAAGCAGTGTCTAGTTCGCTCAAACGGTGTAGTTGAAGACTTTGCCAAGGGCGTAGAAAACGCTAAGTTCTATAACCTTGAAGGCGAAGACTTCATGAACCCAGAAATTATTCAAGAAGCAGTAGATCACGCTTGGTACAAATACCCTGAAGGAAGCAGCGAGCTTCATCCAAGTGACGGTGTAACTGAGGCTGCATATGATGCGGGAACTGAGTGGGTTAACCTTGATGAGACCAAGAAATACTCTTGGATTAAGTCTCCTACCTGGTACGGAAAGCCCGTTGAGGTAGGACCTCTTGCTAAATATATGATTGTATATACCAAGGTAAAGCAAGGTCACATCACTGAGCCTACCTGGGCTGAGCAACTTATTGTTGAGCAAATTGAAACCGTTTCAAGCCTCCTTGGCTTAAAGCCCGAAGAGTGGATGCCTTCAACTGTTGGACGCACCGCTTGTCGTGCACTTGATGCACAGCTTGGTTCAAGCCTTGAGCGCTACTTCTATGATGCGCTAGTAAATAACATCAATGCTGGTGATACCTCTGTTGCAAACACTGAAAAGTGGGATCCAACCACCTGGCCTGAGGAGTGCAAGGGTGTTGGTATTCATGAGGCACCTCGTGGAGCTTTAGGACACTGGGTTAACATCACTAAGGGCGAAGTATCAAACTACCAGGCTGTTGTTCCAACTACCTGGAATGCAATGCCTCGTCTTGCAAATGGTGAACAAGGCGCATACGAGCTATGCATGATTGATACTCACATAGCAGCTCCAGACAAGCCTCTTGAAGTTGTAAGAGGTCTTCACTCATTTGACCCTTGTCTAGCTTGTGCAACACACCTTTACAAAAAAGACGGTAGCAAAATTACTAGTCGAGAAGTGTAGGGAGTAGTTATGCATCAGCCAAAAGAAAAGATAGGAATTAGGCTCTTTAGTGGCTTTACCAGACTCTTTCACTGGGTGATGGTAGTTTGTGTTCTCGTTCTCTTCTTTACCGGACTCTACATTGGAGACCCTGGATATAACTCCTTAGTTGGAGAAGAGCCAACTTATGCTGTGAACTCACTCTTATCTATGTCACTTATAAGAAAGATTCACTTTATTACCGCCTACGTTCTTACTATTAGCGTGCTCTTAAAGATTTACGGCTGGATTATTAATCCTGCAGATAGACTTATGCCACGCTTTCATAAGAAGAAGTTTTGGGAAGGTTTGGTATGGGGTGTAAAGCACTACCTCTTCATGCCTCATGAAGAGCGCCCTTACCTGCGTAACTCTCTTGCAAGATTTTCTTACTTCTTAATCTATGTAGCTTTGATTTTAATCATCATCACTGGATTTTCCATGCTTGCAATGATTGATCCAACTTCAATCTGGGGAAAACTTTTCCTCCCAATTAACTTGCTCTTTACTGAATACCAAATACACCAAATTCACCATATTTTGGCTTGGATTTTTATCGTGTTTATGGTTGTTCATATGTATATGGCATTTAGATCTGACTACATGGAACAAGACGGCGAGATTTCATCAATGATCTCTGGTTATAAGTTCTTTGACCACAGACCATATGACGCTGAAGATGTTCCTGCAGTAGACCAGGTATTTCCACTTGAAGAAGGTCATGAAAAAAAGCCAAAGCTTAAAAAAGCTCATAAGAAAAAGCTTATTAAGCCTAAGGATGAGCCAAATCTTGAGCTTAAAAAACAAGAGAGCTCAAAGGAAATTAATGCGTAAAGGCCAGTATGAATAGAGAATCTATTTTTGGGCCCACCCCAAGTATTTGCGTACTTGGGGTGGGCAATTTATTGCTTGGAGATGAAGGACTGGGCGTTCATGCAATAAATTATCTAAAAGACAATTACAACTTTAGCCCAGAGATTAACCTAGTAGAGGGCGGCACCATGGGTATGGAGCTTCTCATCTACATTAAGGGGTCTAAAAAAGTACTCCTGCTTGATGCTATTGATACAGAAGGCAAGGCCGGAGAACTTCTGCATTTTTCTCACAGCGAACTTGACCGCTTTTTTACCCGAGATATCTCAGCCCACGAAATTGGTGTTCAGGATATTCTCTTTATAAATAGCCTAAGCGATGACAGCGAGGTAAATGAGCTTGAAATAAGTGTGATTGGAATGATTCCTGAATCTCTTGAAGCATCAACAAGCTTAAGTGATACCTGTCAGGCAAACTTTGATGCAATGATTAAAGAGGTCTTATCTCAGCTTGAAAGCTGGGGCATAGCTTATAGCACTAAGGAGAACTAAGTTAGATGCCAAATGTAAAAATTAATGCCATCATCCACGAGATTAGCGCTGCTCTAGAAAATCTATTAGAGACAGGCGAGACTCACATTATATTTCTTGGAAAGATTGGCCTTACCGAGCCTGAGCAGGTGGAGCTGTTACAAGAACTTGGTGAAGGCGAGCTTAAGATTTCTCTTTCTAAACTTGATGAGCCTGTTGATTGGTATGAAAGCGCTTTAAGCGGCGTATGGGTAGGCACCTTTAGAAACCACCGCGATGAGGCAGTGCTTAGAACTATTGAGGTCTGCTACTACCCAAGTATTGCAGCAAGCCAAAAAGAGGATATTAAAGAAACTCTTAAAGGCTTAAATTAGGATCTGCATCTGCGCTCAAGTCAATAAACTGAGCATTATTGTAGTGAGTTAAGGCTACAAGACCAATCATCGCAGCATTATCTGTACATGCAGCAAGTGGAGGGAAGGTAGTTCTAACGTCCATCTTCTCAAAGATCTTCTCATAGGCCGCTCTCAGAGATTTGTTAGCAGCTACTCCTCCACCCACACAAATATCTTTTACTCCAGTTTCTTCTACCGCATGCTTTGCCTTTGCAACCTGAACATCTACCACCGCAGCTTGAAAACTAGCTGCTAAATCAGGGATGTTAATAGGACGCCCTGCCTGATTTTCTTGGTGGATATAGTTAACAACTGCGGTTTTAAGACCAGAGAGTGAAAACTCATAGCTGTGTGAATGAAGCATTGCACGCGGAAAATCTATTGCCTCTGGATTTCCCTTTTCAGCAAACTTAGAAATAATTGGACCGCCTGGATAGCCAAGGCCAAGTGCCTTTGAAACCTTATCAAAAGCCTCTCCTACTGCATCATCCAAGGTTTGTCCGAGCACCTCATAGTTTCCCCAGTCTTTTACATAAACAAGCATGGTGTGTCCACCAGATACGATTGATGCAATAAATGGTGGTTTTAGGTCTGGGGTTTCAAAGAGGTTAGCATAGAGATGTCCTTCGAGGTGGTTTACCCCAATAAGTTTAAGGGGGCTGCCAAAGACAAGGCCCTTAGCAAATGCCATACCCACCACGAGTGCACCTACAAGGCCTGGGCCTTGGGTGACCGCTACCGCATCAAGATGAGCGATAGACATCTGAGAGACATCAAGTGTTTGTGCGCTCTCTTCTAAACACGCCTCATATACGCCTACCAAAGCCTCTGTGTGCTTTCTTGATGCGATCTCTGGAACAACGCCTCCAAAGCGTGCGTGAAAATCTATTTGGCTTGCAACAATATTGGCTAATACCTTGCCCTCTTTGTTAATGATAGCCATAGCAGTCTCATCACAGCTTGACTCTATTGATAAGATGAGTGGGCGATCTTGTTCTATTCTAGCAAGCTCATCTTGACTGAGCTCTTTGTGCTCAAGCGGGTAGGCTCTTTTTGGCTGACGTGGCTCAGGTGTCTTTGTAGCAATATCAAGTTTAAGCGGAAGCTCAGCACGTAAAATTAAAGCAGACACATCCTGACCATAGTAATGTTTGCG
>JASBYZ010000031.1 GCA_029983705.1 Coriobacteriales bacterium
GATGCTGAGCATAGTAACTTATTGTTACATGCTTTCCATACTCAATGCTTCCGCTACTTGGTTCAATCACATCTGCAATCATCTTTAACAGCGTAGACTTACCCGCACCATTTGGACCAACAAGTGCTACCCTATCCTGTCTATAGAGCTTAAGGTTGATATCCTCATATACCTGTTTTGTCTCATAAGATTTAGACACATCAATAAGTTCTACCACCTTATCTGAAGTTCTAGGTGGATCTGGGAACTTAAAATGAAAGCTCTTGTGCTCTTCAGGTATTTCAATTCTATTTTGTAAGATTTTTTCAAGGCGCTTAGCACGCTCTTGAGCCTGAACCGCTTTTGTAGCCTTATACCTAAAGCGATTAATAAAGGTTTCAAGGTGCTGGATTTCTTTATCTTGAGCTTCTCTTTCAACCTTTAGCTGCTCTATACGCTCTTTACGCTGCTCTACATAGTCAGAATAGTTTCCGGTGTAGCATTGCAGGCGCTGGTTTTCTAGAGCTGCCACATGATTTACCATGCCATCCATAAATGCACGGTCGTGAGATATTAAAAGAATTGAGCCGTCGTAATTATTAAGAAAACCTTCAAGCCACCTTACCGACTCAAGGTCAAGATGGTTTGTTGGTTCGTCTAAGAGTAAAATATCAGGTTTTTTAAAGAGCAGTTTAGCTAAGGATATGCGCATCTGCCAGCCTCCTGAAAATTCAGAGACATCCCTTTGCATATCTTTTTCTGTAAATCCAAGACCAAATAAAATGGTGCGCGCCTGAGCTTCAAAGGTGTAGCCGTCCGCCATCTCAAACTGACTTTGAAGACTTCCGTATTCTGCTAAGAGCTTATCGTCATGATTTCCATCAGCTATCTGATGTTCATAGTCTCTAATGCGCTTTTGCATGTCGATAAGTTCTGTAGCGCTTTGAACCACCTCGTTAAAAACACTGTTATGGTCCATCTCGATAGCTTCTTGCTCAAGATAGCCAACGCGCACGTCTTTAGCAATAACAACCTGCCCGCTATCAGCGCCCTCAAGGCCCATAATTATTTTCAAAAGCGTAGTTTTACCAGCACCATTAGGGCCCACAAGCGCATAGCGATCTTTGGCATTGACCTGCAGTGTGGCATCAATAAAAAGGTCTCTACCGCCAAATGACTTAGAGACCTTATCAACTAGTAATAACAAATAAGTACTCCAGAATAGCTTGTATGTCTTAGAGTACTTATTATCGCATGAATTAATCTAAAGATTTTGAAGTAATTTCAACAAGACGTTTTGCTTGATGTTTAACTGCTGCCTCAAGATCGTTTGCAAAGCCTTCTCTGGTTGCAGTACCACTTGCTCCGTATGGGTTTCCGCCCTGAGCATATACTGAGTCATCAGTATATCCAATAGGAACAATAATTGAGCCCCAGTGCATTACGTTGGTATAAATTGCCTTAACAACAGCCTC
Organism: Coriobacteriales bacterium; assembly: GCA_029983705.1. Classification (GTDB taxonomy): domain Bacteria; phylum Actinomycetota; class Coriobacteriia; order Coriobacteriales; family JAEZZM01; genus JASBYZ01. The sequence continues at coordinate 1,455 of JASBYZ010000031.1, forward strand.
TTGACCACCATTTGGGTTTTGAGCTGAAGACATAGCACTCACAAATTTATTTGCAAGTTTACCCTCAGACCATGGGCCGCCTTGTGCATCAAAAAACTTCTTCATTTGACCGGCAACGTTTCCAAATCTTACTGGGCTTGAAAAAAGCAGTGCGTCTGCCCAAATAAGGTCATCAGTTTCTGCCACCTCAACATCTTTTGACTCATCAAGATATTTTTGCCAACCTGGGTTTGCATCTGTGGTATCAAGGTACTCTTCTACCTTTTTAAGTCTTACCTCAGCACCAGCTTCTTCTGCTGCCTCTTTAGCCCATTTAGCCATTTGAAAGTTAACCGGTTTGAGAATAATAAATAATTGAAAGCTTAACTTTGCTCATTAACACTCCTTTTCATATACATTCATGTCTCAAAATTGAGACTCAATACTACTCTTCTACCTGAAGCTCAAAAGCTTTAAACACTTTATTTAATTTACATATCTAAAGTGATTTAATATACATTGGAAGCGATACACACTCTTTAAAGTATTTCCTAGATGTATAGAAAGGAGTACATCGATGGCTCATGATACAATGCCGCAAGTCTCTAGAAGAAAGTTTCTTGCAGGCAGCTCAGTTGCAGCACTCACAATTGCTGCAGCATCCTTAAGTGGATGCTCTCAATCTCTTGCGCCTACAAAAGGAGGTAAATCAAACAAGGCAAATTCCTGAGTTGAAGAGTTCAACAAGCACTCTATGGCATACGAATCTCCACATGAAACCATAGCATCTGATAAATTTTCTGAAAGTGGTTTATATGTTCCAGAATTTTTAAAGGCACCAGACAAAATCTCAAATATCTCTGAAACAAAAGAATATGATATCGTAGTTATTGGAGCCGGTGCTGCTGGTATTCCTCGTGCACTAGCTGCTCAGCAGGCCGGAGCAAAGGTATGCCTGTTACAAAAAGAGAAATCAGCCGTTTCTCAAGGAAACTCTGGCTCGGGCGTAATTTATGAGAGGTCAGATCCTCAAGCAGTTGAAGCCCTCATTCAAATTATTCAAAAAGGAAACACTCACCGTTCAAACAGAAAATTTGTAGAAAAGTGGGCCAAAAACTCTGGTGAGGCTATTAATTGGCTCATTGGCGAGGCAGAAAAAGCAGGAGCGCAAATTAAAAACCAAGGCTCAGGCCCTCAACACTTAACCGAGCTTAACGGCGGGCATGTAGAATTTGTCACCTCATTTTTTGGACCAAAACCATATGACACGGGCTCTGGTATGAGAGACTTGGCCAAATATCTTGAAAAAGAAGGCGTCGAGATTTTCTACAACACCCCTGGTGTCCAGCTTGCTAAAGAGGGTGATAAGGTTGTAGGCGTTATCGCACACGATAAAGAAGCCGACAAGTACATCCAGTTCAACGGCACAAAAGGCGTTGTACTTGCCTGTGGTGACTATCAAAACGATGAGCAGATGGTAAGGTTTTATGTTCCAGACATCATGAACTTTGATAGAAAGCAGCTCAACAAAACAGGAGACGGCCACAAAATGGGACTGTGGGCTGGAGGCGTTATAGAACCTCTTAACCACACTAAGATGCTTCATGACTTTGATGCAGGTCCAGCCTCTATGTGCGATTTTCCTTTCCTTGTGGTAAATGAAGAGGGCGAGCGTTTTGTGAACGAAGAAACTCAAATGTCGCTCATGAATAACTACACACGCCAAGAAAAGCGCACCGGTTGGTATTCTCAAATCTTTGACAGTAAATATATGGAAGAAACTGTGGGCTGGCCTGGCAAGGCTGTTAACCCAAAAGATCTTGAGGTTTGGATGCCAGATGTAGACATGAAGGAGCGCCCTGCAGTCTTTGGAGACTTAGTAAGAACCTTTAGGTGTGACACCCTCGAAGAGCTCGCAGATAAGCTTGAAATACCAAAGGATGCCTTTGTAGCAACCGTTAAGCGCTACAACGAGATTGTTAAATCAGGGGTCGATGAGGACTTTGGCAAAGACTCCAAGTTCTTAACCACTGTTGATACTCCCCCATATTATGGAATACATAGGCACCTGCGCGTTTCTGCGGTATGTTCTGGACTGGTAATTAATGAAGACTACCAAGTACTCAACAAACTTGAAGGAGAACCTATAGAAGGCTTATATGCTATTGGCAATAACAATGCTGGTTTTTATGGCGGCGTTGATTATCCGCTTGATGTATTTGGACTCTCACTGGGAAGATGTAACACAGAAGGCTACCTTGTTGGTAAAGCCTTAGCAGCTAAATAAAATATAAAAGCCGTCAGACTTTTTGGTCTGACGGCTCAAGATTTTAACTGGCTCCCCGGGTAGGGCTCGAACCTACAACATTTCGGTTAACAGCCGAACGCTCTACCATTGAGCTACCGAGGAATGCTCTGTTTTTCAAGTGCGGTAGCTATTTTATACTGAAAGCAATCCGCATTGCAAGAACTATTTTTCACTTATTAAAAATTTGTGAAAACTGTTCTTGGTGGACCCGGCAGGATTCGAACCTGCAACAAAGGGATTATGAGTCCCCTGCGCTAACCATTGCGCCACGGGTCCATTAAATAACATTCAAGAATTGTAGCCTAAACACTCTTAAATGTCATCATTAATTTAATCCTCCAAATAATCTTTTAATTTAGAAGATCTGGATGGGTGTCTAAGTTTAGCTAAAGTCTTAGACTCAATCTGTCTAATCCTTTCTCTCGTAACACCAAACTCTTTACCTACCTCTTCTAAGGTGTGAGGATGTCCATCATCAAGACCAAAGCGTAAAATAATTACCTTACGCTCACGCTCTGCAAGTCCATCAAGCACCTGTCTGAGCTGCTCTTGAAGCATGGTAAAGCTTGCTGCATCCTGAGGTACTACAGCGGTGTTATCTTCAATAAAGTCTCCAAGCTGTGAGTCTTCTTCCTCACCAATTGGTGTCTCTAAAGACACGGGCTCTTGAGAGATCTTTTGGATTTCTCGTACGCGCTCAGGAGTGATGTCCATCTCTTTTGCAATCTCTTCTGGGGATGGCTCACGACCAAGCTGCTGTAAGAGCTGGCGCTGGATTCTTACCAGTTTGTTAATGGTCTCAACCATGTGAACTGGAATTCTAATGGTACGTGCTTGGTCTGCAATAGCACGAGTAATAGCCTGTCTAATCCACGAGGTTGCATAGGTAGAAAATTTAAAGCCCTTGGTGTAGTCAAACTTTTCTACCGCTCTAATAAGACCAAGGTTACCCTCTTGAATAAGGTCCAAAAAGAGCATGCCACGACCCACATAGCGTTTTGCAATTGATACAACAAGACGCAGGTTTGCAGAAATAAGTGACTGCTTTGCATCCATACCAATTTGCTCTACACGCGTAAGTCTTCTTATTTGAACACGTGAAAGCTCTCTGCCTTCAAGGCGAGCTTCTTCAAGTTCATTTTGAGCCTCAAGTCCAGACTCAATTTTCATAGCGAGGTCAATTTCTTCAGCCGCGTTTAAGAGGTCTACCTTACCAATTTCTTTTAAGTACATGCGAACAGGGTCGCCGGTAAGCATTGGAGTTGCCTCTGAGCGAGTTTTAGACCTGCGAGATCTCTTTTTCTTTGGCGTATGTTTTGGAAGAATGATATCTACTGCCTCAGCCTCTGAGGTGTCAATATCCTCATCGAGCTCATCGCCCAAATCATCATCTAAATCATCTTCAACGTCCTCATCGCCCTTAAGTTCTGAGGTGATGTCTACGCCCTTAGCGCGAAGGTGATCATAGACAAGCTCAAGCTCTTCCTCTTCAACGTCTAAATCTCTAAGCGCAATTTGAATGTCATCTTCTGAAACAGAACCGCTCTTAGAAGACTTTTCAACGAGTGCGTCAAAGGGCTTCTGGAGCTCTTCACTTAAATTGCTAAGTTTCTTTTTAGTTGCCAATGTATACCTTTCCAATGTATAACTTGAAACTATGTAAAACCTAAACGCGTTTTGATGCTTCTATCATCTTGTGTTCTAAATATCGCGCTTCTTTTTGTAAGCGAGCTACCTCTTCAAAGAGGTCATCGTATGATTTTGCATCGAATGCTTCAGGATGTTTTAACTGAGTCTTTTTTTCTCTCAAATTTCTCTGTAAGGATTTGAGCGTAAGATCATCCAACAAAAATTCTACCGTTTGAGAAGGCTCTATATCTGTATTTGATAAGAGTTTACCTGCCGATAAAATCTCATCTGCCCTTGGATGAATACTCTTTGCGGTTTGTACTAATCTTGTAGCTGTTGCATCCTCACCTTGCTCAAGCATAGCTTGTGCTATCATACTATTAAGCTTTGAAAACCAGCTTAAGTTAATAATTCTTTCTTTGTATTGCTGCATTTGAGCTGGATAGCTTGCAATTAAGGCTAAGAGCTCACGTTCAGCATTTAGCGCTAAAGCCTCATCTTGACTTAAGGGTAAACTTTTAGCACTAAGTTCTCTATTATACCCATTTTTAGGCTGGCTAGAAGAATTTGCCTCAGCCTTAACAAAATTTCTTTGTTTTGCTCTCTTATTAGAAACTGCACGCTTTACCGTAGGAAGTTCTGCATTTAAGACATCGGCAAGATAGCGCGTATATTCATCTGCAAGAATTCCTTCTTTAAGATAGACAAGTGCCTCGGCTCCCTCATTTAAAGCGCGCGCCCTTTCATCAGGAATAGAGAGGTCAAAACTCAAAAGCGTTTTATCTAAGACAAACTTAATAAGTGGCTGAGCAGCCTCAAGTAAGACTTTAAACTCCTCTGATGAATGCTCAGATATATACTCAAGCGGATCTTGATTGTCTGGAATAAGCACGCTATAAAAATCTGCCTTAGTAGCATCTATAAATTGAAGGGCACGCTGGGCTGCGTTTTGCCCTGCCTCATCGCCATCAAAAATAAGATAGATTTGCTTTACAAAGCGAGAAAGTATTTTGATGTGCTGCTCTGTAAGGGCTGTTCCAAGCGTGGCTACTACGTTTTTAAAGCCCGCCTCATGAAGACCAATAACATCTGTGTAGCCTTCAACTACTATGGCCTTTGATGAGAGCACCAGAGCTTCTTTTGCAAGGTCGAGTGCATACAGATTTTTTGATTTATGAAATATCTGAGTCTCTTGTGAGTTTAAATATTTTGGCTCACCACTTCCCATAATGCGCCCGCCAAAGGCAATTGTTTTAGAAAACTCATCATGTATAGGAAAGATTACCCGCTCATAAAAGCGGTCAAAAACTCGCTGTCCGCGCCTAACGGCAACGTTTGCATCAATAAGCTCTTGAGGCTTATAACCCTCTGAGAGTAAGTAGTCAACAAGCTTATTGTTTCCCGGGGCATAACCAAGCTTATAGCGCTTAGATACCTCCATATTAAAGCCTCTGCCCGCAAGATAGTCTCGTGCTTCTTGGGCTTTTGGCTTGGTGGAGCGCATGAGCTCTCTATGATAAAAATCTTCAGCCTTAGCCATGAGTTCAAAAAGTCTACTGCGCTTTGACCCCGTTTTACTTTGGCTTTGCACCTCATGAAGCTCAATATGGCTTCTCTCGGCTAAATACCTTACTGCATCTGGAAAATCTAGCTGTTCTCTTAGCATGATGTACTTAAAGACATCTCCGCCGTTAGAGCAGCCAAAGCAGTGCCAGAGTTGAGTTGCTGGGTTAACTTTAAAGGAAGGCGTTTTTTCTTCATGAAAAGGACAGCAGCCCCAAAACTCTTGTCCTTTTTGTTTGAGCACAACAGTCTCTGCTGCAAGAGAAACAATATCTGTTGCACTTCGTACTGCTTCTATGTCTTCATTTGGAATAAGTGACAAACTAAATCAAGCTTCCCATCTTATAATTCAAATGCACTGTTGCCCAATAAATTTTTAGTTACGTCAATATCGTGCTGAATTATATGTTTCATTTCTTCAGTATTTTTAAACGTTAGCATCGGTCTTAAAAATTTATTAAATGAAACCTTTACCTCATACTCATAAATTTCTTGGTCAAAGCCCAGTATAAAGAGCTCTAAATTTGAAAGAATTCTTTCATCTTTAAAGGTGGGCGGAAAACCTGCAGAAAGTGCAGTTGGATATACCTTGTTTCCAATTTGTACAAGTCCTGCATACACCCCATCGCAAGGGAGCACGTAGTGATTTTGGATGCCTATATTAGCAGTAGGAATACCAAACGTTCTTCCCGCTTTTCTACCGTGAACCACAATGCCCTCTAGCGCATAGGGTCTTCCCAAAAGCTCATTTGCTTCTTCAATATAGCCAGATTTAAGTGCTCTTCTAATACGCGTTGAACTTACTGGTTTATCAAGATCACTTACTAAATCATAGGCACACACACTACACTCATGCTCTTTTGCCCACGCTTTAATAGCATCCACATTACCAGACCGGTTTTTACCTAAAGCAAAATCACAACCTACATGAATTTGTCTTACCTTCATAAACTTAGCTAAGGTTTGCTCAAAAAAGGTTTGCAGATCTTGTCCTGCAAGCTCTTTAGAAAACTTAAGCGCTACTACATAGTCTGCGCCAAGGGAGCGCAGGGTGTTTAAGCGCAAGTTGTTACTCATAAGTTTATGAATATCTTCAGGCTGCTTAAAAAGCTCATCAGGGTCTATGTCAAAGGTGAGGATTACTGAAGGTAGATGAGCCTCTTTTGCTGCAGCTATCATCTTACTATTTAAAAACTGATGTCCTAAGTGAACTCCGTCAAAAGCTCCAATACTAATGCATGCATCCCCTATGCACTCATGAGTGGATTGAGCATCAATTTCTATGAGCGGACAAAGGGAGTCACTCGTTTTAAAAACTGCTAAGATATTTTCTTTATCGTACACTCTTGGACACCTTCAATACCCTCGGGGAAAAACACGGTTTCCCTGTTATTTGTTTGTTTATCAATATGTAGATACGCATACAATTTTGATGCGTACACAAAGCTACAACTGCGCTTTAAGCTCTTAGACACACTTGGAAGCAGACCATTTTGTACCTTGCTTAACTCTTCATCTTCTAAAAGGTAGATCTCTGAGTTTAGGAGTGTTACCGGATCAAGTGCACGACGTGCAGAGCTCTCCGTTAAATCTGAAAGCTCATCTAGGCTATTACACTCAGCTATATCTAAAAGTCCAGACTTGAGGCGTCTGAGAGATTTTAGATGTGCTTGGGTATGAGCCTTTAGTCCAATGTCTCGCGCTAAAGACCTGATGTAGCTTCCTTTTGAAACGCTAAAGTATACATCCCATACAAGCTGAGGCCTGCGAGTTATCTCTAAAAGCTCAGTTCTATATACCTCTATTGCTCGAGCTTGAAGATTAAGCTCTGAGCCCTTACGCGCTAAGTCATAGGCACGCTTTCCGTCAACGTGCACCGCAGAAAAATTAGGTGGGACTTGAGACTGCTTGCCTAAAAAACTAGAAAGGAGCGCCTCAGCACCTTGAGGCTCAAAAAGTTCTTGTGGCACCTCAGAAGAAGCGATAACTTCTCCCTCAATATCATCAGTTGAGGTTTGGCTGCCAAATTCAATTTGAGCACGGTATGCCTTTGTATCAAGAGTAAGGTAGTTGAGAAGCCTCGTTGCAGGACCAACTCCTATTAAGAGTACGCCACTTGCAAGTGGGTCGAGTGTTCCCCCATGGCCCACGCGCTTCTCGCCCAAAAGATTTCTTATCTTATCTACCACCGCATGAGAACTGAGCCCCAGCGGCTTGTCTACTCCCACTAAAAAGGAAAGTCCTGAACTCCCTCGTTTCAATTACTGTCCTTTAAACGGATGTGTCATCTGACTTTTATCTGCACCAATTAAATCAAAAAGTAGCGGCATGATTTTCTCATACACCTCTTCAATAGTGCCGTCATAGGTAAAGCCTGCTGCAACCCTATGGCCTCCACCGTTCATCTGGCGAGCTACTTGGGCAACATTATAGTTGGTTTTTGAGCGCAGATTGCCGCGCACTTGATTTTTCTTTTCATTATCACGCAAAAGCAGGCAAATATCTGCTCCGTTGATTCTTCTTATAGTGTCGATAAGACCATCTGAATCGCTCTTTTTGGCCTGGGTGTTTTCAAAATCTTCATCTCTAACATAGCTAAAAGCAATGTGGCCATCAGCTAAGGTTTCGATACGAGAAGACACAATAGACTCGAGATGCAAATACTCTAAGGTGCAGCTTTGATAGATTTCAAGTGCCATTTCTGAGGGGTCACAGCCTGCCTTAAGCGCCTCTGCAGCAACTAAAAAGCCCTCATAATTGGTGTTTTGGTACTGAAAACGACCAGTGTCTGTCATAAGGCCCACATAGATGCACTCTGCCATCTCTTTGGTAAGCTCAAAGTCAAGCGCTTTGGCAAACTGAGCAATAAGTACCGTACATGATGACTTTGAAGCGTCCCCAAAGTTGGTGTGGGCAAAATCTTCAAAGTCAGGATGGTGGTCAAAGGCAATGGTGAGCGTAGACCTCTCAAAAACCTCTTTAGAATTTTTGATTCGCTCAAGTTTAGGGGTATCCACGCTTATAAAGAGGTCTGGATACTCCGCATATTCACTTGCATACATAAGCTCTTCAGAACCCGGCAAAAAGCGCAAAGTTCTGGGAACAGGGCTGTCATCAGCGGTAAGTACTTGCACTTCCTTATTTGGATAGTAGTGCTTAATCATGTGGTAGAGCGCAAGCCCAGAGCCTATGCAGTCCCCATCTGGATTGGTGTGTCCAGATATTGCGATGCTCTGTGCTGATTCTATAAATTCACGTGCCTGATTAATTCTTTCAAGTAAGGGTGCACTTGAATGTAAAAGAGCCATATACTTACTTATCCTCTTCTGTATCCTCACCAGTAATTGGATAGCCTGCCTCGTCTTTTTCTATATCTACAAATTCAGGTCTATCTTGAAGTGCTCTGGCAATTCTTTCTGCCTCATCTGCTGAGTTATCAATATGAAAGAAGAGCTCTGGGGTTATACGCCATGAGAGCTTTTTGGCGAGACGTGATCTAATTCTTCCCTTTGCAGACTCAAGGCCCGCTAAGACTTCTTCATATCTTTCAGGCTCAGTTGAAACATACACATGACAAACTGAGCGATCAACTGAGACTTCTGTAGCTGTAATAGTTATCATATCCAGACGTGGGTCAGATATTTCAAACATCACGATAGATGCTATCTCCTCACGAGCGACCTCATTTAACCTTCTGGTATTACTATTTTGTTTCATCCTATATGTCCTCGCTTTCTTAGAGCGCGAATAATAAAAATAATAGTTTGCAAACAATTAGTGTACCACAGCTCATACTATTAAAAACTGATAAGCATATTCATATTATCTAAAAATAGATTAACTAAAATGCTTGCTATTTAGTCATATTTAGTTAACAATCAGAGTTAGCTTTAGCTAACGCTGTATCACCCATGTATAGGAAGGTGAGGTATGAAAAAGTATCTCCTCGGTATATTCGTGTCAATGATGTGTGTTGCAGCACTTGCAGGATGCTCACAAGCTCCAGCTGAATCAGAAAATACACCAGAGCAAACTCCAGCAGCTCATACTGAAAGCAGCAACAAGGCTGAAGGAGCTCAAACTCAAGAAGCTAGCACCGTTAAAATTAAAGATATCCACGGTGAGCTTGAGGTTCCAAAAAATCCAACAAAGGTTGTTGCTTTAGATAACAGAACCTTTGATACCCTAAATAGCTGGGGCGTTAAACTCCAAGCTGTACCAAAAGATGTAATGCCAGCTGATAGTCCTTACGTTAAAGACGAAAGCGTTGCTAACGTAGGAAACCACCGTGAGCCAAATCTTGAGGCAATTGCTGCAGCAGATCCTGAGGTAGTTATTGTTGGTCAGAGATTTGCTAAATACTACGAGGACATCAAAAAATTAGTTCCTAATGCAGTTGTTGTTGATTTCTCATTTGACGTTTCAAACAAAGATGGCAAGGCTGCAGAGGATTTAGTAGCAGGCTTTAGCGAGAGCACACTTGCACTTGATCAAATTTTTGACAAAGAGATAGAAGCTCAAGAGATTGTTGATAAGTTCAATAAGTCAATCGAAGATGTTAAAGCTGACTACAAGCCAGAAAATAAAGTGATGGCACTTGTAGTATCAGGCGGAAACATTGGTTACTCAGCTCCTGGTAGCGGCCGTGTATGGGGTCTACTCTTTGACCTCATTGGTTTTAGCCCAGCACTTCAAGTAGAAAATAGTTCAAGCGATCACAAGGGTGACGATGTATCAGTAGAAGCTATTGCTTAGTCAAATCCAGACCTTATTTTAGTGCTTGATAGAGACGCGGCTATCTCAGACACCACATCTCAACCAGCTAGTGAGGTTATTGAAAAGTCACCTGCCCTTGCTGAAGTAAATGCACTTAAAAATAAGTACGCTTACTATGCTCCTTCAGACACCTACACCAACGAGTCAATTCAAACCTATACAAAGATTTTTGAAGAACTCGCTGAGCAGTTAAAGAAGTAGTTGCAAGGTAGATGACACAAACTCAACTACACAAAAGCCCTGGGACTCTGACCCAGGGCTCAAGTAGACAAAAAATAATTTCTATTCCCTTAATTTTATTTGCCCTCTTTGTTTTAGCTCTTGGAATAATTTCACTCTTTACTGGTGTATATGACTTAAGTGCTGAAAACGGCAAAGAGATGTTTTTTATTACCCGTGTGCCCCGCATGGTATCACTCATGCTCACGGGAGCTGCAATGGCTCTCTCAGGCTTAGTTATGCAGCTTATTACCCAGAACAGATTTGTAGAACCTACCACTACAGGAACCATAGAGTGGGCGGGTCTAGGTCTCATTTTAGTCTATGTATTAGTTCCAACACCATCAATGCTCCTTCGTATGTTTGGAGCTATTGTATTTGCCTTTATAGGTACCATAGTCTTTTTTATGCTACCTAGACGCATAGAATTTAAGTTATCATTAATTGTTCCTATCATAGGTATTATGCTTGGCTCTGTAATCTCTGCAGTTTCAACCTTTGTTGGACTCTTCTTTCAAATGAGTCAGTCTCTAGAGGTATGGTTTGCAGGATCTTTTGCCCCAATCCAAATTGGCCAGTACGAATTTTTATGGTTTATCATCCTTATCACACTTGCAATATTTTTCTTGGCAGACCGCCTCACAGTTGCAGGCCTTGGTGAAGATGTGGCAGTTAACTTAGGACTCAACTACAAGCGCATTACCTTATTTGGCACAGCTCTCATTGCCCTTGCTACTGGAGTAGTTGCTGCAGTGGTGGGCTACATTCCTTTTTTAGGTTTAATTGTACCAAACATTGTTTCGAAATTTAGAGGTGATAACCTGCGCTCAAACCTGCCTTGGGTGTGGTTTAGTGGTATGGCTATTATCACCCTTTGCGATATATTTGCACGCACCATCATCATGCCCTTTGAAGTACCAGTATCTTTAGTACTTGGCACAGTTGGTGCAGTTATATTTATCTATCTACTTATGAAAGATCCTAAGGCGGTGAGCAAGTAATGGATGCCTTAGAATTTGACACTCAAGAAATTAAGCGAGAAATAAGACACTCTAAACCCTTTAGGACAAAAGGTGAAAGGCGCAGGTACTTTATTACATTATTTATAGCTTTAGCCTTAAGTATTGGCTTTGGCTGTGCCCTTATCTTTTATAATAATCCAGTGCCTGTTGATTCTGCCTCTTTTATTCCAGTAACCCAAAGGCGCTTTAATGCGGTAATCGCCATGATTATTGCGGCAATCTGTCATTCGCTTGCAACGGTAAGTTTTCAAACTATTGCAAATAACAGAATTATTGCTCCCTCACTCTTAGGTTTTGAGGCGCTTTATTCTGCAATTAATACTTCTGTGGTATTTTTCTTTGGACTTGCAGGGCATGCGGCATTTACTGGCATTAAATCATTTGGCATACAGATTGTTATTATGATTGTGGTCTCCCTCCTCCTATACGGAACACTTCTTACCGGCAAGCGCGCTAATATGCAGCGCATGTTACTTGTAGGAATAGTTTTAGGCATGGGACTACAATCTATTGCTTCGTTTATGAGAAGGCTTTTAACCCCATCAGAGTTTGATATTTTACAGGCACGACTTTTTGGAAGTGTAAATAATGCAGACCCTGAGTTTTTCCCTATTGCAATTCCTTTAGTACTTATTGCAGCGCTGCTCTTACTTTTACGCTCAAAACACCTTAACTTGATAGTCCTTGGTAAAGAGTGTTGTCTCAACCTTGGTATTAATATGACGAGAGAAACCTTATACTTGCTCACCTTAATTACCATTTTAATGGCAGTATCAACAGCCTTAATAGGACCGCTCACCTTCTTAGGCTTTTTGGTAGCCTGCCTCTCATACATTGCCGTGCCAAGTTATGATCACAAGTATATTTTGCCCATGAGTATAGTTTTGGGATTTTTAGTCTTAAGCGCATCTTACTTTATGATGTATCACGTATTTAATGTTCAAGGAGTTGTATCAATAATTATTGAACTCTTTGGAGGCCTTGCATTTATCATAATTATTTTGAGAAGAGGTAAGTTATAGATGATTAGCGTGAGAGGCGTAAGCAAACGCTATAGTTCACAGACCCATATTGGACCGGTTGACTTAGAGATTCCTCAAGGTGAAGTCACCGCAATAGTAGGTCTTAATGGTGCAGGTAAATCAACTCTTCTCACCATGGTAGGAAGGCTTTTAAAACTTGACGAAGGCCAAATATTTGTAGCGGGCTTAGATGTGCACGATGCAAACAGTAAAGACCTTGCAAAAGTATTAGCAATTTTGCGTCAAGAAAACCACTTTGTTACCCGTCTTTCCGTAAGACAGTTTGTTGCATTTGGAAGGTTTTCCTACACCCAAGGCAGGCTTACTCCCCAAGATGAAGAGGTAATTTCTCACTACATAGACTTTTTAGGGCTTAAAGAGCTTGAAAACCGCTATTTAGATGAGGTGTCAGGTGGACAGCGCCAGAAAGCATATGTGGCTATGGTACTTGCCCAGGATACAGACTATGTTTTGCTGGATGAGCTACTAAATAACTTGGATGTGGCAAGATCTGTAGAAATGCTCAAATACTTAAGACAGACCTGCGACGAAGATGGCAAAACGATAGTCATGATTATGCATGACATAAACTTCTCGGCTCAGTGTGCCAATAATATTTGCGCCATGAAGGAGGGAAAAGTTATTGCATTTGGCTCAGCAAAAGATATCATGAATAGCAAGACTTTAACGGATATCTTTGAAACACCTATTGAGGTTATAGATACTAAATACGGGCCATTTGCAATATGTCTATGAAATTTCAAGCCAAATATTGGCTGCTTGTCTCACCCTTAATTAAAAAATATTTGCATAATAACTTTGGTTCAAGAGCAGCTCGAGATATTACTCGGGCTGCTAAAGAAGAGTACAAAGATTTACTTTCTAAAGCAGATGACATTGGAAGCCATAACCCTATGGCAGATAATCTTTTATATGGCGCTTCTATTTTTCTCATACCATAAGGCAAGTCCAGAGCTTATAGACAAGGCGCGCCTTGAAATGATTCTTGACTACGTGCTAGAGCTTCCTATATCTCAAAAGGCAATAGCAGGTGACTTAAATAGGTCAAAAGATTTTAATAAGATGAAATCATATATTGAGCAGAGTGCTGCTTGGACCGATAAGCACCGTGATCAATACCCTGAGACTTGGGAATTTAATTTTGATGAGCGTCATGAAGACGGCATGTTCTACTACTTTACCAAGTGCCCCATAGCTAAATTTTTTAAGGATAACAATCTAGACGAGTTTACTTCCCTCTTTTGTAAAATGGACCATAAAACCTTAAGCTACAGACAAGCTATCCTACATTGAGAACACACCATTGCAAAAGATGGAGATTACTGCGACTTTTGGATAAATCCAAACAAAATTACAGATCCAAAATAAAAGCCCTGCCACCACCTAAATTTTAAGTAGCACCAGGACCACACAATCCAC
>JASBYZ010000032.1 GCA_029983705.1 Coriobacteriales bacterium
AGCAAATACGCATATATACACGTTAGGAATGGTATGAGCGAAAAAATTGAAGTGTGTCAAACTTACGAAACTGACCCAAAACATATGGAGTTAGCTCGTGAGGCTTTAACTGAAGAGGAAACTATTATAAAAGCGAGCAAGATATTATCGGCTCTCTCCGATAAAACCCGCTTTAAAATTTTGCTTGCCTTAAGCCACACAAGCTTATGTGTTTGTGAGCTTGAAGAGCTTGTTAGCCTTTCACAGTCAGCCATCTCTCACCAGTTAAGAATTTTGCGCGACGCAAACCTTGTGAGTTCAAAACGCGTTGGGCAAAAAGCGGTGTATTTTCTGTCGGACGAGCATGTTGAAGCTTTGATCAGCCAAAGCATGAAACATGCGCAACATAAGTAGGAGTAAGAAGTGAGTACTCTTGATCTGGATATCTTAAAAATTGATTGTCCAAACTGCGCTCGTGAATGCGAGGAAGCGGTAGGCAACCTTAAGTCTGTGGCTTCAGCTGACCTTGACTACAACACTGCAAAGCTCAAAGTTAAATATAACGAGCAAGAGGTGAAAGAAAAAGATCTGCTCCAAGAGATAGTTCGCGCGGTTCGTTCTACCAACCATGACGTTGCCTTAAGTGAGGCACAGTCTAGAGAACTTGGGCTGAGCCAGAGCTGGGTAGAGGAGCATAAAGAAGAGCTTTTCCTAGCTGGCAGCGGTATTTCTGTTGCGCTTGCCTTTATCGTGGGATTTTTATCAAACAGTTTCCCATCTTTAAGCCTGGTACAAAACGCTCTCTTTATTCTTGCGGCATTTATTGGACTTGCTGCAATTTTCCCACTCTTTGTAAACGCTATTAAGTCTCGCACCATTAACATGTCTATTTTGATGACGGTTGCGGTATTTGGTGCAATTTATTTGGGCGCCTACGGAGAGGGTGCGGTTGTTATCTTTTTATACCTGGTAGGTGAGTACCTCGAGGGTGTGTCAATGCAAAAGACTAGAAGCTCCATTAAAGAGCTCCTTGATCTTGCCCCTGAAATTGCCCACCTTATTCAGCCAGATGGCAGTGTAGTTGACAGTGATCTAGATGGCATCAATAAAGGCAGCAGATTGCTTATTAAGGCGGGTGAGCGTGTACCTTTAGATGCTGAGATTGTTCTTGGAAGCTCAGCACTGAATGAGGCAGCGGTAACAGGAGAGTCTTTAGCAGTAGATAAAACGGTGGGCGATAAGGTCTTTGCGGGAACGCTTAACACCCACGGTGTGCTAGAGGTTATCACAACTGCTGCTCAAAAAGATTCTATGCTCGCTAAAATTGTCGAGATGGTAGAAGACGCTCAGGCTAATAAGGCAGAGGCTGCAAAGTTTATCGATAGATTTGCAGCAGTCTACACTCCAATTGTTATGGTGATAGCAATCTTAGTAGCCATTGTGCCTCCACTTATTACTACCTTTAGCCCTTATGATGTGGGCTCATGGAACCGATGGCTTTACTCAGCAATTTCAATGCTTGTTATTGCTTGTCCTTGTGCGCTCGTAATCTCTACACCAGTAACTATTGTGAGTGCAATTACCGCAGGGGCTCGTCAAGGCATTTTAGTTAAGGGTGGTAATAACTTAGAGGCCGGAGCAAAGATCGATCACGTACTCTTTGATAAGACTGGTACTCTTACCATTGGAAAACCTCAGGTGGCTGAGCTTGTACGTACAAAATCATCACTAAGTGAGGAACAAGTTATTGCGCTAGCCTATGGTCTTGAGAAAAATTCAAACCACCCACTTGCAAAGGCAATTGTAAGTTTTGCCAAAACACATAAGGCCCCTGAACTTGAGCTTTCTAATGTTAAAGAAATTGCAGCCCAAGGTGTTCAGGGAGAGTATGAGGGAGTGAGCTACAAAATAGGTAAGCTTGATTTTGTAGCTGACAAAGAAGCCTTTGGAGAGAACTATCGTGAGGCGGAGGCAGCTCTTGATGCAGCATCTCATAAGGGTGCCTCCCCAATTGTCTTAGGCGATGGTAAGTGTGCACTTGCAGTCTTTGTTCTCTCAGACACTCTACGAAAAGAAGCTCGATCTGCAATTAGAGCGCTCTTAGATGAGGGTGTGAAGCATGTTGAGATGCTTACTGGTGACAATAAAAAGAGTGCGCACAGCATTGCACGCGAGCTTGGCCTTACTGATGTACAGGCAGAACTTTTGCCTCAGGATAAGATTGCGCGCGTAAAAGAGCTACAAAAGCGCGAGAGCCATGTAGCCATGGTAGGAGACGGTATTAATGATGCACCTGCGCTTGCACAAGCTGAGGTAGGTGTAGCTATGGGAGCTGCTGCATCGGATACAGCACTTGAAGTATCTGACGTTGCAGTGCTGAGAAACGACTTAAGCTTGCTTGCTAAGTTTATTAAGCTCTCAAAGCGAACTATGAGCACTATTAAGATTAATATTGCCTTTGCCCTTGGTATTAAAATTACCTTCTTGATCTTGGCATTCTTTGGTCTTACCTCTATGTGGCTTGCAATCTTTGCAGATACTGGAGTTACCCTCATAGTAATCTTGTTTGGTATGAGGCTCATGTTAGGTTCTAGAAGTAAAGAAGCTTAAAAACTATAAGCGGATTTGATACAAAAAAGGCGGCCTTTCGAGGCCGCCTTTTGTTTATTTGTACTGAGAAGGATGCTTCTCAAAAAAGTCTGTACGTGGAGGGAGCTCTTTGAGTTCATGATCTTTAATTTTAATGCGTAAATCAAGTAAGAACTCATCAAGAGGCTTAAAGATATGCTCCCAAGAGAAGAAGTCTTCAGCGTCTATATTGAAGTACTCTTGAATCTTCTCACATCCCCTTGGAACAATAGGGTGCATCAAAACTGTAGCAACCCTGAGTGCATTAAAGGCATGTAAGAGTGCCTGCTCCATTTCTTTTTGAGCAAAGTGATCATTTTCTAAGCTGTTTGCAGCCTTAGACTCTGTGCCCCATCTCTTATTAGCATTTCTAATAAGGTTTTCTACAATTTCAAAGGCAGTTGTAAACTCAAACTTAGACATAGCCTGCTCATAGCCCATGATAGTTTCTGAGAGCTCATCAACTAAATCATAGTCAAGCTCACCTTGAGGAAGCTTATTAT
The DNA here is from genome assembly GCA_029983705.1 of Coriobacteriales bacterium. Taxonomy (GTDB): domain Bacteria; phylum Actinomycetota; class Coriobacteriia; order Coriobacteriales; family JAEZZM01; genus JASBYZ01. The sequence goes on from JASBYZ010000032.1 coordinate 3,111, forward strand.
CCAAATGTTTTTGTGCTCCGTAAAAACATGAGCGAGCAAGTCTATTAAAGATGTTGGTTAAAAGCGCGCTCTCTTTAAGAGCAGGATCTGCCTGTCTATTGATAGCTTGCTTTTGCTTATCGTCCATATCTTCAGTAATTTGCATATCAGGATCAAAGGCCTTAGGAGCAAAGGATACTGATTTTTTATCAAGACCAAGGTTAATCCAGTGTGCTCGAAGCTGCTCAGGATTATAGCTGTCAAGGAGCTTTGCTGCAGTAGGAGGCTTTTGGTCTGAAGAAGATGAGGCCTTTTTGCCAAGGTACAAAATATGGTGGTTGGCTATAAGCTGGGTAGCTTTAAGTCCCCAGTCAAGTGCCTCAAACAAAGGAGGCTGAGCTACACCATAAAAGTAGATGTTATCTTCTCCAATAAATTGGTATACCTGAGCATCCTCGCTTGCCCACCAGTCTTTCCAGTCATCTGATGAATAGCGGTTGGTGCCAAGGTTTTGCTGAAGTACGGTTTGAGTAAATGAGATTGGAGCCCACAGGGATTCCATCCATACCCATACGGTTAAGTCTTCAGCACCTGGAAGAGAAGGGGTAGGAATGCCCCACTTTACGTTACCGGTCATTCTTAGAGGTAAGAGAGTTTTACCGGTTCTAAATCTTATATTATTGCTTGACAGTACTTCTCGTGCACTATCTCGTGCTTCAAAGTTGTTAAAGATAATCTCAAAGGACTGCTTTCCAGCTTCTGCCTCAACAAACTTGTGCTCAGGAAGTTGATTTTTGATAGCTAGATAGTCTGGCTCAAGCTCGTTTTTAATATAGATGCTTGGCTCTTGTAAAAAGCCCTCAATAGTTTGGGGTACAAGCGGTCTTATCTCAGGATCATCTGCAAGTCTTTTAGTGTTTTCAATAATAAAATCTCTGTGCTCAGGAAGCTTAAAGTAATAGTTAGTTACCTCACGCATCTCTGGGGTTTCATGAGAGATTGTAGAGATGGGCTTAATTAAATCTTCTGGCTCATATTGGTGACCAAGTTCGCACTCATCGGCATAAGCTTTAGTAGACTTACAACCTTGAACAGGGCAATAGCCCTCTACCTGTCTTCCGTTTAAGAACATATTAAACTTAGCATCATAAAATTGCTTAGATGATCTGGTTTCAAGCTCGCCAAGCTCATATAAGCGATTTAAAATCTCTTCAGAAAGATTGATATGAGGAGTTCTTGCAGGCTCTAAACTTGAACCGGTGTAGAGGTCACAAGAAACTTCATATGCTTCAAGGGTTTCTTTTTGTGATTTGTGAAACTCTTCTACATAGTCATAGATGCTTTTGTCATAGCCACTTGCTTGGGCTTTTCTGTAACCTTCTTCAATAGGAGAACCATAGCAGTCAGTTCCAGAAACAAAGATGACGTTTTCTTTACCAATACGGTCTCGCAAAAAACGTGCATACACGTCTGCAGGAATAAAAACTCCGCCTACGTGTCCAAAATGTAAATGCTTATTACCATAGGGCATACCTGCGGTAATAACTGCACGCTCAGGAAAACTTGGGCGAGATGATGATGAGGTGCCAGACAAGGCCTACTCCTTTGTACGCTAAAAGATGTTAATACTTAATTATACACACATCTACGCTCTCTGTGCTAATAATCAACGTTCACCGTAAAGCGAGAGCCATTAGCAGAATTCTTTTTAAAGATAATATAAGCCTTCTAAAATTTTAATAAGTAGATTATTCATAAAGTAGAATAATCTTTTATGAGAATAATTGGGAGAGTGTATGTTAATAAGTCGCAGAGGTCTGGTAAAAACCTCGGCAGCCGCTCTTGCAGCTGGTACAATGCTTGATCTTATTGCGCCAGATAAGGCACATGCAGATGCATTGAAGGCTGAGCTCAAGAGAAACTACGAACGACTTGTAGGAGCTCGCGAGACTACTACAGTTTGTCCGTACTGTGCATCAGGTTGTTCGACCCTAGCTCATACTATTGATGGGGAGTTAGTAAATATGGAAGGCGATCCAGACCACCCTTCTACTCAAGGAGCGCTATGCCCTAAGGGCGCCGCTCAGTTAAATACAAGAAACGTAATCGATCCTGAGACGGGAGAGTTAATCTCAAACCCAGCACGTGCACGCCACGCTCTGTATAGGGCACCAGGCTCAACTTCATTTACTAAAGTTGATTTGCACTGGGCACTTAAAGAGATTGCAGTGCGCACCTACAACAGCCGTGAAAAGGGATTTCAGCACACAGATGAAAACGGTGTTGTAGTTAACAGAAACGAAAACATTGCATGGATTGGTTTTGCCTCAGCAGATAATGAGGAGGCAGCACTTATCACCAAGTTGGTAAGAGGTCTTGGAATCACCTTCTTTGATCACCAAGCTCGTATATGACACGGACCTACAGTCCCTGGTATCGGGGGCACCTTTGGTCGTGGAGCTATGACCAACCAGCTTATGGATATGAAGCATGCTGACGTAATCTTGGTAGAAGGCGGAAACCCTGCAGAAAACCACCCAGCATCCTTTAAACATATCTCAGAGGCTAAGCGCAGAGGCGCAAAGCTTATCACTATTGATCCTCGTTTTTCTCGCACCGCAGCCATGTCAGACATGTGGCTTGCAATCAGACCTGGTACAGATATTGCAATGATTTCAGGTTTCATCAAGTACCTTATCGACAATGAAAGATATGACAAAGAATATCTTGCCTACTTTACCAACGCCTCATTTTTAATCAACAAAGATTTTGATTTTAAAGATGGTGTCTACAGTGGACTTACAGAAATTGAGCCTACCAATGGTAACGGTGGTAGAACCTTTAAGTATGATAAGTCGTCGTGGGCCTATGAGCTTGTGGGCGATAACGCTGAGAGCTCAGGCGATGGCACAGCTGGTATGTCTAATACCATAACCAATGAACAAAAGAAGCCAACGGGAAATAACACCCTTTCAAGTGGTATTCAAATTGAAAACTTGAACCTTCCAGCTAAGCGTGAGTTTGTGAAAGACGAAACCCTTGAGCATCCACGTTGCGTATTTCAGCTTCTTAAAAAACATGTTGAGCGCTTTACGCCTGAGATGGTTGAAAAAATCACCGGCGTTTCTCAGGAGCAGTTCTTAAAAGCAGCAGACATTGTTACTTCAACCTATAGTGCCGATAAGGCCGGTGGCTTTATGTATGCAATGGGACTTTGTCACCACACGGTTGGTGCTCAGTCCATTAGAGCAGCCTGCATTATGCAGACCCTCCTCCATAACATTGGAGTACCGGGCGGTGGCATGAATGCGATGCGTGGTGAGTGTAACGTTCAAGGTGCTACTGACTTTGCACTTCTTGCAGGCGAGCTTCCAGGATATACAAAGCTTCCAAACACCTCTCGTGGTGAGAACTCTCTTGGAGAGTATTTAAGTAAGCATACTGCTAATAACGGCTACTACATGAACCGTCCAAAGTTTATTATCTCGATGCTCAAAGAGTGGTACGGAGAGCATGCAACCCTAGAAAATGACTTTGGATTTGACTGGTGGCCAAAAGACGATAAAAAAGACCACACCCACATCTCAATCTTTGAGTGGATGATGCAGGGCAACTTAGAGGGCTTTTTTGCCTGGGGTCAAAACCCTGTTATTGGTGGTCCAAACTCTAACTTCACCCTTAAGGCACTTTCAAAACTCAAGTGGATGGTAAACGTAGACCTTTGGTACACCGATACCGCCACCTGGTGGAAGCATGTTCCTGATACTCCACCTGAGGAGGTTATGACTGAGGTCTTTGTACTACCTGCATGTAACCACTTTGAAAAGCAAGGATCTATTACAAATACTGGTAGAAGCATTCAGTGGAGATACAAGGCAGTAGATCCACTATCTGGCGCTCATGACGATGGCGACATGTTAGTTGAGCTGTGGTGTAACTTAAGAGATCTCTACAAGGCACACGGTGGTGTCTGCCCAGAGCCTCTTGTTAACTTAGAGCTCGATAAGTTTATAGATAACAGCGGTAAGTTTAGTCCTATTAAAGCTGCATGGGGCATCAATGGCTATGAGGTTGAGAGCGGAAGACTGCTTCAAGGCTTTGGTGAGCTTAAAGATGACGGCTCAACTGCCTGCGGTAACTGGATTTATTCAGGCTATTTCTGCAATAACGACGATAAGTGGAACCCAGCAGCTCAGCCTACTGGCTCTCGTGGAACAAGAGACATTGTAGTTCCAGGTGGAGACGGAGATGGCCTGGGAATCTATCCAGACTGGGCCTTCTCATGGCCGCTTAACAGAAGAATTCTCTACAACCGCGCTTCTTGCGATCCATCAGGTAAGCCATATAACCCTGGTAGACAACTTGTTGAGTGGGATGAAGCAAATCAAAAATGGATTCAATACGACGTGGCAGACTTCCCAGTTAATAAAAAGCCAGATGAAACCTGGCCATTTATGATGACTGACGAAACAGTGGCAAGGCTCTTCTCGCCAACTATGGCTGACGGACCATTCCCTGAGCACTACGAAGCTATTGAGTGCCCAATTCCAAACATGGCAAGTTCTCAGCATTCAAACCCAATTGCTTTGGTATACAAAGGTTCTTCAAAGACCGATGCTCAAACGGTTGAAAAGTACCCACTTATCTCGTCTGACTTCCACTTAGTTGAGCACTGGCAAACCGGTTCTGAGACCAGAAACCAGCCATGGCTTGCGCAAATCATGCCAAGATTTTTCTGCGAGATCCCAACTGAACTAGCAGAAGAGCGCGGTATTGAAAACGGAGACATGGTTGAGGTCTTTAATGAGCGCGGCTCTATTAAGATGAACGTGGTTGTAACCAAGCGCATCAAACCGTACGTCTTGGACGGTAAGTCTTACTACACGGTATCAATGCCATTTCACTGGGGCTGGTCTGCAGACGTTATTAAGGGAGACGTAAGAAACATGGTTACCCCTCACTACGGAGATGGTAACTCATCAACTCCTGAGTTTAAGACCTTCCTCTGTGACATCAGAAAGGTAGGTGAGTAAGATGGGAAATCTGTATCACGCCCCTGATGTAGTAAATGATGTGGCGGTAAATCAAGACTTTGCCATGCTCTATGACTCAAGCTATTGCATGGGTTGTAAGGCATGTCAGGTTGCTTGCAAGCAAACCAATATGCTTCCAGCTCCTATGAAAGATGAGGAGTATGAGTTTAATCTAGGTGGCTATACCTATCCGCCAGAAAACAGTGGTGATAACTACCTAAGAATGGTATTTACTGAGGTAGATAACCCAAATGGACCAAAACCATTTGACTGGATTATCAGACGAGAGTCCTGCAATCATTGCACTCGTGCGGGATGTGTTGAGGCCTGCCCAACAGGGGCATGCCACTATGTAGGAAACGGTTCAGTTGATATTGACCCACACCTTTGCATTGGTTGTAAGTTTTGCTCAACGGGCTGTCCGTGGTCGGTACCTAAATATAGAGAGCGCGACAACATCAATGCAAAGTGCTGGTTTTGCCAGGATAGACTCTCCCAAGATGAAGAGCCAGCCTGCGTTAAAACCTGCTTTCCTGACGCTCTTGACTGGGGTTATCGATCAACCATGCTCACAAAAGCACAAAAGCGCGTAGAGCAGCTTAAGTCTGAAGGTTATGAGGATGCCTGTATTTATGGTGAGCACGAGATGGAAGGACTCCACCTTTTGCAAGTGCTCAAATATAAGCCAGAGGTTTATGGCCTCAATCCAAATCCAAGCATCCCGCTTATGAAGACTATTGGAGAGGCTATGACACCAGTGGCTCTCGCTGGAGTATTGGGAACTCTTGCCTTTGTATCTATGTCGTATAAAAACAACAAGAACTACAAGAAGCCTAAGCTTCACTACGATCCAAAGACGGATGAGACCTATACACAAGACGGCGAAATTTGGTTTAAGGATGAGTTTAAGAGAAAGCATAGTATAGAGCCGGGCGATGAGCACAAAGAGCAAAAGCTTGTAGAAAAAGGTTCTGATCAAACTGTGGTAAAGACTCAAGATAAATCAGATGAAGAGGTGAAGTAAGATGCCACGTCAAACGGTTAATTGGATTGAGCGCCATAGTTCTCAAACAAGATTTTGGCACTTTGCCAACATGGTCTTTGTCTTTATCTTGGCAATCACCGGACTATTTCTGTTTACTCCTTTAGGGCACTACCTTCCAACAGAGGTAATGCTTTGGGGCAAGATTATTCACAGAGCAGCTGGTGCCTTCTTTATAGCAAACTGGCTTTTGTGGATTATCAGAAAACCAAGTGACTTTGCCCACACGCTTAAAAATATTTTTAAGCCCTGGGATGAAAACGATAAGAACTTTATGAAGTACTTTTTCCCATACATGCTTAATGCCGATAAGTACCATATGCCTCGACAGACCTTTGTTAAGTCAGGTCAGCGTGTATCAGACTTCTCGATGTACTTTGTACTCTTTATGTTTGCAGTCACCGGCGTTGTACTTTGGATTGGACCAACGAGAGGCATCCCTCAGTGGCTCTTTGATTTTTTTAAGATGGGCCACGATATCTGCTTTATGGGTTGGTGCATCCTTATGGTATTTCACATCTACCTTGGTGCTGGAATCTTTCCAGTATACGGCAAGCAGGCATCAGCATGGATGTTTGGTTCTGGTTATGTTTCAGAGACTGATGGTCTGTATCACTGGGGTCAGTGGGCAGAAGAAGAGCTTGCGAGTGGCGAGAATGTCTTAGAGGTTGAAGAAGGACTTACCCCAAGCCAGCAACTCAAGAAAAATGAAATGAAAAAAGTGAGTTAAGTAGATGAGTTTAGTAAGAGATTTAGAAGCTCTTGGACAGTATCAAGAGCTTCTAGGAGATAGTCAGTGTCATTTTTTAGCTAAGCTTTGGACCTTACAAGATGAAATGGCTCCCACAGACTTTAGGTGGGAGCCACTTAGCAAACATGAAATTTATAGGCTTACACGTGCAAATACGCCGCTTCTCTCAAAGGCAAAAGACAAGATTGACCTTATAGCCTTTGTAGAGGCTTTCAATAATATACTTGCACTGTATACAGAAGAAATATTTTCAAGTGAGCTTTCGGCTAAGCTTCAGGCGCTCGACTCGCTTGGGGAGCATGATTTAGATCAAGCACTCTTTGATGACGTAAAAATCCTTGAACGAGTATTCTCAAAGCAAGCGTTCTTAGATGATGATGCAAAGTCTTGCCTTACCTTGGTAGTGTATTCAACTCTTAGAGTATTTAGAGCAGCCTACGCTTCTCAAATTAAAGAAATTGACTTTGGCGAGTACGATTTTCCAGACACCCACACCTGTCCGGTTTGTGGCGCAGAAGCCTCACTTTCTATTATTAATCGCCCTATTGCCTTTAACGGCGGACTCAGAAACCACTACTGTTCAAGCTGTGATACACAGTGGCACTACACCCGTATTAAGTGTGCCTTTTGTGGTGAGTCGGGCCAAGAGCGTCTCAGGTATTTTTACACTCCAGATGATGAGGCTCACAGGGTACACGCTTGCAAAAGTTGCAAGGGCATCATGGCTGCTATCAACCTTAAATTTTTTACATTAAAGTTTTCTCCGCGCGTTGAAGAACTCGTTTCTTTACTCAAAGCACGTGAGATATTTCAGGATGCATCAATAGATAAATTTCTAAGCGATTCAAGTATTAAGTAATTATTTGGTAGTATTTATTTGTTTGTGCACGAGGGTGTATATAATGATAAATACTACCAACTCTCAATGAGGAGCTTGAATGCTTTCAGAACGACTACTAACCAAACTAGTTAAAAAAATGGCTCAACGCACGCTTGACTTAAAGCCTACAAGTGAGACGCATTTTCCAGACCCAGATCCAAACACCAAATACATGCTGTATATGCACGTACCATTTTGTGAGCGACTCTGCCCATTTTGCAGTTTTAACCGCTATCCTTACCAAGATGAGGTGGCAAAGCCTTACTACGCAAGCATGAGAAAAGAAATGCTCATGTTAAAGGATTTAGGTTATGACATTGAAACTATTTATGTTGGTGGTGGTACTCCTACGGTAAACATTGATGAGCTCTGTGAGACCTTAGACCTTGCACGTGACACCTTCAATATTAAAGAGGTAGCATCTGAGACTAATCCAAATCACTTAGTCCAGCCCTACCTTGTTAAGATGAAGGGGAGAATCCAGCGTTTATCGGTTGGTGTTCAAAGCTTTGATAATGATCTCTTAAAACAGATGGACCGCTTTGAGAAATACGGAAGCGGCGAGGAGATCATGGAACGCATTCACGAGTCAATTCCTTACTTTGACTCAATTAATGTCGACATGATCTTTAACTTCCCAACTCAAACTGAAGAGATTTTACGCCGAGACTTAGAAAAGATTGTTGAGTGTGGTGCTCGCCAAACGACCTTCTCGCCACTCTATGTATCTAATGCAACTATGAGAAAGATGTCTAACACCTTAGGCGAGATGGACTATGAACGAGAATTTAAGTATTACCAAATCTTAGATGAGACCTTGTGTGAGGGAGAAAAGCCTCCATTTGAGCGTGAGACGGTGTGGACCTTTAACAGACTTGATAAGGACGGAAAAGACCACGCGCTTTTAGTTGATGAATATCAAACCTCATACGTTGCCTATCCTGCAATTGGTAGTGGATCGATTACCCACCTTGCTGACAGTCTCTACGTAAATACCTTTAGTATTACTGAGTATAACGAGATGATCGCAAGCGGCAGAATGTCAATCATGGGAAAGGCTACCCTTTCTAAAAAAGACCTCATGCGCTATTCATTTTTACTCAACCTCTACAAGCTCAAGCTTGATAAGCGTGCCTTTAAAGAAGAGTTTGGTGTGAGCGTGGATGCCGGTCTTCCTGGTGAGATGGCATTTATGAGGGTCAATAAGGCATTTGAGATTGATAACAAAGAGCTCCTGACTCTAACTCCTATGGGAAGATATTTAGTGCTCGTGATGTATCGCCAGTTCTTAAGTGGCATGAATAACCTGCGTGAACAAGCACGCGAGGCGCTCTCTGGTAAGGAAAGACACCTGCTCTTTGGTGACGGAAGTCAGATGTAGTAATTAACAAATAATTAACTTGTATAGAGACCTTGCTTGTACTTAAATAAACTTGGAAAGTATAAATGATGACATAAGGAGCAAAATGTATCATTTATATCAAAAAAGCGAGGTCTCTTTTGCTGTTTTGTGGATAGTTCTCTACTGTGTGATAACTATTCCAATTCGTGGCAATTTTGGAGACGAGAGCATATTCATGTTTATTGCTCTTGCGCTCATTGCAACTGCTCTTACACTCTTTATAAAAAAGTATCACTTAGAAGAAAAATATGGACTTGATGGCTGGCCAAAAAACTGTGCACGCTTTTTGTATTTTATTCCTGCTTGGATTTTAGTTACTGGAAACATATGGGGAGGAATAGATTTTGCCTATAGTGGTCTTGCCCAAGTATTTGCTGTGCTTTCAATGTTTTTAATAGGCTACATTGAAGAGATAATTTTTAGAGGCTTTCTTTTTAAAGGAATGCTCCCAAAAGATGGGGTGAAAACCTCAATCATTGTGGTTGCTATTACCTTTGGAATTGGACACATTGTTAATCTTTTTGCAGGACAGGCCAATCTAGAAACAATCGCACAAGTCTTTTTTGCTATAGCTTGGGGCTTTATTATGGTGTGCATGTTTTACACCAGTCAAAGCCTCTGGCCATGTATAGTGATGCACGGCTTAATTGATGCCCTCTCTAAGTTTTTACTTGATAACCCTACACTGCAGTGGGTCTATATTGTGGCAACAATTGTTGTTGCAATAGCTTATTGCACCTATCTATTAAAGCTGCCTCGAACAGAAAAGACAGCTTCACAAAAATTATAGTTAATTAAACTTTTTACGTGAGCGGTTGATTTCTATCTGTGAGTGGTATAAAGTTAGTGTTCTTGAGATTATAACATTTCCAGATAGGATCCTTTGTGAAGCTTGTTAGGGAGATTAATTTTTTTGATGACAAAGAAGTCCAGGTAAAACTTACATGGATGAGCCTGGCTATCATCCTTTGTTTCCTTATTTTGCTTCCAGTGTTTTTATTTATAATTTATCAATTCTCTTTAAGTCATAACTTTAATTTTAAGGTAGATTTTCCTACATTTATCAGGCCTTTTATTATCTTGATTATTGCGGTACCCCTGCATGAGATCATTCACGGTGTCTTCTTTAAAATCTTTAAACCTGAGGCAAAAATTAAATTGGGCTTTGAGGCGGGGATGTTTTATGCCTCAGCTGAGGGAGTCACCCTGAGTAAGCGCCAATTTATGATTGTAGTGCTTGCACCCTTAGTCTTAATTACGCTTGCGATTGCAATCTATGCCTTTATATTGTGTCACTTTACTTCTGCATACTTAGCAATTGCCCTCCATACAATGGGCTGTGCAGGAGACCTCTATTATGTGCAACAATTACTCAGACACAGCGAAACTACGCACATTAAAGACACGAGCGTGGGCGCTGAATTTTATCAAGAGCTACATTAAAGGAAGCACAGTTTGACGCTAAAGAAAAATCCTGTGGGATCATATGGCTACGGTCAGGGTAGCCCTAAAAACGTTGTGGACGCCTACAGAGATAAACTCATTTCAGAAATCTGCCAGGACTTGGATGTGCGCAGGTCTGAGACTATTGTTATCTGCATGAATTTAACGGGAGACTTTAATAAGGCATCTGTAATTAGGGCTGCAAACGCATTTTTAGCTAAAGAGGTTATCTTAGTGGGCAAGCGCAGGCTTGATCGGAGAGGTGCGGTGGGCACCCACCACTACGAACATATTTTGCATGAGCCCGATACAAGCTTTTTTGAAGAGCTTAAACAAGAAGGCTATACCATCTTTCCAATTGATAATGTAAAAGAATATGAGCCAAAACGCATTGACAACTACAAGCTTCCACTAAAATGTGCTTTTGTCTTTGGCGAGGAGCTCTTGGGCCTATCTGATGAGGTAATCTCACAGTGCAACGCACCAATGCTCTATATACCTCAGTATGGATCTGTGAGATCTATTAATGTGGCTCAGGCAGCTGCAATAACGCTTTATGAGTATACGCGCCAGCACCCAGATGTTCAGTCTGCAGCGCCTTCAACACTTCTTGCAGATGAATCTTAATCTTCTAGGTAATCTCCAAAGAGGGCGTCAAGCTCTTCTTTGTGTTTAGCCTTGAGCGCTTTAGCATCAAGCATAAAACTCTCTTGCTCAAGCTCTTTTATGCTCTCATACTCATCTTCAAAGAGGAGTTCTTCGGTATTACTGCCAGGGTTTAGAAACATTGCTAAACTTTTTTTATCAAAGTTTACAGCAAGTGCGCTATCAGGGATTTCTTTAGCATTAAGTAAAGAAATTGGCAAGTAACCGTTTTTTAACAGCTTGGTTTCACTCGGGTCAAAATTCCACTTTGAACAGGCATTTTGATAGTGCTCTAAAAAGGTATCATACCCCTTAAATGTATGCGTCATATAAATACTTTCTATGTTTGAGATGGAACAACTTTGTTTGCTTTTTGCTCATTTGCATTCTGACTTTTCAAGTGCTTTTCAAAGGTTTTTAATAAAAGTACCGCAGAGCAAGAAGCTTTGTGGGTGGGCTTAAAACCAATACTACAACAAGCCCAATTACTATTGGAGGTTAGTTATGAAAGCAAAAGCAATTGCACTTATTTTAACTTCAACTCTTGCACTTACTGGTCTTGCTGCATGCGGCAATGCAGGTGCAGCTGGTGACAAGCCAGCAGACAATGCTCCAG
>JASBYZ010000033.1 GCA_029983705.1 Coriobacteriales bacterium
AGATCAAAAAAGGTCAGCACAGCCCCGGATACTCAGCCTTTGAAGGGGCAAGCGATAAGGAAAGTAAACTTGACGATTATCTAAAAGAACATGAGATAGACACGGTTGATATCTGTGGGCTTGCGCTCTCCCACTGTGTCTTACAAAGTGCTCTTGATGCTCAAAGGCTTGGTTACAAGACATGCGTGTTTTCAAATTTAAGCCTTGCGGTTGATGCAAGTAAAACAGATGAGATTCTTAAGCAATTGCAAGATGCGGGCGTACAAATAAAACGAGCCTAGGTTTTGACCTAGGCTCGCAGCTGAATTTTGTATGTGCAAAGCTTAAGAGAAGATTTATTTTTCTTGATCAAGCTTTACTTGTGCAGGAGTTTCATACACATCGGTGTTTTCAATAGTTCTTGCTTTAATTCCCTTATTACGCTTCATGCCAGCTCTTAGGATAGCTGCAATATATACAACGGTAAAGATTGCGCCAAGAACATAAGAGATAGCCCAGCTTAAGTGGAATCCAATAGGTGCTGAGAAAATGTAGCTGGTTACTACAAACATGTAGAAAGCACCTGGGATGAGGCAGATAAGGTAGAAAGGCTTATCAAATCTACCAGCTAAATAAATTGCACCCATACCAAAGGCAAATACTGCAAGTGCCTCATTTGCAAATCCAAAGTAGCGCCAGAGGATGCTAAATCCGTTTGGATTTACCTTTGCAAAGATTAGTACGCCAAGTACAAGCGCAAAGATAACAAGCGCCATAATAACAACGTTTGAACGCTTTCTTTGGTCAATGTGGAAGTAGTCTCCAACCATCATACGCAAAGATCTGAGTGCCGTATCTCCTGAGGTAATTGGTAAAACAATAACACCCAAGATAGCAAGTACACCACCAACAGCGCCTAAGAAGGTCATTGAGATAACTGAAACCATCTCAGTTGAGTTAGCGGTTGCAACCTGTGCACCCATGTTGTAGATAACCATTGCACCAGCTGCCCAAATCATAGCGATAAGGCCCTCTGCAACCATCATGTTATAGAAGGTTGAACGACCCTGACGCTCATCTGGAACTGAGCGAGCAATTAAGGTTGCCTGTGATGAGTGGAAACCTGAGGTAATACCGCAGGCTACGGTAATAAAGAAGATTGGTACCAAATTGCTTGGAGTAATAGCTCCGTCAGGAACTAATACGCCATATGGTGCGCCTTCTGGATATACTGCTCCAGGAATCCAGTTTGGCATTAAGCTGGTATCAAAGATGTAACCGCGAACAAAAAGTGCTCCAAGAATACCCACAGCAGAAATAATTAGCACGGCACCAAAGATTGGGTACACACGACCAATGATTTTATCGATAGGGGTAATTGAAGCTAGTAGATAGTACAGTAGGATGATTCCATAAATTACAAAAAGTGGAATGAGTTTATTAATTGACTCGCCCTCTCCCACAGTTGTTGGAACCCCAATAAGACCTGCAATTAAGTCTCCTGGTAGATATAAGAATACAACACCTACCAAGAACATAAGCAAACAAGCGAACACATTATAAATGTGATAGGTTGTGTTGCCCATAAATCTTCTGATGAGTGCAGGCATTTGGTCACCATTATTTCTCACTGATAGCATACCTGAGAAATAATCGTGAACAGCACCGCCCAAAACATTTCCAATAGGGATAAGAATGAACGCTAAAGGTCCAAATAAAATACCCTGAATTGGTCCAAGAATTGGTCCAGTACCAGCAATGTTTAGTAACTCGATAAGCATGTTTTTCCATTTTGGCATTGGGATATAGTCCAAGCCGTCACGTTTTACCATTGCTGGAGTTGGTCTGTCATCTGGAGCAAAGATGTTTTCTACGAATTTACCGTAGATTGCTCCTCCAACAAATAAGACAACAAGACCGATCAAAAATGTGATCATGTTTCCTCCGAAAATAGCCAATAATCCATTTGTGACTAAACTCACATTTGCCATTATTTCTCATAATCTTGAACTAAGCAATAAAAAATTCGAGGTATTAGTTAAGTGATGCCAATTATTGTGTCTATTGTCACAAAGGCAATATATTTTGTTCGGCTGAAACCTGACTATTTCTTATGAAGTTGTGACTTAATATAAGAAGCGAGTTGCTCCTGGCCTATTTTTCCTGAAGCAATATCAACCATTAGATCTACAAGCTCTCTATTACTCAAATTAATCTCAAAGCCATTGATATCTAGAAAGACAAATAACGCTAGAGCTGTAGTTCTTTTATTTCCATCAGAAAAAGGATGATTTTGGATAATGGAGTATATAAGTGCAGCGGCCTTATCTTCAATATGTGGATATAAATCTTGACTCGCAAAGGTTTGCTGAGGGTTATAGAGGGCAGATTCAAGCAGACCTTCATCACGAAGGCCTAAAGCTCCTCCAAAACGTTGAAGTAAGTAGTCGTGAAGCAGTAATATCTGCTCTTTATTTAGATATCGCATTTGGATAACTCAGTAAATGCTTGATTATAGTCATCAGCAAAGCGCTTAGCAATCGAAAGAAGCTCAGTGTTAGAAAGTTTCTCTTTTTGCTCAAGTAGCTCGCTATATTTTTCTATACTTACAACAACCATCGAGCCATAACCATTTTTAGTTAGATACACAGGCTCGCCTGTTTTAACCGCTTCTTCTATCTCGCTAAACTTATTTCTTAGGTCAGAAACTGGACGAATTGTAAACATACTATTCCTCTTTTTTATCATAATATTGATAATTTCTTATATATTACAGTATACACGAGTAGCTTTTTAGAAGCGATTTTTTATTGTGTCAGACTTGACTGTTATACTTTCGTGAGTCAATATAATAGAACACCTGTTCGATTTGGAGGCACCATGCAATCGCTTTTTCAAGCACCTGAACTCGTCATTCTTCATTCTGATATGAACTGCTTTTATGCCAGCGTAGAGTGTCTACATCGCCCTAGTATTAGAAATAAAGCAGTAGTTGTTGGTGGAGATGAAGAAGCTCGTCACGGCATTGTGCTTGCAAAAAATCAAATTGCAAAAGCCTTTGGTGTCAAAACAGGAGAAGCGCTTTGGGAGGCACGACAAAAATGTCCAGACCTTGTAGTAGTTCCGCCTAACTACTCGCTGTACTTAAAGTTCTCAAAACTTGCGCGCGAAATTTATTATGAGTACACAGATTTAGTTGAACCCTTTGGACTTGATGAGGCATGGCTTGACGTAAGCGACAGCTGCCACTTATGGGGCTCAGACATTGAGCTTTTGGTGGATGAAATTTCAAGTCGTATTAAGTTTGAGCTCGGAATTACCGTGTCAATTGGCGTGAGCTGGAATAAAATTTTTGCAAAGTTTGGAAGTGATTATAAAAAGCCTGACGGCATTATCTTTATTAGCCGCAATAACTATCAAGACATTGTTTGGTCAGCCCCTGTTGAAGACCTCCTGTATGTAGGGCATGCCACAAAAAGAAAACTCAATGACTTTGGCATTTTTACTATTGGAGACTTAGCTATAAGTGATGATAGAGCTATACACATGCGCCTTGGCAAAGTAGGAGATATTCTTTTAAGCTTTGCACGAGGAGAAGATAGCTCTGAGGTACGATCTTTTAACCCAAACCTTGCGGATATTATGCATGAGATTAAAAGCGTAGGTAATGGTCTAACTGCTCCGCAAGACTTAATCACTAAGCAAGACTGCAAAGCACTTATATATCTTCTCTCAGAGTCCGTAGCTCAGCGTCTGCGCGAATATAAGTTTTTAGCAAACACCATTGGCATACATGTACGAGACAACAAGCTCTGCTCTTACAGTGCTCAAGCACCCCTAAGCCACCCAAGTAACATCACTTCAGAAATTGCGAGTGCAGCCTTTCACTTACTTGCAGAGCATGAGCCCTTTGATGGAAGCAGAATTTTAAGATCTTTACACGTACGTGCAAGCAACCTAAGCCTTGCAGATAGATTTGTTCAATACGATATTTTTGGAGTGTCTGAAAAGCGTGAAAAGCTCAAGCAGCTTGACGGAGCCATAGATGCACTGAGGCAGCGTTTTGGCAATGGGATAATCAAGCGAGGAGCAGAGATTACTAACAGCAGCATGGCAGACCTGGATATTAAACGTGATAACATCATCCACCCCGTAGGCTTTTTCTCATAAACATATATATGTAGGGAGGAGTTGAGAAAAACATGACGCGCGGAATTGCACATCGCCAAAAACGCTATGTAGAAGTGTTAGCACGCTTTAGCCCAGACGGCAGAATACTTCCTGTTGAAGTCTACTGGG
The DNA here is from genome assembly GCA_029983705.1 of Coriobacteriales bacterium. Lineage (GTDB taxonomy): Bacteria > Actinomycetota > Coriobacteriia > Coriobacteriales > JAEZZM01 > JASBYZ01. The sequence continues at coordinate 4,279 of JASBYZ010000033.1, forward strand.
AAGATGGCAGGCGCTTTAAAATAGATAGAGTTATTGAAGCGCGTCGAGCTGCCTCACTTAAGGTGGGTGGCACAGGCATGCGTTATCTTTGCCAAATTGGAGGCACAAGAACTTACTTATATTTTGAAGACCCCGCCTGGTTTGTAGAAGAAAAGATTGTAGAGATGCCCTAAATTAGCTACACAATTTATCGTAAGATACTATAAGAACAATCCAAAAAACGGGAGCGCAGCATGAGCCAATCACAGCAGATAAAACTTGAAGACTACACCACATTACATATTGGTGGACCAGCTCAAGCCTTCTACCACACCCAAGATCGCGATGAATTTATTGGGCGCATTCAGGAGGCAGATAAAACGTGCACTCCCCTCTTAATACTTGGTGGCGGATCTAATATTTTAGTAAGTGATCAAGGCTTTGATGGCACTGTTATTAAAGATGGTCGAGAAGAGCTTGAGATTAAATCTAATGAGAAAAGCAAGACCGCACAAATTACGGTAAGTGCAGGATATTGCTGGGATGACTTTGTTAAGTGGACAATAGAGCATGGACTTAGTGGACTCAGTGCTCTATCTGGTATTCCAGGAAGCGTAGGGGGATCCCCTGTACAAAACATAGGTGCCTATGGACATGAGGTTTCAAGTGTAATTAATTCAGTTATTGCCTATGACCGCTTTGAACAAAAAGAGGTGGAGCTTCACGCTCAAGACTTAGCATTTGCCTATAGATCTTCAGCAATTAAACGCTCAATTGCCGAGGCAAAAGACTCTGATCCAGTTGCCCTAGGCCCAAGTGGCAGATGGATAGTACTTGAAGTTGTCTTTACTCTTGAAAAATCACTACTCTCTGAACCGGTAAAGTATGCAGAGCTTGCACGCCAACTGGGAACACAACAAGGCGCGCGACTCGAATCAAAAGAAATCAGAAAGCATGTACTAGAACTTAGAGATAAAAAAGGCATGCGCTACAACAAAGAAGATAGGGACTGCTGGTCTGCAGGCTCCTTTTTTACAAACCCAATACTTAGTAAAGAACAAGAACAGGCTCTAGACTCAGAGGCTCCTCGCTATAAATATCTTGACGGATATAAATCATCAGCTGCCTGGCTTATAGATCATGCGGGTTTTCATAAAGGCTTTAAACTTGATGACTCAGGAGCTCAGCTCTCAACAAAACACGTCTTGGCACTTTGCAACCATAAGGCTGCTCGCGCACAAGACGTGTTAAAACTTGCTCAACATATTCAAGCAGGTGTATTTGAAAAATATCAAATCGCCCTTGAAATGGAAGCAATTAAAGTTGGTTTAGACTAAAACTTAAGCAATACCAACGATAACATCGGTTGACTTAATAATAGCTACAACCTCAGTGCCATCTTCAAGGCCAAGATCCTTAGCTGATTGTAAGGAGATGTCTGAAGAAATAACTTCGCCACCCTCAAGTTTGATGCGAACTACAGCGCTTACAGCGCCCTCATCAACTGACTCAACCTTACCTGCAAGTTGGTTTCTAGCTGAAATGCCCTCAACCTTGCTGCCCTTAGCAACAATCACATTGCTTGACTTGATGATTGCATAAACCTCTTTACCTTCTTCAAGGCCAAGCTCTTTAGTAGCCTCTAAGGTGATGGTTGATGAAAGCTTATTTGAACCAGCCTCTAAAACGATGTGTGCATTAACTGCACCCTCTTCAACTGCGAGTACTTTTGATGCAATAACATTTCTTGCTGATAATTTCATGTAAATCCCTTTCTTTAAGATTGGCTTTTATATTTAGAACTGATAAATATAGTACCCGGGTTAATTAAAAATAATAGTATAAAAGAGGGAATCTATTCACCTATTTTTGGTTTATTCGAAATATTAAATAATATGTCCATTGGATAATGCAGCTAGCTAAAGTGCAAAAAGGCGGACACCCAAATTGAGTGCCCGCCTTCAAAGATTAAATATGTACAAAATGTAGAAATGAGCCTCTACATACCAACCGTAATATATGTTCCGTAGAACACCAGACGCAAACTGAGTACCGCAATAAAGTAGATTATAAATGCTACAAGACCAAGCTTTTTGTCCTTAAGAACTGCAATAAGTGTAAGGATAAGCGCAATGAGTCCAATTGGGAAGAAAAGCCAGAAGAAGAGCTGGACATCAGCAAAGTGCTCTGAGCCAATTACAAAAGCGGTAAGGGTTGAGTTTACATCTGCTTGATGGATAAAGGCACCACCTATAGCAAGTGCAAAACCTAGGGCAGCCACTACAGCAAGTGCAATCTTAGCTGATGGGTTTAGGCCATGAGTCTTAGTCTCTCTATCTACCTCAGTAGCAATATCAGCATGATCTGCTTTTGTAACTACAACTTTCTCATATGAGCCAAGCGCAATATGCAAAATTGCAATACCACAAGCTACACCACCTAATAGAGCATTACCTACGAGATAGACATAAGGACCAACGCTTGCCCAGGTAATAATAGTTGGAACTCTATACGCAAAACCCAAGACAATTGGGCCTGCTATTGCTGCAAGCACAACTAATACTAGGAAAATACGACGAAGGCCATAACTGAGCTTTCCAAGAAGCGCAAGCAACCAATAGACTCCAACAATCACAGTACAAATAGCTGCACCTAAAATCTCATTTGAAAGTGGGGATGAGCCTAGATTTGCAAAAATCCAAATTGCATTTAGTGGGCTTTTTAAGTGAAGCATTGCAAATAAGAAAGAAACAACAATTAAGATAAGCGGAATAATGGTGAGCTTATCAATCTTCTTAGTTTGCTCATCGGTAAATCTGTTAAACCAAAATGCAATAGCTATAGCAATAAAAGCACCAATAGCCATTGGGAACAGTGTAGTAAATAAGGCAAGAGGGATTTCGCTTAATGCATGGTGCATAGCGGTTGATTCCATGTTAAGAAACATTATTTAGCCTCCCCTTTTTGGCCTGCCAAAGATTTGTTATCTCCCATGTCAGCGCTTCTCATAAAGAAGTGTGGGGTGGTGTAGATAAACTTAGGAAGCGGCTCAGATTCAGCAATCTTTGCGTCAGGGTGACGCTCCATAATCTCTGCGTCAGTACCAAAATCGAGCGCATTCATAGGGCATGAAGCTACACACATTGGCTTTTCGCCAACAACTTGACGCTCTTCGCAGAAGTTGCATTTTCTTGAATGTCCTGCTTTAGCATCAATACGAGGTGCATCGTATGGACAAGCAAGATAGCAATAACCGCAGCCAATGCATCTGCTCTCATCAACTACAACAAGTCCGTTATCTTCCTTTTTGTGCATCGCCTTAGTTGGGCATGCGTGTGCACAAGCTGGATTGTCACAGTGATTGCAGGATACAGAAAGGTAGTGGGCAAAATGGTCTCCCCAAGGCTCACGGCTTTTCTCATTAAGCTCCCACACCGGACTATCAGGTGATTTTTTGTACACGCGACGATATACAAACTCCTCTGGAAGTTGCTTGTATTCAGCGCATGCCTTGGTGCAGTTTTTACAACCAATGCAGCGTACCTGATCATAATAAAATGCTAAACCCTTTGGAAGTGAGCTGCCGTCAACCTTTTCGTTAGGTGCGCCCCCATCTTTTTCTTCCGCTAAGGCAGGCTTAACACGACTTTCACTGCTCACGATTACGCCAGCAGCCCCCAGTGCACCAATAGCGCCGCTTGTTTTTAAGAAAGCACGACGACTTAGATGCTTTTTAGCCATTTATCCTCCTTAAATTTCTCTCTCAATTATGCCTGATTATGAATAATCACACATAATTTTATAATATACGTTTTTAGACAAATGTACTACACAATTGCAACGTAAGTTCTAAATTTAAGATATTTTATATCTCATTTGTTCACCATTTTCTATGGTCTCAATCATATTTTTTTCTAATAAATGGTTTAGATAAGAAAAACCTTGACGAATAATAAGAGAGCGTTTTACAAAAAATACTTTATCCCAGCTATCCTCTATAGACCATTTATTTTGTCTGATTAAATCATAGCCACTTGCATAAGGATGCTCTTTTATTCGTTTGTAAAAATCTTGTGTACGTGTGAAGTGATGCTCATATAGGGCCTGTATGCGCTCATGAGGCGAGTGCATGACCTCCCCGTGGCCCGGCATCAGTATCAGCTCTTTATCAAGTAGTGACTTAAGGCGCTTTAAATTGTTCCCCATTAAATCAAGCCCATCAAAGCTTAAGTCTATACTTGGGTTAATGCCCACTAAAACTTGGTCTCCGCAAAAATACATCCCACTTCTTTTATGATACAAAACCAGGTGATCTGGGGTGTGCCCACTTGCAGATACAATCTTAAAGCTCTCATCGCCCACCTGAAGCTCATCTCCAGGATGCGCATTTACCAGCTTAAAGTCTTTTTTATCTGCAAGTCTATAATAGCGGTGCACATAGGTATAGGCTTCTCGTTCTTCTTTAGGAACCCCCTCTTGTTTCATACGCTTTTGGTAGAGGTCTTCAAGCTTGCCGTTAGCGCTCTCCCCACTTAAGTCATAGTCATATAAAGAAAGGTGCACGCTCGTGCCTTTTGGCAGTAAGTCTTTAAGGAGGCCCCAGTGGTCAAAGTGTTGGTGCGTAATAAAGACCTCAAGAGCGTCAAAATCCACCTTAAGCTCTTTGAGATCCTTCGATAAAATTTCAAGGGCATCTGGAGTTTTAGGCCCTGCATCCACCATAAGCCAAGAGTTCTTGGAATGAATTAGATAGACATTTACTGTAGGCAGTGAGTTTTGAATCATTGGCAAAATTATCTGATACACATCTGGATGCTCAAACACTTTTCTAAAAGTCATAGGTTCATTCTTTCTGCACTACAGCTATAATTTCATCTATTAACTAACACGCTAACTATAGTACACGCTTAAGGGAGTGAACATGGAAATAACAGGACAAGCAGTTTTCTTTGCCTTTTTACTCAGTGCATTTGCAGGACTTTCAACCGGTATCGGTGGACTTATTGCAGTAGGTAAAAAACCAATTTCATCACGAGGCCTCTCTATGGCAATGGGTCTTTCTGCAGGTGTAATGATTTACATATCCTTTGTTGAACTCTTAAGTGGAGCATTTAGCTCTCTGGAATCAGAGATGGGAACTAAGGGTTCTTGGATTGCACTTGGAGGATTTTTTATTGGTATCGCATTTATTGCTATTATCGATAAGCTCATTCCTGAGGATGAAAACCCTCATGAATTTTTGGGCGTTGACCAAGTTGTAAGCCAAAAGGACAAACACGAACAACTCAAGGGCAAGATGATGCGTACTGGTCTTTTGTCTGCCTTAGCTATTGGAATCCATAACTTCCCTGAAGGTATGGCATCATTTTTTAGCGCACTTTCTGACCCAGCACTTGGTATTTCAATTGCAATCGCTATTGCAATTCACAACATTCCTGAAGGTATCTCTGTGGCAGTTCCTATTAGAGTTGCAACTGAGAGCAGATTCAAAGCAGCCGGAGCTGCACTCTTATCAGGTATCGCAGAACCAATAGGTGCACTCATTGGTTTTGTTATCCTCATGCCATTTATCAGTGAAACGATTCTTTCTGTAGTATTTGCTTTTATTGCAGGAATTATGGTCTACATCTCAGTTGATGAGCTGCTTCCAGCTGCAGAACAATCTGGAGAGCACCACTTTGCAATCTGGGGATTTATACTCGGAATGGCCATTATGGGAGTATCCCTTATTTTAACGGCCTAATAAAACCCAAAAGGGTTGGCTTATAAGCCAACCCTTCCTGGTAAACGATACTTTTTCTGATAGTACCTTACTCCCATTGAGAGAGCAAAACAAATAATAAAGTAAAACAGTCCAACCAGTCCAAAGATTGCAAAAATCTGTGGGGTTGAGTTGAGCTGGTTCATCAAAATCATTCCGCGACCCATAAGCTCTTGAATTGCAATTGCTGACCATAAAAACGAGGTGTCTTTAATGGTGGTAATTGCTTGAGACAAAAGTGCTGGGACCATGTTTCTCATAGCTTGAGGCTGAATAATATACCAGTATCCCTGGATACGACTAAAGCCTTGAGATCTCATTGCCTCATATTGTCCGCGGTGAACTCCCGCAAGACCACCACGAATAATCTCTCCCATACTTGCAGAGGTAAACACCGTAAATGCTGCCACTGCAGATGGAATTGGTGGAAGCTGGACAATAAAGAAGATAAACATAATCCACAAAAGCAGTGGAGTGTTTTTAAATATCTCAATATAGACCGTTGCGATGGCAGACAAAATTGAATTGTGGCTTCTGCGCATGAGTGCAAGCACGGTACCAATCACAAGCGACAGCAAAATTGAAATCGCAGAAATAAAGATGGTTAATACTAAACCCTCAAGTAAGAACTTAATATTTATCCACGTGAAGAGCTCTCCCATGTTGACACTCCTTCCTCAGCTACCGCATTTTTCATGTCTTCATCAAACTCTGTCATTGCAGGGTTGTAATATTCTTTTCTCTTTACACGTCTTCTACCACGGTTTTGCTCAAGGTGTAGAGCAAGTCTTGAGAGTGGGAAGCACAAAATAAAGTAGAGAATTGCTGCTACCACATAGGCTGGTCCGTAGTAAGAGGTTGAGTTTGCAAATGAGTTGGTTGCATACATCAACTCTCCTCCTGCAACAAGCGCCATGATTGAGGTGTTCTTAATCAAGTTTGCTGCTTGAACTGCTAGTGGAGGCATAATAATTGAGATTGCTTGAGGCAAAATTACAAGCGACATTGTTTGAATGTAGCTAAAGCCTTGAGACTTAGCTGCCTCAAACTGACCTTCAGGAATTGATGAGATACCTGATCTTACAACCTCACTAATATATGCACCGTGATAAATTCCAATGGCGATAACACCAATTAAGAATGTTGAAAGCTTAATGCCAATAAGTGGAAACACTGCATACATTACAAATACTTGTAAAAGCAGTGGCACATTTTGAATCATTTCAACATACACACGGTTGATAGCTCTGAGCACAGTTGAGCGAGAAACTGACATAAGTCCAAAAATTACACCCAAGATAAGTGCAAGCACAAGAGCTAGAAGTGAAATACCAATTGTTTTAGTAAAGGCCATTAAGATAGTTGGAAAGGCTTCAAAATATGCCTCCCACTTAAAGGCTGCAAACATTCCGTTATCCATTTACTAGCCCCCACTTCTCTTTAATAGCATCCAGGCTTCCGTCATCCATCATTTCATGAAGAAGCTCATTGATCTTCTTTGAGAAGGCCGGATCTTTTTTAGAGGTTGCAATACCGTATTCCTGCTCGCCTAAGTCAGTATCTAAAAGCTCAGTCTTATCGTCTAAATAACCTTGGAGGATAGAAGAGTCTACCGAAAAGGCATCAATACGGCCAGAAACAAGGGCAACCTTAATTTCTGGATAGGTTGCATACTCACTAAATCTAAGCTTGATTTCTTTTTCTCTTGCTAAGTCTTCAAGCTTTTCTCTGGTAGTTGCCGCCTGAGCTACCCCAACAACTTTTTTGTCGAGGTCTTCAAAGCTCTTAATTCCAGAGGTCTTTTTTACCAAAATTCCAATGTAGTCTTTATGATATGGATCGGTAAAGTTATAGGACTTTTTGCGAGATTCAGTGATGGTAAAGGTTGCAAGTGTGGCGTCTAATACTCCAGTATCAAGCATAGCTCCGCGGGTTGTTACATTTACGCCGGTGACTGTAATTGCATCTGGACTTCCGTAAAGACGCTTTGCAAGCTCACGCGCAATGTCAACTTCCATTCCCTCAATTAAACCGGTTTGTGGGTTTTGAAATCCAAACTTAGGAACGTCAATTTTAACGCCTACGTCAAAGATATTAGGATCGTTTCCAACCAAGCCGCATCCACTTGTACCAAAGGCAAGTCCTGAAACACCAAGGGCACCAAGGGCTACAAATGCTCTTCTTGATAGCATAGACACCTCCTTTTGTGTATTGTTCATAACTAAAAACCACTCTCCTATAAAATCTTTGATAAGAAATCAAGCATGCGAGGGTTTTGAGTATGGTCAAATACTTGTTCAGGTGTGCCCTGCTCTTCAATCTGTCCGTTTACCATAAAGATTACGCGGTCAGCAGCTTCACGAGCAAGCGCCATCTCGTGCGTAACCATAACAACAGTCATATCACGCTCAGCAAGACTCTTAATAACGTCCAATACTTCTTTAACCATCTCTGGGTCAAGAGCAGCAGTTGGCTCATCAAGCAGCATAATTTCTGGATGCATGTTAAGCGCTCTTGCAATAGCAACACGCTGTTGCTGTCCACCGGAGAGTTGAGAAGGGTACTTATCGATTTTATCGGCCAAGCCTACACGCTCTAGATATTGATATGCGTCTGCTTCTGCCTGGTCTTCATCGATACCTAGCACCTTAATAGGCGCTAAGGTAACGTTTTTTAAAACCGTCATATGCGGGTAAAGATTATAACTTTGGAACACCATGGCACATTTTTTAGCAATTGCCCTATGGTCTACTTTTTTAGATGTAACTAAAATGTCATCGATCTTAACGGTACCGCTTGTAGGTCTTTCAAGACCATTGATGCAACGAATTAACTGGGACTTTCCTGAACCTGATGGGCCAATAATAACTACCTTTTCACCAGTCTCAATCTTGAGATTGACACCCTTTAAGGCCTGAACTTCAGCAAAGTTTTTGCGCACGTTTTCAAGTAAGATCATGTAAGACACACCTCCTATTGCTTTAGAAAAAATACTCATTAGAAACGAGAAATTACAAAAGGTAATGTTTAATTATACTTCAAAATCATGGGCTTTATAAAATTTGATTAAGAATTTAGCTAATTGGTATAGTTATTAAATAACAAATAATTAAGAAAGGAATATGATGGCAATAGGACTTGCAGCGCTTTTGGACGATGTGGCAGCAATAGCCAAAAGTGCAGCAGCCTCTGTAGATGACGTGGCTGCAATGACCGGCAAGGCTTCTGCTCGTGCAATGGCGCTGGTAGTAGACGATGCAGCAGTTACCCCTCAATATCTTAAAGAGGCCACTCCAAATAGAGAGCTTCCAATGGTATGGAGGATTGCAAAAGGCTCACTTCTCAACAAAGCCATCATTTTACCTATCATCTTAATTATCTCTACGGTATACCCGCCCATCTTAACTCCGCTTCTCATGCTTGGTGGTTTGTACCTCTCTTTTGAAGGTGCCGAAAAAATAATTGAACACTTTACCAACGATCACCCAGATCAGGAAGCTGCAGCGGTAGATGAGGAGCCCAAGAATGAAGATGAGGTGGTGCGTTCAGCTGTTACCACTGACTTTATCCTCTCCCTTGAAATCATGGTAATCTCGCTTTCAACCATTGCAGACCAGCCTCTTGGCATCAAAATTGTTTCGCTTATCTTTGTCGCAATCATTATTACTGCAGTGGTATACGGTGCAGTTGCCCTGCTTATCAGGATTGATGACACCGGTCTTAAACTTATGGCCGATAAAAACTCGGACTTTAAGCAAAAGCTTGGCCGCTCTATGGTAACCTCAATGCCTACCATCCTAAACGTCATCTCTGTTATTGGAACGATGGCTATGCTGTGGGTTGGAGGACACATTTTGCTGAGTGGGCTTGCTACCTTAGGTCTTGAAGCTCCCCACGAAATTGTAGCCTTAGCTGTTGGTGCAGTTGAAGGGGTTGTAGGCGGCATACCTGTCTTAGGTCCAGTATTGAGCTGGCTTACCGACACCCTTTGTTCAGCAATCTTTGCTTTAGTAGTTGGTAGCATACTTGCCGTTATTATTTCTTTGTTCACCCATGAAAAGCAAACTGGAAAAGTTAGCCTCAGAAAAGAAAGGCTAGCTAAGCAGAAGCAAAACAATTAAAATGGCCTTGTTGTAGTAGCTATTTTAAAGGAGTGTTGGTATGTCAAAATCTCTGACATCATTAGCAAAGTTTGCTGTGCTCATGGCCTTGAGCCTAGCATGCATGTTCGCACTATCTGCCTGTCAATCTGCCGGTGATACTGGAGATGCTCAGCAATCAGGCGATAAGGCCCAAACTCAGACAAGCGTAAACATTGGAACCCTTGCAACTGAGGACTTTTTGCCAATGTGGAAGGCTGAGTCAGATAAGCTCTTTGAAGAGGCTGGACTTGAGGTAAACATCACTAAGTTTAATTCAGCCCAGGAGCTCTCTGCAGCCCTTGCTGCAAAAGCAATCGATGGTGCAATGACCGATATACCAGTTGCTGCTACCTTAAGTGAAGGTGGCACCCCTATGACGGTAAGCTGGGTTACCTTAGGCCAAGAGCCTAACGAGGGTCGCTTTGGTATTATGGTTGGCCCAAATTCAAAGATTACTGATGTTAAAGAGCTTGCTTCTACCCCAATTGGTGTTGGTTCTGGAACTATGCTTGAGTACGTTATGGATAAACTTCTCTTAGATGCAGGCCTTACTCAAGACCAAATTCAAAAAGAAGAGCTCAAAAAGCTTGAGGATCAAAGGCTAA
>JASBYZ010000034.1 GCA_029983705.1 Coriobacteriales bacterium
TAGGGAATTATGGAGGCAATAATTAAGAGGATGAGTCCAATTGCAATAAAGCGTGCCTGAGCTATGAGGTAGTGAAACTGGTTATCAAACTCTTTGAGCGCAACAATTGAGGATGCTGAATAAATCATAAGCAATCCAAGCATGATTAAAAGCCCAGCGCTCACAATTAAGAGCAGCTCTGGGCGGGTATTGCTGAGAAGCGATTCTATTTTTTGTTTAATAGAGCTGATGACATTCATGCTTATCCAGAAATCTTTGCTATTTCACTCACGTATTCTTTAAACTTTCTACCCCGCTCCTCATATCCTGAAAACTCATCAAATGAAGAACATGCAGGAGAGAGCAAAACTACATCTCCTGATGAGGCAAGGCTTTTGCCCACTTCAAGTGCCTCTTTTAAGTTTTTAGCCTTTGCTAAAGAAACATCTTGCTCCTGTTTGTTTGCTTGGGTGAGTGCCTCTAAAAATCTTTCTTGAGCCTCTCCAAAACACACTACTGCCTTGCAGGCTCTCACTGCCTTATAACTAAACTCAGCAAGATCGGTCATCTTATCGTGGCCGCCTACTAAAAGAACAATCTCTTTTTTAGGAAAGGCGGTAAGTGCTTTAAGTACCGCGTCCACATTGGTTGCCTTAGAGTCGTTATAAAAAGAAACGCCATCAATACGGTTTACAAACTCTATACGGTGCTCAAGTGCCTTAAACGTTTTGAGTGTCTCTTGAATCTCGCTTAAGCTTATCCCTAGATAGCTTGCACAAAGGGCTGCACACATTGCATTAAAGTAGTTGTGCTCACCTTGAATTTGTAGCTCATCACAGGCGATAAGCTCTTTGATGCTATTTCCCTGCTTTATATAGAGGCTACCCTGCTCATACCAGGCAGAGTTTTCTAGGGTTGAAATATGGTAGAGGGCACCTTCATCATATGAGCTTTTAGTTGAGACAAAGGCAAGCTTTTTATTTGCTAACATGAGCTCTCGCTCTATAGCATGAGAGTTTTCATCGTCTAGGTTAATAATGCCCAGTGACTCATCGTCAAGATTTTGAAAAACCTTCTTTTTTGAGTTGATGTAGTGTGTGAGGGACTGGTGCCACTCAACGTGGTCTGGGGTAATGTTGAGCAAGATTGCTACCTTTGGCTTAAAGTGTTTGCAGCCAAAGAGCTGAAAACTTGAAACTTCAGCTACGAGGTAGTCTTCGCTATTCCCCTCTTGCCTGAGCTCAAGTGCTTTTGTAACAGAGGCAGGGCCAATGTTTCCTACCGCGTGAGCCCCTCTGTGGGCATGCTGTAAGATGTGCTCAATTAAAGAGGTAGTAGTGGTCTTACCGTTAGTTCCCGTAATTGCAAGCCAGGGATTAATTGAGATTCTGTAGGCAAATTCTATCTCGCCAATAATCTCATCACTATGCTCTTTTGCACTCTTATAAAAATCTGTAAAAGGAGAAATTCCAGGAGATACTATAGCGAGGTCGTAGTGGCCTTGAATCTCTTGGCGCTCTTCAAAGCAGCTCAGCCCCTCTTTTGTGAGACGCTCTACAAGCTCCCTATCTTTAAGCGGACTTGAGCCTGGATAGAGGTGAATTTCTTCAAAGCCCTCCTCGTCCTTAAGGGCAAGTAAGGCTTTGACAAGTGCCTTACCACTTTCGCCAAAGCCAAGAACGCAAATCTTTTTATATGCTTGATCTAAAGCCATAATATCCCTCGATTACTACCCCGCATAATGAAGTTGGAAATACAGCGCAAAACCAATGGCAGCAAAGGCAGCGGTAATAATCCAAAATCTAATAACTACCTTGGTTTCTGACCAACCCATCTTTTCAAAGTGATGATGAATTGGAGCCATTAAAAAAACGCGCTTTTTTGTAAGCTTAAAAGATACAACCTGAATGATTACTGAGAGCGCCTCGATAATAAAGAGAGCCCCAATAACCAAAGAGATGATTTCTGTATTAGTTAGTACGGCAAGGGCTGCAAATGCTCCACCGAGAGCAAGAGATCCCGTGTCACCCATAAAGATGTTTGCTGGATAGCAGTTAAACCACAAAAAGCCAATGCAGGCTCCCGCACAAGCTGCAGCAAATATTGCAAGCTCAAGGCTATCGTTTCTAAAGGCAATAGCTGCCATGATACCCATAACAATCATGACGGTTCCGCCTGCAAGTCCGTCAAGTCCGTCATTTAAGTTAACTGCATTTGAAAAGCCGCCCATTAACAAAAAGATAAAAATGACGTAGAGCCAAGGAACCTCAACGCCAAAGATTGTTGAGGTAAATACTCCCAAGTCAATTGGGGTTAAGATACCTGGAAACCAGATTAAAGGCTCAATGCCAATCCAGTTAACAGCAGATAAACAAAAGATTACAGAGATTACAATCTGTGCCAAAATCTTTGCTCGTGGGGTAAGACCTAAAGACCTGTGGTTAAAGACCTTTGAGATATCGTCAACAAAACCTAGAAGCCCAAATGCAATGGTAGTAATTAAACAGAGCAAGAGTGCAGGTGAATAGCTTGTTAAGAGCAAGCAGGTAATAAGCACTGCAAGCAAAATAATAACCCCACCCATGGTTGGGGTGCCTTGTTTTATCAGATGGTTTTGAGGGCCATCAGCTCTTACCTGCTGGCCAATTTTTTTATAGGTTAAAATCTTAATCCACAGCGGCATGCTTAACATAGTAAGAAGTGCCGCAACAAACAAGCTAATAAAAACTTGGTAGGTTGGATAGTTTGGATTTCCTAAGAGGATTGGAATATCAAACAAACTACGCTAGTCCTTTCACAATCAAATCAAGTCCGCAAGAATGTGATGCTTTAATTAAGCAAACATCACCCGCTTTAACATTGGCTTGTAAAAACTCAAGCGCCTCTTGCGCATCTTGAGTGAGAGTAATCTGGTCCTTATTCATGCCACTATCAAGAGCACCGCGCGCTATCTCTTTTGAGAGCTCCCCCACGCAAACCAGTTTATCTATGTGACTCTCCACAAGTACTAAACCCAAATTATAATGGTACTCCCTCTCTTTAGGACCAAGCTCCTTCATATCCCCTAAAACCGCAAATTTTCTGCCTTGAGTTTGCATTTGCGATAAGGTCTTTAAAGCTGCTCTAACAGAATTTGGAGAGGCATTATATGCATCATCAATAATACGCAGGCCAGAGCTTGTTTCTATCATATGCTGGCGTCCACCCTTAGCATCAAGTGAAGCGATAGCGCTGAGCGCTTTATCGAGCTTAAGACCTAAAAGTCTGCCAAGCTCAAGCGCTAAAAGAGCGTTACTTACATTGTGCACACCCGGAAGTTTAAGCTGAGCTTGAGCAATTGTTTTACGAGCAGCATCAAGTAAGCTAAAGCTTGTTTGCGCATACTCATTTAACTTGATGTCTTTTGCACATAATTCAAATTCTTTATAATCGTAAGGCTCAAAATAAGAAGCGAGTTTAGAGTTTGGAACTTTAACTGTCTCAGATATACTGTCAAGATTTGCAGTGAGGTGCACCTTAACTTGAACCTTAGGAGCAACGGCACGTGCAATCCATTTACTAAAAGCATTATTTGCATTAAGGATTGCAAAACTTTGGCTAAAGCCAAAGCGCTCAAGTGCAAGCGAAGGCTTGAGGTTTTCAATAAGTTCTGCCTTTGCACGAGCTACCTCATCTTGTGAGCCAAGCATTCCAATGTGCGCCTGACCAACATTAGAGATAATACCAGCTTGTGGCCTTGCTATTGAGCAGAGTTGATCTATTTCATGGCGTGCGCTCATGCCCATTTCTACTATGAGCACTTCACAATCTTCAGGGGTGCTCAGTATTGTGAGCGGAACTCCGAGTGCATTATTAAAGTTGCCCTCAGTTGCATGAGTGTTATAGCTTGTTTGGCATACTGCCCTGCAAAGTTCTTTGGTAGAGGTTTTACCTACAGAACCGGTGATACCAATAACGAGTGCCTTAAGTGATGCCCTATAGAGTTTTGCAAGCTCTTGCAAGTAAAGCTCTGGCTCATGAGTAAAGTATAAAGCTGTACTTGAATCTTTTGCACTTTCAAGCTCTTGAGCTGTAGCTTCTCTTGACATTACAACTAAAGGAGCACCTTGAGCTATAGCTTGAAGGACATAATCATTTCCGTCTGCCTTCTCACCCTTAAAGGCAATAAAGGCGGTGTTGGTATCTGCCTGTTTGGAGTCTAAGGTGAAAGCTTTAACTTGAGCTTTACCCTCTAATAAACACTGTGCACCTGCTTGTAGATATGCCGTATGGTTAGCTTCAAACATAGGATGTCTTACCCTCTTAGTTAGTCTTAGTAGATTCTTTCGAATCTTTCGATTTTTTTGATTCCTTAGATTGAGACTTGGTGGCCTCTGAAGAAGATTTCTCTTCAGCCTCGCGCGCCTTATCTATTTGCTCTTGTTCTTTTTCATATTCATTAAAGCGCTTTGCATCATCTGGTGATATATCAAGTTGCTTTAAGGCCATAGCCATAATATTTCTAAACGCAGGACCTGCTGCAGATGAACCATAGCCGGCCATTCCGTCAACAACCGTATAAACTACAACTTCTGGATTGTTGGTTGGAGCAAAGCCAACAAAGGATGCTGTGTTAAATCCTTCAGCATATCCTCCGCGCTTGGTTACACGCTGTGCGGTACCAGTTTTAGCACTTACTGCAAAACCTGGAATTTGTCCCGCCTTACCGGTTCCCTCAGATACAACTGATTCCATTGCATCTGCAATTTGATCTGAACTTGCAGAACTTATCACACGCTTTGGCTCTGGGTACTTAACGTTTTCTCCCCCGCGAGATACTAAGAAGTGTGGTTGTCTGAGAAGTCCGTCATCTGCAATTGCAGCAATAGCTCTAGTGAGCTGTATAGGAGTAAGTGAGATACCTTGACCAAAGGCCATTGATCCAAGGGAAGATCCATCCCAGTTATCAATGTCTTTTAAGATACCTTTAGACTCACCTGCAAAGTCAATGCCGGTAGGCTTATTAAGCTCAAACTTATTGAGGTACTCCCAAAATTTTTGAGAGCCCGTATCTCGTGCCATCATAACCGCACCAATGTTTGAAGAGTGAATGAGGATTTCTCTTAAGGTGAGGTCAATATATCCGTGTTCAAACACGTCTTTTACGCTGTGGTCTCCTACCTTGATGCTTGGTGGAACCGTATAGTTTTTATTGATATTAGCTACTCCTGCATCTACTGCAAAGGCTGCAGTAAGTGCCTTAAAAGTAGAACCAGGCTCATAAACCTCTGAGATAGGTCTCAACTTAAGTGCTGCTGCAGGAGCACTTGAAAGATTATTTGGATTTAAAAATGGGGTTGAGCACATGGCTAAAATCTCGCCAGTTTTAGGGTTTAAGACTACTGCTGAAGAAGAAATTGCTCCCCAGTCTTTGGTAGCCTCTGCCATACGTGTCTCAGCTTCACGCTGAATATTGATATCAATGCTCAAAACGATATCCTCACCATTTTGAGCTTGCACCATCTTTTTAACCCCATTAGGAATTGGATAGCCGTTTCGTCCTCGCTCAACTAAAAGCTCTCCATTTTTACCAGACAAGATGTCATCGTAGTACATCTCTAGACCGCTAAGCCCCTCATTATCAGTGCCAACAGCTCCAATAATTTGGCCTGCCACCTGTCCATAGGGGTAGATGCGCTTGGTGTCTGGTAAAAAGTGAACGCCTTCAATGTTGAGATCTTTTACCTGACTCACTAAGGTTTCATCGGCCTTTTTACTTAAATAGACAAAGCTCTTATCTTTGTTGTTAAGCTTATTTGTGATATCAATTAGGTCGCCACCAATTACGTTAACCAGTGCCTGACCCGCAGATACCGGATCTTTAATTTCTTTTGGATTAGCGTAGATAGTCTCAACGTCAACGCTTTTAGCTAAAACGTTTCCAGATCTATCAAAGATGGTGCCGCGCTTAGCATACAGCGTTAAATCTCTGGTGCGCTGAGTTTGTGCTAAGTCTGAGTACTCACCCGCTTTTACTACCTGTAAATAAAAGAGTCTTAAAAACACTACGATAAGGAGCAAAAAGAGGACAAAAAGTACTCTAGAAATGCGAGAATTCCAAGTTGAATTGGAATTCTGTGCCTGCGTGTTAGTATGTGGACGACTCAATTTGCGTCTGTTTTCTTTTCTATTAGGTCGCCTATTTTGACGCGTCATACTTATCCTTCAGTTGTTTTAACTTCTGAAGACTTTTCTGCGCTTGATAGTTTGTTTTGAGAGGCAGCAGGGATTGTTTTATATCCTTGAGAGATGTCAAGGTCTGCAACTTTTTCAGCTGATACCATGCCAAGGTTATCTCTTGCAATTCTCTCTACTCTGCCTGGGTTTGCAAAAATTGATTGCTGTACCTGTAAATCATCACCACGAGCCTGTGCATTGGTAATCTCGTTAGTTAAGGTGTTATTTGATAAAAGTACAGACACGGTTTGAGCAGTAAAGGCAATTCTTACCACTCCTAAGGCAAACACAAAAAGTACTACCGCGCAGCAAATCTTTAAGAAGTTTTGCGCTCCTAGACTCAAGTGCTTGTTTTGTTGTTTTCCAGATCCGCTAAGAACTTTAAAATCTCTCTGATTTCTCTGTTGCTCTTGGACCTGTCTATATTGTCTAGCTGCACTTGACATCTATCGCGGTTCTCCTTTTAGTTGCCGAAAAATGTGTACGGCGGGCTACATTGGTGCTGTGTTTAAATCTACGTTTAAGCTTTTTTACTTGCTACGTTTTTGCTACGTTTGCCGTACTATGAGCAAAAGCTTTGCTTAGAGCTTTTCAGCAATGCGAAGCTTGGCGCTCCGAGCTCTGGGGTTTTCTTCCAGTTCACTTGCTTGTGGCACGAGAGGCTTGTTGGTAATCACCTTTATCGTTGGCGTGTTTCCACAGGTACACACTGGCATATCTGGTGGACACGTGCATCCCTTTGTATATTCTTTAAAGGTCTGCTTCACAATCCTGTCCTCAAGTGAGTGGTAAGAAATCACAGCAATTCTTCCCTTTGGGTTAAGCCATCTGAGTGCTTGCACAAGTGCAGACTCTAAGACTTCAAGCTCGTGGTTTACTTCTATGCGAAGCGCTTGGAAGGTTTTCTTAGCAGGATGTCCCCCACTTCTTCTCTCACGAGCAGGAATTGCTGCTTTAATAACGTCCACCAAATCAAAGGTTGTTTTAACTGGATTTGTTAAACGTCTTTCTACAAGGAGCTTTGCAATTTTATTAGCAAATTTCTCCTCGCCATAATCGCGGATAATCCGGGTGAGGTCGGCTACGTTATAGGTTTCAATGACCTCTTGTGCGGTTAAGGTTTGTTTCCCCGGATCCATCCTCATATCCAAGGGTGCCTCTTCTCTGTAAGAAAAGCCCCGTTCAGGAATATCAAATTGAGGTGAGCTTACGCCTAAGTCAAAGAGGAAAAAGTCAACGCCTGCAAGCGGCACTGAACTTAAGAGTTCATCAATTTGACTAAAGTTTCCTTTGAGTTGAAAACTTTTAAGGCTTGGATAGGCCTCAGCAATTCTCTTACCTGCTACCTCGAGGGCAAGGTCATCTTGGTCTATTCCAACTAAGACGCCTTGAGGCAAAATCTTTTCTGCCATTGCAAGTGAGTGACCTGCACCTCCTAAGGTGCAATCACAAACTACTGAACCATCCCTAAACTCATATGATGCTAAAACTTCCTTGAGCATCACTGGATTGTGACGATATTCAGGTGTCAAGGTACCTCCCACCCTGATTACTCTGTGTAGAAGAAGTTGCTAAATTCCTCATCGCTAATCAAAGACATAGCCTCTTCGTAGAGCTCTGCATCCCAGATTTCTACGTGGTCATAGTTTCCAGCAACTGAAACATCCTTGTTAAGGTGCGCATATTCCCTCATTTCATTAGGAACATTGATGCGACCTGCTGAGTCAATAACTAGGGTTGCGGCACTTGCAAGAATTCTTTGACGAATAACTACATCCTTTCGAGAACGTGGATTAAAACCACCGCTGCGATCAAAAAGTGAATCTAACCACTCTTCAAAGCTCTCAGGATTAAAAACGTACAGTGCCTTATCGGTTGGGCTTGGAACCACTATCAGATCAGAGCCACCAAGCTCTTTTCTGTATCCTGCTGGCAGAGAAATACGACCCTTTGGATCAATTTTGTGTATCGCTGATCCAACGAGCATGACTTCCCTCCCCATTGCAGTAGTGATTTAGCTTGCACCAATTGGACACAAGAACATATTAACCCACTTCATCCCACTTCGCAACACTTTCAACCCACTAAATGACACATCAGAGCTCTCATAATTTAGATTTTGAGTGTTATAAAAAATGAAGCACAAGATATGGTGTCTCAGCTAATTTTGAGACCCAAATTGTAGATTTTTATAGGGTGGGATAAGGTGGGATAGCTTCTTTGTTTAATTTGTAAACTCTTGTAAAATTTATTAGGCGCGTGGGTGAGCGTGCAGATATTCGCTGCGAATGTGCGTGCGGTCAATATGCGTATAAATTTGGGTAGTTGCAATATCTGAGTGTCCCAATAATTCTTGAAGCACTCTCAAATCAGTGCCGCCACTTAAGAGGTGGGATGCAAAGGAATGTCTTAGGGTGTGCGGGTGCAAGTCTTCAATTCCAACATTTTTGCCATAGGAGCTCACCAAATCATAAACTGTTTGGCGACTAATGCGTTTACCTCGCATATTTAAAAACACCGCAGAAGAGTCTTGGGATTGTGGCCCACCTTTTTTGGTATATAAGAGTCCTCGTCCAAAATCAAGATAGTTTGTAAGTGCGCGCTTTGCACTTCCCATCAAAGGTATAACTCGCTCTTTTGATCCCTTGCCGCGTACGCGCAAAAGCTCTTCTTCAAGATAGACATCGGATAGATTTAAGGTGCACACCTCACTTGCTCTAAGCCCGCAGCCATAGAGAAGTTCTAAAAGTGCACTATCCCTCCTCCCCTTTGCTGAGGCCTCAAAATTTTGGTCGAGTAAAACAAGTGCCTGATTTATCGATATAACATCAGGAAGTTTAGAGGGCTGCTTTGGCAACACGAGGTCTTGGGCAGGATTATGCGGACAAATAGATTCTGCAAACAAGAAAGTATGAAAGCCTTTAATGGATGCGCTGTGGCGGGCAATTGAAGCGGGAGCCATACCAAAGTTTAAAAGATATGAAAGGTACTCTTGGATATCAGAAACCTTAAGTGCGCAGACATCAGCTCTACCTGCATCAAGCAAGTACTGGGCATAGGCAATCAAATCTGATTGGTAGGCATCTAAGGTGTTTTGGGAGCTTCCCCGCTCAACGCGGATATAGGCCAGATACTCCTGTATGTTTTGGAAAATTTTTGTTTGCATGCTTAGTATTATAATCCAACTTATAATACATACTGTACCTTTAAATAGTTGCCAAGTTTTAGGAAGCACAAATATATGCAGGCTCGTCCTAATTTTTTAAGCCGAAATTTTATACAGTACTCCCTCTCACAAGCAAGTGATGTGCTTCCAAAATATGCTGCGCCAAAAACGTGGATTACAGCTCTTCGCGTACTCATACTCTTCGCAATCCCGCTCTTACTCGGAGCACTTATAGGTAAGTTTGACGATGCGCTTTCAATTGCGCTAGCCTCTGGCATGCTTGCCCTTGCAGACCCACGCGGCTCAATTGAAAACCGTTCAATTACCGTACTTGGCGCCTGCATAATAGGTGCAATCATGTTAAGTGTGGGTAAATTTGTAGGTTCATATCAGTTAGGTATGGTATTTCTTGCCTGTGCAATGGGATTTATGCAGGGCATGCTTAACAACTTTGGTACTGCAGGAGTGCGCGCTGGCTTTTTTGTTATCTCATGCACGTTTATGGGAGTAAGCTCAGGCACGGGAAACCCCACCATCAGCCACATGGATATCTTAAGCTCTGGGGTGTGGTGCGTTGCAATGGCGCTCCTCTTTTTTGAGTCAAAACCAAATACCCGCAGGTCTTTTCCTAATCAGTTTTCTGATATGCTCGCAAACCTTAAAGGCGAGCTTTTAATGAAAACACCTATTGGAAGAATGGCCTACCGAGAAATGATTTCAGCAGGCTTTGCGGTTATCATTGTATTTTTACTTGGAAGAAATAATCCTGAATGGGCAGCTACTGCAGCAATTGCTCTGTACTGGCCAACCTCTCCAGTGCTCTATAAACGCGGAATTCGCTTTGTGCTTGCAACCCTACTTGCCGTCATACTCTGCTTTGTATTTATTACCTTTGTAAAAGACGTCTACCTTCTTGCGATATTTGTGGGAGTCTTCTTATTTGCAACCACTGCTATGCGTGAGAGTAACTATGCTGCCTTCTCATTTACCAACACAATCTTTTACATCTTAATTATTATGCTCGCTAGTGGCGTGGGTGGTATTGATCTGCTCAGCGCACGTATTGTAAACGTAGTAATCGGAATCTCAGTTGCAATGATTGTGGCAATGTTTACCTTACCAGCAAAAGAGCGCATTGCACTTTTGTATGAGATGGAGCTTCCACTGCCACTTAATGAGCATATTGATGATCCATATTTAGCGTCTGTGAGAACCAGACAGGTAATTTCTCAAATATATAAGCCAAATATTATTGAGCATTTGCGAGAAATTGAGCACTTTACCCTTACCTCTCAGAAATCTGACGGCGATGAAAATCAAGAGCTAAAGCCCCCGCAGCATAACAAGCCTTAAAAAATACTGGATCTGTTTCTTTAGACCTGCCCATGCTGGTAAGCTTAAGACCAAAATCTTCTACCGGATAGCTCTCAACATTAAATCTTCTATGAATAGTTAGGATGCCGCCCTCTCTAAGTTGGGCGTCAATACGCTTATTAAAATAGCTTTCATCATCTTTACTTAAAGCTAAATCTGCAGGAATTGCTATGGCACAGGGTGCTAAAGCTATGCGAGAGAGTGCAGAAAGTGAGTGGTGAGAAATACCTTGGTGGCGCTCGCGCTCATCTTCTGATGACATTCTAAGACAGGCAATTGCCGTTCCTCTCACTGCGTTTACTGCATTAATTGCCTCACCTTGGGCAATACCTCCGTGACCAAAGGTGGTGTCAGTACCAGTAATGCCTGGCCCAACCCCCACAATACAAATATCTGCCTTAAGCGCATGGTGAGCTACTAAAAGTGCTGAGTGCAAATTAACCGTCTCATAATCCCCACCATAGGCTTGACCACAGGTAATGCAGGTATCAATTAAGTCATGAGCGCGCGCATACTTAAGATTTTCTGATAAGTCAGCAAGAAGTGATGCCTCGTCAGTCATGATGTAGGCAATCTTGCAGTCTTTACTTTGAGTTTTGATAGCCTGAGCCACTGCAAATACTTGAGAGTGAAGACTGCAGCATACTACCGGCATACCTTCAATGGAGGTTTGAGATTTTAAGAGTTCATGAAACTCAGATTCTTGAGACTCAATTGAGCACACTTCCTTTTGCAAAGGGGTGTATCTGAGCTTCATAATCTTACCTTCATGCTCAGTCTCATACATCGTCTCATAGGGACTGTCTTCAGATTTTGGCGCTTTAGCAATTACAATATCAAAGCCTCCAGTGCCCAAATCTAAGTCAAAGCCAGTGGTGTTGATAAGGACCTTATCGCCTAAAGCCACCTCACCAGTAAGCTTGGTGTACACAAGAGCAGGGCGCACATTAAGCGCGCCCTCTCTACCTTTACTTGAAACAAAAATATGCTGGAGATGAAGCTCCTGCTTTGCTATTTGTTCACATACGCCCCACACCAGTCTCATCTTTGTCTACCCTTCTTGTGCTACTTGGTAAATAATTGCCTCAATAAAATCAGCAGTTTGCTCAAGGTGCTCTACCTTAATGCACTCATCTACTGAGTGGAAGTTGGTCATGCCGGTACCAAGTACGACAGATTTTCCACCCTTACCTGCAATAATGTTTGCATCAGAGCCACCGCCTGAATACTCCAAACGTGGAGTTAGGCCTACGCTTTGTGCTGCTTTTTTAAGAAGCAAAACGTTTTCATCGTCTTCAGCATACTTGTAGCCGTCGTATTCTAAATCCCAGTCAATTTCAATTTTTGCACCGGCCTCAAGAGCTGCTCTCTCAAAGCTTTCTTGGATATCAATTTTTGCTTTTTCAACCTTTTGCTTATCTAAAGATCTGCACTCACCGGTAAGCTCAAGTTCTTCAGCAACAATATTATCTGCTCTACCACCCTTAATAAGGCCTAAGTTAGAGCTGGTTTCATGGTCAAGTCTTCCCCACTCAATAGCAGAGATTGCCCTTGATGCTACCACAATTGCCGAGATACCCTTTTCTGGTTCAACACCTGCATGAGATGCCTTACCAGTAAACTTAGTTTTAAAGGTATAGTGGTATGGGGCACCAATGCAGATAGTTCCTGGGTCACCGTCACCATCAGCAACAATAGTGAGCGGACTATTTGCAAAAATTGACTCATCTAAATACTTAGCGCCAACAAGTCCTACCTCTTCTTGAACGGTGAAGGTGATGATAACTGTTGGATAGGCCTTCTCGCTCTGTTCTTGAATGCGGCTTACTGCCTCAATAATGGAGGCTACTCCTGATCTATCATCTGATGACAAGATGGTGTCACCTGAAGATCTAATAACACCGTCTTCTCCTATAACAGGCTTGATGCCAATGCAGGGATCCACAGCGTCCATGTGAGCAGACAGTACAATCTTTCCTGCTCCCGTACCCTTTAACTTTGCTACAATGTTTCCGGTATTAGATCCGCTGTCTTTAGCAGAGTCATCAATTTGTACCTCAAAATTGAGAGCCTTAAGCTGAGATACGAGCTCATCTGCCATAGGCTTTTCTTGTTTTGATGGTGCGTCAATTTGTACAAGCTTTAAAAAATTATCTACAACTCTAGACATGTGCCTGAGCGCCTCCTTTTACTTGTTGGTCTATAGCAGCAGCAATCAAACCCTTAAAGAGCGGATGAGGTCTGGTTGGTCTTGACTTAAATTCTGGATGGAACTGGCATGCAATAAAGAACGGATGGTCTTTCTTAGTTAGCTCAACAATTTCAACTAGTCTGTTGTTTGGAGAAAGACCACTGATAACAAGACCGGCATTCTCTAAGTCATCGCGATATGCATTATTTACCTCATAGCGGTGACGATGGCGCTCATAGATTAGGTCTTCTTGATAGAGCTTTTTAGCAAGTGAGTCTGCTTTGAGCTTACATGGATATGAGCCAAGGCGCATGGTTCCGCCCTTATCGGTAATATCTTCTTGCTCTGGCATGATGTGAATTACTGGATGCTCAAGTTTTTTGAGGTCATCTGCAAACTCCGCTGAATTTGCATCAGTAAGGCCAGCCTTGTTGCGAGCGTACTCACAAACAGCAACCTGCATACCCAAACAAATTCCCAAAAATGGAATCTTGTGCTCGCGTGCATACTTTACCGCAGCAATCTTGCCTTCAATGCCGCGAAGACCAAATCCGCCTGGCACTAAGATGCCGTCAAAACCTTTGAGGCTCTCTTCTGCCTTTTCTGGGTCAAGATTTTCTCCATCAATAAGCACTGGATTTACGTGCTTGCCAAGCTCTACACCTGCATGCTTGAGCGCTTCAATAACTGAAAGATAGGCATCAGGCAAGGATACGTATTTGCCTACAACCGCAATGTTAATATCGCCCTTAGCTGCGTGAGCCTTCTCAATATATTTGTTCCACTCAAACATATCTGAGGTGTGAGGGTCAAGACCAAGACGTTTGAGCACAATGGTGTCCATGTGCTGCTGCGCAAGCATCTCAGGTATCTCATAAATTGAGTCAAGGTCGGTGTTGGTAAATACGGCCTCTGGCTCAACGTCACAAAAGAGCGCAATCTTATTTTTGATGTGCTCTTCAATTTCATGGTCAGACCTCAGCACAATAAAGTCTGGCTGAACACCAAGGCTTCTGAGCTCTTTTACTGAGTGCTGAGTTGGTTTAGTTTTGACCTCATGAGCTGCAGCAATATAAGGAACTAAGGACACATGGATAAAGGCTACGTTCTCTGAGCCCTTAGCCTTTCTAAACTGTCTTACTGCCTCAATAAATGGTGAGCCCTCAA
>JASBYZ010000035.1 GCA_029983705.1 Coriobacteriales bacterium
GCGCAGGCACAAGCCTTAGCTGAATACTATTCAGTAGAGCGCTTCTCAAACGCATAGAAAGGTGTGCACATGACTAATTTAGATGAACTTAAAAAGAAGCACTCAGTATATATAAGAAATCATAAAAAGAAACTTACTGAAGAAGAAAAAGCTACGCTTCCAGTATTTATTAGAACAAGAGACATCTTTCAAGACGAATACGACTCACATCCAAATTATTACTCTGATGAGGCGCTTGATATTGTTGCCAACTGCCAAAATGCTGGTATTCCTGAAGGTACCAATGCGGTTGGTATGACCTCAAAGTCAAAAAGAAATTCAATTGGGCTCCAGCTCTTTGGAGTGCTTGACCCAGAAACTAAGACATTTGTGAAGTCTGGTTTTAGGGCTCGAGGCTGTATTGCCATGATTGCATCGGCTTCAATTGCCGCAAGCTTAATCCATAACAAAAAGCTTGAAGAGGCCTTAGCTATTAGCGCTCAAGATATAAAAGAGAGGGTCGGCATGGTTCCCTCAGATAAAAGCTACACCTTCCAAGTAGCAGAAGAGGCTATTAGAGCACTTGTTGGAGATGCCTATTTACGAGAAGGCCTTGAAGCAGACGTGGTTAAGGCAAAAGTTAAGTGCGATAAAAATCAAATTAACTGTATTACCAGCGAGAACTGTTCTCTCAGAAGCCAATTTTTAGAGTTAAAATTCAAGTAAGCTTTAGCCTTTAAATTTACGTCTATGATGCTATGCTAGTGCTAAGGGTAGATTTCCTAAATTATAAGGAGGAATTATGAGAGATTACTCTAGACGTAAGTTCTTACAAGGCTCTGCAGTCTTAAGTATTGCAGGACTGGCAGGACTGAGCGCTGCATGCTCTCCTGTACCACCATCAGAAAACAATTCAAGTGATGCAGGTGGTACTGAAGCTAAAGATGACTCAAAGCCTGCAAAAGCTTCAGGACCTTTTAAGGGCTATACTCCAGGCGTTTATACCGCTAAGGTCTCAGGTCACAATGCACCATTTGAGGTGAAGGCTCGCTTTACTCAATATGCGCTTTCTGATATTGACGCAAGTCCAAATTTAGAGTCTTTGGGTGTTGGTAAAACTGCAGTACAAAAGCTTAGCCATGACATTATTGCCAACCAATCACTCAAGGTTGACGCTATTACAGGAGCAACTGTAAGTAGTGCAGCCCTTCTCAAGGCAGTTAAAGAAGCTGCTGAACAGGCAGGAGGCGCTTCTCAACTTGAGGCAGAAGAGCCAGTTAAGCCAGAGCTTGAAAAAAGCTACGACACCGATGTCTTGGTAATTGGAGGAGGCGGTGCAGGTCTTACCGCTGCAATTAGAGCTAACCAAGAAGGTGCCAAGGTAATCATCTTAGAAAAATGTGGCTTTTTAGGAGGATCAACAAACGTTTCTGAAGGGGCTTTAAACGCAGTAGATCCTGAGCGCCAAGAGCCACAAGGCATTAAAGACTCAGTTCAAACCTTTTATGACGCAACTATTAAGGGTGGTCATGAAAAGGGAAATCCAGAGCTCGTTGATTTTCTTACAAAAAATGCCCTCGATTCAGTTCACTGGCTTGAAAGCTTAGGCGTTAATTTTGACGATAAAATTGGTGCAGCCACCGGATCTTTAGGCCAGCGCTCACATTATCCAAAAACTCCTTATGGAAACACCTATACACGCTCATTTGAAAATTATCTTAAAGAACACCAAGACAGTATGCAGGTAATTTTTGATGCTCAAGTTACAGAGCTTTTACTTGATGGCTCAGGTGCTGTTACTGGCGCTAAAGCCAAGGTAAAGGGAGATACCGAAATCAGCGTGAACGCTAAGGCTACCGTTATTGCAACCGGTGGTTTTGGTGCTAACGTTGAGTATCGCCAAAAAGTAAATGATGGTGTTTGGAAAGATGTAGTGCTTGACTCAAACATTGGCTGCACTAACGTATTCCAGTGCGCTCAAGGTGACGGCTTAAAACTTGCAGAAAATACTAAGGCAGCCCTCATTGACCTTTCTGATATTCAACTCCACCCTTGCGGTACTCCTGGCACCGGCCTTATGGAAGACATTAGAACCTCTGGTAGAAACAGAATCTTTGTGAATAAAGAGGGTGCTCGCTTTGTAAATGAGGGAGCTGCACGTGACACACTTTGCAAGGCAATCTTTGACCAGCCTGATTCTACTTACTGGATTGTTGTAAATAAACTTCGCTATCCTACTCCTACTACTCCAGATAAAAATGGTGCAACAATTGAAAACATGCTTGCACAGGAGCATATTGTAGCTGGAGAAACTCTTGATGAACTTGCCGAGAAGACCGGTATGAATCCAGAGACCCTTAAAGCATCAATTGATCAATACAATGCAATCATCGATGGCTCTCAGCCAGACCCACTTGGATTTAAGGCAGATAACACTGCAGATGCTCAGATGACTGAGGGTCCTTGGTATGCAAACCGTAAAGTACCTACAGTTCACCACACAATGGGTGGTATCAAAGTAAACGTTAAGTCAGAAGCTGTTGATGAGTCTGGAAATCCAATCCCAGGACTCTATGCTTGTGGTGAGTGCACGGGTGGCATTCATGGCTCAAACAGACTGGGTGGAAACGCTATTGCAGACTGCATTACCTTTGGAATAAACGCAGGAATTAATGCTGCTAACAGAAGCAAGAACTAACAAGCTTTAATCTTTATGTAGGGGTGTCTATTAAAGACACCCCTACTTTTTATTTTGCGCTATACACTCTATTTTCTAAGTCAACTAAATAACACTGCACAATCTCGTCTTTTGCTTGAGCAAATTCAAGCGCTCTATCAAGACCAAGTGCAAGCATTGTGGTTGAATAGCCTTCTGCATCTATAGATTTCTTGCACACTAAGCTTGCTTCAAGCAAGTCTGTTTGCACCGGAAATCCTGTTTTTGGATCTAAGATATGGTGGTAGTGGAAGCCATCTTGCGTAAATGCCCGCTCATAAGTACCGCTACTTACCGAGGAAGCATCATGTAGGCTAAATGCACTCAGATTTTTGCCAGGCTCTTTAGGGTTCATTAGTCCAATAAGCCAAGGACTATCGTCAGGCTTAAGCCCGCGCGCAAAGATATTTCCGCCAAGGTTAATAAGGTAGCTTGAAAAACCAAGTTCTAAAAACATCTCATCAAGCTTATCTGCAATATAGCCCTTGGCAATGCCACCCAGATCAATTTGAACTCCTGGCTTTTTAACTCTTACACTTAAATCTTTTTTATCAAGTTCAATTTGCCTAAAGTCAACAAACCTAAGCGCTTGAGAAAGCTTTTCTTTGTCTGGAACAATCTCTTTAGTAAAATCCCAAAGCCGAGACACTGAGCCAATGCTTATATCAAAGTATCCGTGTGACTCCCTACAGTAATAAAGTGCTGCTTCTAAAAGATTAAAAGTATCCTTACTTAAAGTTAGCTTCTCTCCCTTACTTCGGTTAATTTTGCTTACTTCTGAGTGCTCTAAGGTGCGAGAAAACAGCCTCTCATAGTACCTACATTGATTAATTGCTTTTATTGATACAAATTGAGCACTTTCTTCACTTGCATATATAATAATTGTAATAACCGTGTTAAAAGCTGCAAAGACTAATTGCGCTTGATGCGTCTCATCATTATAAATTAAAGCGATATCATCTGATTGAGGAATAATATCTAGCACGTTCTTTGCCTCATTTTGAGCAAGCATTTTTTCTTGTTCAAGTTTTTCATGGAGCGTATCACTCAAGTTTTTTATCATTTGTTACATATCCCTATCGCTTAACGTAGTCTCCATAAAATTAAATCCTACTCTTTTACAGTATTTTGAAATTTTTAATTAAAGGAGTGCTATAATTATCTGTATCGAGCTGGGCTTTTATACCGCTATACTGTACAAAAGCGCAGCTCAGAGTTATTTTTTATTTAAATATGTGATGTACATCATATATTTAAGGGTTAATAAGGCGTTAAATGTATTATAAGTATTGTGCTTTAGGCCGCAATATTAAACAAACGCATTATCTGTGACCTAGAGCGTAACGAGTTAAGTTAGGGGCTTAACATGAAAGAGTTTTCACGCCGTAATTTTGTATTAGGTGCAGCACTTGCATCTTTTACTGGTGTGGCAGCACTCAGTGGCTGTACACCACAACCAGCAACAGACGCTGGCTCTGGTGACGCAAAGACTACTGACACTGCAAACACCGACAAGAAGACAGACGCTAAAGAAGGTGAAAAGAAAGAAGCAACTGGAGGAAAATCAGTTGCAACTACTGGTGAGGCTGTTGGTAAAAACGGTCACATCGAGCTCCAAGTTATTACCAATAATGGTAAGGTAGAGCACATTTTACCTATCGAGTACAACGAGACCGGTGGTCTTGGAGATCAAGCTCTCAAAAGAATTTCTCAACAAGTTGTAGAATCACAAACCTTAAATGTAGATGCTGTAGCAGGTGCAACGCTCTCAAGCTTTGCAGTAACTTCAGCTATTGGTAAAGCATTGGACGCTGCTGGTGAAGACCACAAAGAGTGGGAAAAGCGCGAGAAGGCTAAGACCATTGAGCAAGACAAGATTGAAGACTCCTACGATGTAGTTGTTGTAGGCGCTGGTGGTGCAGGTTTTGCAGCTGCAATTTCTGCCGCTAAAAAAGAGAAGAAAGTCCTCTTAGTTGAAAAACTAGGTGTATTTGGTGGTTCTACTGCCCTATCTGGTGGTGAAATGGCTGTTCCTGGAAACTGGATTCAGAAACAAGAAGGTATCGAGGATAGCCCAGAAAACCTTGCAAACGACATCCTAAAGGGTGGAGATAACGAAGGTGACCCAGAGCTTGTTAAGGTTATTGCTAACGGCGCTCTTGAGTCATCACAATGGCTCACCTTTGAGGCTGGCGTGCCTTGGGAGCAAAACCTCCTCTTCTTTGGTGGACACTCAATTAAGCGTTCTATCATCCCAGCTAACCACACCGGTGCAACCATGACTACCCGCTTAAAGACCAGAGCAGATGAGATTGACAACCTTACTGTTGTATACAATACCAAGGCTGTTGAGCTCAAAGCTGAGGGCGATAAGATCAGCGGCATCAAGCTACAAAATACCTTAAGCGAAGAGACTAAGGACGTAGCTTGCAAGGCAGTTATCTTAACTGCTGGTGGATTTGGCGCAAATGTTGAGATGCGTACTAAAGCAAACCCAATGTATGGCGATAAGTTCAAGGCAACCACCTCAATTGGTTCTGAGGGCGATGCAATCAATATGGCAACTGCAATTGGTGCAGGTACCATTGATATGGAATTCATCCAAGCATACCCAGTATGCGATACCGAGACTGGTGCCTTAATTTACGTAGGCGATATGCGTCTTGATGAGCGTGCAATCATGATCAACAAAGAAGGTAAGCGCTTTGTTGAAGAGCTTGAAAGACGTGACGTTTTATCTAACGCAATCCTTGAGCAAACCGATGAGGTTGGCTATATGATTTGGGATAAAGCTGGCGCTGAGACAACTAAGCTTCTTGACATCCACAAAGGTGAGTACGAGAGCTTAGAGGCACGCAACTTGATTGCTAAGGGCGAAACTGTTGAAGAAGTTGCTAAGAAGTTTGAGATTGACGCTGCAGCACTTCAAGAAACCCTTGATCAGTGGAACAAAGACTGCGAAGCTGGCAAAGATAGCCAATTTAACTACCGTGGTAAGATGAACCCAATTAAGGATGGTCCTTTCTGGATTCTTAAATACGGTCCTGCTGTTCACTACACCATGGGTGGTATCCACATCAACACCGATGCTCAAGTATTAAATGAGTCAGGTGCTCCAATTGCTGGACTTTATGCAGCTGGTGAGTGCGCTGGTGGTAAGATGGGAACCAACCGTCTTGGTTCAACTTCAATGACTGATATTTATACCTTTGGTAGAATTGCTGGTAACAACGCAGCTGACTACATCCAGGCATAAATTTAGTAATAAACAGATTAAATTAAGTGCTCTCAGGAATTATCCTGAGAGCACTTTTTATTCAGATAAAGCAAATTCGTCTAAATGGCCCACTTAGAACTACCCATCTGTAGTTCATACATATTGTGATATCTGCTAGTTATATCATTTTTTAGTTTCTGTGGAGAACCTTGTTCTACAACTCTTCCCTGATCAAAGACTATTATTTTATCAGCATTATCTACTGTACGCATACGATGGGCAATCACGAGAACAGTTTTGCCTTTCAACAACTTTGATAAGGCAGCCTGTACCTTAGTTTCGTTTTCAACATCCAATGAGGCTGTAGCTTCATCTAACAAAACTATTGGGGCATCTTTAAGTATTGCTCGAGCTATTGAAATTCTTTGTCGCTCTCCACCAGAAAGCTTTGAGCCATTTTCACCAATAATTGTGTCATAGCCATTTTCATATTTTAGAACAAACTCATCACAGTTGGCCGCCTGAGCAGCTCTATAAACCTCTTCATCACTCGCATCTTTTTTGCCAAGCCGGATATTTTCTTTGATTGTTCCATCAAATAAAATAACATCCTGAAATACTTCAGAATAATCCGTTAAGAGCGTCTCTGGATCTATGGTAGAAATATCGATTCCGCCCACAGCAACTGTTCCTTTATCTGTATCCCAAAACCTAGCAGCCAGTTTTGCTGCCGTACTCTTTCCTGAGCCTGATGGGCCTACAAGAGCAGTTACTTCTCCTGACTTTGCAACAAAACTCACACCGTTTAGAACTTTAATTCCATTTTCATATGAGAAATGAACATCATTAAAAACGAGGTCATGATTTTCAGGAGAGAATTCTTTAGCGCCAGTTTGAATTTTTTCTTCTTCAATTGCTCGCATGCGATTAAGAGAGAGTCTCATGTCTATAAGTTCTGCAGTTGATTGAAGAACAAGACTCACTGGATCGTAAATTCTCGTAATTACCAGCATAAAGCAGATAAACACTAATAGATCGATCTCATGTGTAGTTAATAAAGACACACCAACTAAAATAGTGCTCGCAATTCCAAGTCGTAAAAAACTTTGAGCTGAAACCACAGGTATACCCATAGCAGTCTCTGCTTTAAACTTTAACTGCTCATATCTTTTAATTGATTTCTTAATTTTCTCTTGATACTCATCAACTCCATTTAAAGATCTTAGTTCTTTTTGACATTCTATAAACTCTTGCAGTTCATCATTGAGTGTGAGTGATGCTGTATTTCTGTTATGAGAATACTTATTTTGAAAACGCGCTGTAAGCAAAAGACCAATAATTGTTACAGGTATTGGCCACAGAGCTGCTAAGGCTAATTTCCAGTTATACACAGAAAGCATAGCTGCAAATACAAGAGTGGATATGACTGTTCCAAAAAGTTGAGGCATTACATGTGAAAATAAACGCTCTTGATCTGCTGCATCTTTCATAATAACGCTTGTCAAATCCGCAATATCGCGTTTACCAAAAAATGAGAGAGGGATAAGGCGCAGATGCTCAGCGATATCAAGCCTTTTACGGGCACTTTCGTTGTACACAACGCTATAGGTATCCACATAAGCCCAATACTGAGTAATATACATGAGCACAAGTGAGATTATAATCCCAAATAAATATGGAACCATGTGGGGTAGGTCTAAACTTGGATTATTTAAATGATTAAGAAATTCCTGTATTACTAAATAAAACACTACAACAGGAGCCATAAGCACAAGATTGGCAAGCGCACTCGCTAGAGCACCTTTTATGAAATCTTTGTAGCCTTGTTCAGTCAAGACGAACATTTTACGCAACATCTGAGCCCTCACTTTCAATCTTCCATGAAATACCCTTCTGATACTCTGACCACATGTTTTTATAAATACCGTCGTGAGCTAATAATTCATTATGAGAGCCTGATTCAGCAATCTTTCCTTTATCCAATACATAGATATTATCAACATTTACGACAGTGCTGAGACGATGAGCAATCATTAAAACCGTTTTACCTGCACAAAGCTTACTCATTGCTTTTTGAATGAGTGCTTCATTTTCAGGATCAGCAAATGCAGTTGCTTCATCAAGTAAAACTATTGGAGCGTCTTTTAATATAGCTCTCGCAAGAGAAATTCTTTGACGCTCTCCACCGGATAAATAAACTCCTTCGGCACCGATAACGGTATTAATCCCACCATCAAACTTATCAATAATATCTTGGCATTGAGCTGCTTTTAATGCTGCTAAAATATCTTCTCTGCTTGCACTTGGACGTGCAAGTCTAAGATTGTCTTCGATACTCATCTTTAACAAGTGATCATTTTGAAACACAAAGGCAACTAAGCCCATCAAATCTTTAAGGGCAATTTCCTTAACAGAAACGCCTCCAATTTTTATGTCACCACTATCTGCATCCCAAAAGCGTGGTATTAAGGAAGCCAGAGTCGTTTTACCTCCTCCAGATTCTCCAACCAAAGCAACAATAGATGAAGCAGGGATTTTCATGCTTACATTATTAAGCACTTGGTTTGAACTTCCAGGATAGCTAAATGAAAGGTTAGAAATTGATATATCATAGTTTTCTGGGACTTCAGACTCTCTTAAACTTACATCCTTAATAATAGGAGCTGCAAGAATTCCATTAATTCTGTTAACTGCATCTTGCGCAATCATTACAGTCTCGGTAGCATACATTACCTTTGTCATTATGGTGGTAATAAATGCTGACAGTATTACATAGAATAAGAAATCAATTAAGAATATTGAGAAGTTTTCCGCACTTTGTGCCAAAATAATTCCCGCAGGAACTAGAA
Source organism: Coriobacteriales bacterium (assembly GCA_029983705.1). Lineage (GTDB taxonomy): Bacteria > Actinomycetota > Coriobacteriia > Coriobacteriales > JAEZZM01 > JASBYZ01. Next base: position 8,762 of record JASBYZ010000035.1, read on the forward strand.
CAGCAAATGCTGAATTAATAGCTACCAATTGAAACACTTGGGGCTTCTTGCAATATTCAGTGTACTGATATGCCATGTCTCTGTAATCCATTACGGTTTTATAAAAGGCCTTAAAAGAATAGGTAGTTTGTTGGAACATTTTAACTACCGGTATGCCTCTAATATACTCAGTAGCTCCAGCACTCATATCCATGAGAGCTTGTTGGTAGCGCTGCATAAAATATTCTCCGCCTTGAGCAGATTTTCTACCCATCATCCACCACATGGCCGCAACAGATACAAGAATTGGAATAAGACACAGCAGACCTAACAGCCAGTTAAATACGAAAGCGAGAACAATAAATACTATTGGGCTTATTAGAGAAGCTACAAAGTCAGGTAACTTATGCGCAATAAGGTCTTCCGTAGAAGCAGCGCTACTATCTATAGTCCTTCTCATTTCACCTGAGGAGTGTCCAATAAAATATCCCAAAGGTATCTGAGAGATGTGCTCTAAAAGTTTTGTTCTAATATTTGCAGCAATTCTAAAAGCACTCTTATGCGTTAACAAAAGTGCAATAAAGTAAACGAGAAGACTTGCGATTGAAAACACTACAGCAAGTAACGCCCATATATATGCATCTGATGCCTGCTCAAAATTTGGAAAAACTTTAATGAGATCTCTCAGCACAAACCAAACGCAAAATAAAGGTGCAAGAGAAATTAAGGCGTTAATCCCAGAAAGAACGCACCCAAGATACAACAAAGGCTTACTAGAACCTGCATATGCAATTATTTGAGACAGCGCGCTGGGCTGTTTGTCTTTAGTCATAAGTTGCTCCATTCAAATAGATTGTTTTAAGCAGAAATTTTCTCAAAGTGTTTTTTGAAGACTTTGTTGCCAAGCAAGCTTCCAAAGAACCCGCCAACTAACGCTGCAATACCAGCTAATACGCATAGTGGAGAATAGACAAAGTCAACAAGTCCTTGAGCATACTCCCTACTCATACCAGCATTTATAATCATTTGAATGTAAGATTCAGCGTTGATGAATATTAAAGAGATGTGACCAAGCCAGAAACAAAATACAAATACAGCAAATGCAAGAGCGAGTTTTTTTGCTGTGCGGGTAGATGGATTTCCTGCAATGAGTTCAGCTAAGATAGCTCCTACAATAATACCTACAGGCGCTGACCAAAACATACCCATGAGAAAACCGACAATGCCGACAATAATGCCCATTGTTATTATGAGCCCGCGCTTATTCACCTTAGAGATTAAATATGCCCAAATAATTCCTGCAGGAATTGCAGCGATACCGTGAGTGAACCAGACAAAATTTACGTTAATCATAAGTAGCATCGAGAACACCATAAATACTAAGAAGATTAAAACGCCAAATACTGCAGCAAATACAAAGTCCTTTGCAGTCATTTTTGAGTTGTGAGCGCTTTGGTCTCCAATTTTCTTTTCCATGTAAAAACTTCCTTCCTTAGCATATTGCTATAAATCTAATATTCATTAAGTAGTTGATGTTTTAATTTGTGAGCTGAATCTTGGGTCAACATATATTGCTCAGCAATGCATCCGTCAGATAGAACGGCTACCTCATCACAGCATGCACAGATAAATTCAAAATCATGACTAATAATTACTAAGCCTAAGCCATTATGTTTTAGTGCTTGCAACTGTTTACTTAGCTGTCGCATATGATACGCATCAAGACCACTCGTAGGCTCATCTAAAATCATAAAAGGCGAGTTGTATAAGGTTCCTGCGGCAATTGAGAGTCTCTGGCGCTCACCGCCAGATAAAGATAGAGGGTGCCGTTCAATACTTTGGTTTAAAGAGTAATTTTCTAAAACTATTCTTATGAGCTCTTCTTTATCTTTGTTATGGCAATTTGTATGCGGTGAATCAGAGGCAGCATCAAGTAATTCTTCTAAAACAGAATCTGCAAATAATTGGTAACCTGGCTCTTGCATAATTAAATAAATGATTTTTGAGCAAGATTTATAATCAAGCTCTTTTAACTTATATTTGATTGAGCCAGAAGACGGTCTATCAATACCTGAAAGCATCCTTGCAAAACTAGTTTTACCGGCACCATTTTTACCTATAAGTGCCATAGCTCTCTGAGGATGAATATCTATACTAAGATTACTAATAATATTTTTACCGTACGATCTTTTAAGATTGAGCTGTCTTACTTCAAGGGCGGTAGTATTGTATTTTGACTCACCTTCATTTTCTGAGGATTTAGTTAAATGTTCTGTAATACCTGAATCATTAAGCGAAAAAGCACGTAAACCGTGGTTAGATAGTTCACTATAAGATAGCTGTTTAAACTGAGTTATATCCCAATCATGCATAAGCTTGCCATTATCAAATTGAATTATTCGATCAGCAAGCTCATTAAGCCACCATAGCCTGTGCTCGAGCACAATGATTGTTTTACCTTGTTTTTTAGCCCTGCTTAATGTTTTTGCAAGCTTTTTGCAAGTTTTTATATCAAGTGAAGCGCTTGGCTCATCAAGCAATAGTATTTCTGTATCTGTTGCAAAAATTGAAGCAAAAATAACGAGCTGTTTTTCGCCACCTGAAAGCTCGCTTACGCGTCTATCAATTAAATGCTCTATACCAAGTTCGCTTACAACTTTTTCTAACTGCTCTTTAATCTTTTGTCGCGAAAAACCCAGTGTCTCACAGCCAAACACGATTTCAGAGGTGGTGTCCATATTGACAAATTGACTACGAGGATTTTGAAAAACCGAACCTATTGATTTAGAAAGCTCAGACATCGCATACTCATTAATGTTTTTACCATTGATGAATACCTCACCTGTTTTTTCACCATCATAAACAACTGGTATGAGACCGTTTAGAAGGCGACTTATGGTACTTTTACCACATCCCGACTTACCAGTTATGACAACGCATTGACCTTTTGGGATCTCTAAGGAAATATCACTTAATGATACATTCGAACTGTTTTTATAACTAAAGCTTACATTATATAGTGCACAAGCTAAGTTAGTCTTTTTTACCATAAATTCACTCCTAATCTAGACAGAAGCGAAAATATGAATAAGGCAATACATAAGCAAAAAATAAGACAGTCAAATAAACTAATAGTTATTTCTCGATATGAAGTTCTAGGCTCAGAAGTTTCTGCCCCTCTTACCATAATGGAATTGCCTAATTCATCCGCAATAATTCCTACATGTGCTATGAGAGGGATTAGTAAAGCAGCAACTGTTTTGACTGGATGCAAAAGAAAGTCTACAATCTCAAACGATTTGCCGCGAGACTTCATAGCATCTTTTATAGCGATAAACTCTTCTGCTAAGGTTGGCAAAAATCTAAAAGCAACGCAAATTGAAACTATGAGCTTGGGCTTCAATTTGAAAAATTGAAGGCCATAAGCAAGCTCTCCAAGACAGGTAGTTGCAATAAAGTTTGCAGCAAACATCATTATTGGGATAACACGTCTATAAACAATAAATGTTGCTGAAAAAGAAATAAGTAATTGGTTTGGAACTATCGCACAGAGGTACCCAAGTAGTATAAATATGGAGAACGCTAAAATCCATCGTAGAATTGAAATGTAACGACGAGAATAAAGCGATGATGCAGTAGCAATTGCCAATGCAAATAATTCAGAAAAAAGACCTACCGCCATACTGAGGGAAATATTTAACAGTATGAGCACAATTATAGAAATACGTGGATCCAGCTTCTTTGTATATAACTGTTTCACTTTCACAGCATTCATAAGGAAAATAAACCCTTTATATTGAGTAAGCTATAGTTAACTTATACAATATAAAGCATTAGCTAAAGCATATTTGCAGGAAGGTCTAAATGAAACATACTACCGAAAAACAAATGAATCCGAACGAAATTAATTTGCGATTACAAACAAGCACTGCAAATAAGTTAACCCTTGAAGATATGTACGATGATCACATGAGGCATTTTCATATGGTGAACCTTAGCGACGCTTTGCAATTAGACTTATATAAAAACGAGAATGTTCGAAGTGTTGGCAAGTCTCTTTTTGTGCATCCTGATTATGGAAAAGGCTCCTATTGGCATTACATTATTAATGACCAAATAGCCTTACTATCGGTTGATATGATTTATAAGCAAGATATCTCATTTAGCATGGACACAATTAACATGTTCTATTTGGGAAGCTATAGTGCTGAGATTACGCGCAGACATCGTCCAGATGCTTGCAATAGAACTGGCACTGTATTTGGTAATGCTTGGGTACAGCAAAGGTTTCATCAATCTCTTGCTAAAAATACTGATTTAAAAATTATGTCTATCTCATTTACTGCAGACGCTATACACGAATATACAAAAAAGCTTGGATGCAGCCTTTATGAGATGACCTTTGCATTTAAGATGCTAGATGGAAGCTTTGATATATTAGAACTTTATAATGTTTTGCAAGATTTCAAATATAGCAGACCTCATAAACGCTATGCTGACATCTTTTATAGAAATAAGGTTGAGGAGCTTTTGCTCATTTTGTTAGATACATTAGAAACTTTTGATAAGAATAAAGTGAAATCTGAACCTCAATACCAAAGAATTGTTTATGAAGCTTGTAAATATATAGAAGCTCATTTAGATACAGATTTGAGTACTAAATATTTGTCAGAACAACTTTATCTAAGTGAAACACAGCTTATAACCGCATTTAAAGTTGTTAAGAATATGACACCACAGAACTATATTAGGCTTGTCAGAATGGACCACGCCCAAAACTTACTAAATAGTAATGTGACTTATTCAATACTTCAGATAGCGCAATTCTGTGGTTATAAAAACCAAGGTGCATTTTGTGATGCATTTAAAAAACAATTTGGCTTGACCCCAAGTTCTTTTAGAAAAATATAAAGCCCTCAAAACTCAAAATATTGTCTTGAGGGCTTAAAAAATACATTGAGAGATTAAGCTGCGCTTACCTCATCAACATCAATTGAGTAACCCAATACTTCGCCAACATCTTTTACTTTACCTTTTACTTTTACAGCTGCGCCCGTATTAAGTTCTTTTAATACATTCTTCTGCTCATCATTTGTCAAATAGCATGTAATCAAAATGAAAGAGTAGTCATCCTTAGAGCTGCTAATATTGAAATATTGGCCAC
>JASBYZ010000036.1 GCA_029983705.1 Coriobacteriales bacterium
AGACACGCATTAAAGTGATCGCCTTTACACAAAAAGGAGTTGAGCTTGCAAAACGCGTGCAGGCAGTTCTAGAAGATGCATCAGTAGAGCTCTTTGCCCTTGAGAGGTTTTCTTCTGACAATGTTTTGAGTATTGACTCAGCTAAGAGCTTTACTCAGAGATACTTTGACTTATCAGATGCACTTATATTTATAGGCGCTGCAGGCATTGCAGTAAGAAGTATTGCTCCGTATCTCGTGAGTAAAACAAGCGACCCTGCAGTGCTTGTAATGGATGAAGCGGGAAGCTTTATCATCCCTATACTCTCAGGTCATTTGGGAGGGGCAACAAAACTTGCTGATAAGCTTAGTGATGCCATAGGAGCGTGTGCTGTTCAAACGACCGCCTCTGAGGTAAGAGGTATTCAGGCCGTGGATAGCTGGGCAAAAGAGCACCAATTGCATATTGATAATCCTGAAGAAATTGTTTTTGTCTCATCGGCAAGATTAGATGGAAAAGAAGTTGGTGTAGCAGTAACTGAGCGCTTGATGCCTGCTCCCTTTAAAAAGACCTTATTTTTGCGTCCAAAAAATCTTGTGCTCGGCCTTGGTTGTAAAAAAGGTGCAGACCCAAAGATGGTGCGTGATTTTATCTTAGAGAGCTTAGAAGATGAGGGCTTATCGCTCAATTCTGTTTTTGCACTGGCTTCAATAGATATAAAAGCAACAGAGCCAGCACTAATAGAATTTTGTGAGGAGTTTGGACTTGAATTTAAGACCTACAGTAAAGATGAGCTTAATACGGTAAAAAATTATGTTTCAAAAAGTGATTTTGTAAAAAGCACTGTTGGCGTTGACTGCGTATGTGAAAAGTCAGCCCTTTTAGCAGCAGGTCCTACATCAGAACTGCTTGTGCCAAAGCTTGTTAAGAGTTCTCTTGCAACGCTTGCGATAGCGCACCTGCCAGCCCAAAGCCTTGAGAGTGATTTTTCAAAAGAAGAGCTTGGACACAAAAATTGGCTTGCCTTAGTAGGTATTGGACCAGGGTCTTTCTTAGATATGACAAGGCGTGCCTATGAGACCTTGAGTCAAGCAGACTACATTATTGCTTACAAGCGCTATATTGATTTAATTAAAGACGAGTTTCCTCAGGCAAGATATATTAATTCGTTTATGAAAAAAGAGATTGAGCGCTGCAAAGAAGCGCTTGAGCTTTCAAAAGATGCAAAAGTTGCCCTTATAAGCTCAGGGGATGTGGGCATTTACGGTATGAGTGCTTTGGTGTATGAGCTTATGGATAGCTATCCTGAATATAAGGATGCACGGGTTATAGCAGTCTCAGGGGTAACGGCTGCAAGTGCAAGTGCAAACCTTCTGGGTGCTCCACTTTCAAACGATTTTGTCTGTATCTCACTTTCAAACCTACTTACTCCGTGGGAAGATATTACTAAACGTCTTACGTTTTGTGCCAAGGCAGATATCCCTATAGTCCTTTATAATCCGCGCTCAAAGGGACGTCCAGATCTTTTAGATCAGGCACTTAAGATAATTGCTGACGTGCGCGATGATAGTGATTTTTATATTGGACTTGTTAAAAACGCAAGTAGGGAGGGAGAGCTTGTTAAGGTCTCAAAGTATACAGACTTTAAAAGCAATGAGGTTGATATGCTTTCTTGCCTCATAATAGCAAGCTCACAAACAGTGATGATGCAAAATTATCTAGTAACGCCACGAGGGTATCGCAAAAAAGATGAGTTTTAATGATCTTGTCAAAGCTCAAGAGCTTATTTCTAAACTAAATAGTCAAAGACGCTATCTCTTATGTTTTGGCGGTACAATTGAGGGAAGGCTTTTGTGCGAAACTGAGCTCGACATGATTTATAGCGTGGTAAGTGAGTTTGGAAAAGACCTTATTATACCCCGGGAGCACCTTATAATTTCCCAAGGTAAAATGCTCAAAGATGAAATAGTAAAGCTTCTTTTATCTGGAGTGATCTATGCTGTAGTTGATGCAAGCCACCCCTTTGCACGCTCCATTTCATCTTCAATTAAAGAAGCTTGCGAAAAGACAAATATCCCACTTGCTCGCTTTAGTCGCACATCAGAGCAGTTAAGCTTTAGTCCAAATTCATCTCTTATCTACTTTTCAAGCTTAGATGAGCTTGTAGCAGAGTTTAAGCGCTCCTATCCAGACAAGCGTGTCTTTGTATCAAGCGGAGTTAAAAGCTTGAAGGCACTTACGGACTACCCCAGCTTTGATAAGATGCGCATAAGAATTATCCCGAGTGAAGAGAGTCGCAAACTTGCACAAGATGCAGGCCTTAGAGAAGATCAAATCATTTGTAAAACAGGACCTTTTAGCCTAGAGGATAACCTAAGAGATTTTGAAGGCTCAGAACTCCTTATCACAAAGGAAAGCGGGGTGCGCGGGGGTTTAAAAGAAAAAATTGACGCGGCCCAAAGGCTTAATATGATCTCTCTTATAATTTCTCGTCCAAAAGATTTAGACTATACAAATAGCTTTACAAGTGTAGAAGAAATTATTGCCTGGGCACGTGCGCTCAAGAAAGATTAGGTATGGCTAAAACAGTAATGATTCAGGGCACCGCCTCTGATGTTGGAAAGAGCTTTGTAGTAACAGGACTTTTGCGCGCCCTTAAAAAGAGGGGAATCACTTGTGCGCCTTTTAAAAGTCAAAACATGTCAAATAACTCTCGCATTAGCTCTGAAGGTCATGAGCTTGGGACCGCTCAGGCTGTGCAAGCAGAGGCTGCGGGGGCTAAGCTTACTTCACTTATGAATCCAATCTTGCTTAAGCCAGCCTCAGATAATGGTTCGCAAGTCCTTGTTCGTGATGTCTCATTTGGACACCTCAAAGCGGATGAATACCAAAAGCTTAAAGTTAAACTTAAAGCTGAGATAGTTGCCGCCTTAAGCAATATGACTATGTAGTAGTTGAAGGTGCAGGTTCTCCTGCAGAAATTAATCTGCGAGAAGAAGACCTCGTAAATATGGGGCTTGCTGAAGAGATTGATGCTCCAGTTATACTTGTAGCTGACATTGATAGAGGCGGAGTATTCGCTTCAATTTACGGTACCTATATGCTGCTTTCTGAATCTGAGAAAAAGCGCCTTATGGGATATGTCATCAATAAATTTAGAGGGGACGTAGAGCTTTTAAAGCCCGGTCTAGAGCAGCTTAAAGACTATATTCCACTTGAGTGTTTAGGGGTAATTCCTTATAGCGATATTGAGATTGACGTTGAAGATTCACTGAGTTTTAAAAACAAACTAAATGCTCTTTCACAGGTAAGACAGCAAGAATCTCTAGGCGTTAAAGAATACTTTGATATTGCCATAGTTAAGGTAGGACACATTGCAAACGTGTGTGACTATGCAAACTTTGAGCGTTTTAAAAATATCTCTGTAAGATATATTAGCTGCGCAGAGGACATGAGTAATGCCCAGAGCCCAAATCTTTTAATTCTTCCTGGTACTAAGGCTACGGTAAAAGATATGCAGCTCTTACAAGAAAATGGGCTCGCAGACGAGATTAAAAAATACATCTCTCAAGGTGGAGCTGTCTTTGGTTTGTGTGGGGGTCTCCAAATGCTTGGAAAAAGCCTTGAAGATCCAGATGGGGTAGAAGGTGTGCCTTTGCGGGCTGAAGGCCTGGGCGTATTTCCGTATACCACAAAGTTTATTGAGCAAAAAACACAGTGTCTTACAAGCTGTACGCTTAAAGCTCAGCTTGAAGGAGAACTTTCCTCATTTAGTAATCAAAAGCTTAGTGGCTATGAGATTCATAATGGGGTGAGCTTACTTGTCGAGGGGCATACTGATTTCCTTACCGCACACATCAAGGCCGAGCCTAGGCGTCAAGATTCGCTTTTAAATTATGTGAGTGAGGATGGTAAGATTTTTGCGACCTACCTCCACGGTATCTTTGATGACGATAGGGCCGTTGAGCTTATCTGCAAACAAGCGCGTCCAGATTTTGTACTTCAAAAAAGAGATGATGCTGAGGAAAGCCTTGAGGCCTATAAGGACAAACAGTATGAAAAGCTTGCAGCCCTTCTTGAAGAGCATCTAGACCTGGATGACATCTTAAAGCGCGTTGAGGCTTTTTCTTAAGGAGGGCTAGTTTTTGTCGTCTGGATCTTTTCCCCGCATACTTATTGCAGCACCTTTTTCCAATTCAGGAAAAACAACTCTTACCTTAGCTATTATTGCAGCGCTTAAACGATTGGGTGAGCAAGTCAAAGCATATAAGTGCGGTCCTGATTATATAGATACGGCCTATCATAGCTTTGTTTCAGGAAGTCCTGCTCAAAACCTTGATAGCTACCTTAATGCTCCTCAAGCAATTACAAGTTTACTCATGCAAGAGAGCTCTCAAGAAAAGATAGCAGTTATTGAGGGCGTTATGGGACTTTTTGATGGGCTTGGTACAACTGAGCGCGCATCAAGTGCTGAGATTGCCAAATTAACTCAGACTCCAGTTATCTTAGTTATTCCAGCTCATGGCATGTCGCGAAGTGTGCTTGCCTTAATTGAAGGCTTTAAAAATTTTGATCCTGAGCTAAATCTTGCTGGCATTATATTTTCTGATATTAAAAGTGAGAGCCATTTAAGGCTACTTGAGTCATTAGTAGCAGAGCTCAAAGGTCTTGAATACTTAGGTTACCTCAAGCATGATGAGAAGCTTAAGCTGCCTTCTCGCCAACTTGGACTAACACAAGTACAAGAGATAGAAGATATTGAAGAAAAGCTTGACTACCTGGCCCTTAAGGCAGAAGAAAGCTTAGATATTCAAAAGATAATTACTCTTTCAAAAGGTGCCCCAAAACTTGAGTATAAAAGTTTGAGTGAAAGCTTAGCTCCCTATAAAAGTGCGTGCCGGGTCAAGATAGGCATTATTAAAGATGCAGCCTTTAATTTTTACTATAACTCTAGCCTCAGGACTTTAAGCTTTTTAGGAGCAGACCTTGTAGAGTGCTCATTTTTAGAAGACAGTAAACTTCCAGAAGATATAAGCGCACTCTATATTGGCGGAGGCTTTCCAGAAGAGTTTGCAGCACGCCTTGAGAAAAATGAGAGCATGAGATCAAGCGTCAAGGATGCAGCCTCATCTGGTATGCCAATCTATGCTGAGTGTGGAGGCTATCTCTATCTCTGTAAAAGCCTAACTAATAAGGCAGGAGTAAGCTTTGAGCTTGCTGCAGTCTTTGATTCACTGAGCGCGAGACTTCAGGATAAAAAATCTCCTCATTTTGGTTACGTGAGTTTTGAGGCACTTGATGATACCTTCCTATTTAAAGCAGGTGAAATCTATCGTGCACACGAGTTTCATCATGCACAGATAACGGGCGAAAAGGAAGTCTTTGCCTTTAGTAAGCTTTCAAATCATTTGAGCTGGAAGACAGGAGCATGCTATAAAAATACGGTGGCTTCTTTTGCCCACATTGATTTTTATGCCTATCCAAAACTTGCTCAAAGATTTATTCAAAAAGCATGTGAGTATCAAGATGAACGCTCAAATCATTAAAAGCTTAGCTTTAGCCTGTGTACTTGATAGCCTTATTGGAGATCCTCGCAGCATTCTTCATCCCGTTGAGGCTCTAGGCAAGCTTGAAAATTTTTTAGAAGCAAAGCTGTACTCTCAAGATGCTACAGAGAGCCAACAGTTTTTATCAGGCCTTATCTTACTTCTTGCTCTTACGGGCTCAAGCTATTTTGCTGCTCACATTATCTCTAAGATGCCTCTTGTACGTCTGTATTTTTTGCAGGCAGCTCTTGCAGAACGCTCCTTACTTGATGCTGGAAAAGATATATTACAATCACTTGATGTGGCAGAAAAGACCGGCGATATAAGACAGGCGCAAGTAGTGCTCTCTCAGTATGTTGGAAGAGATACAAGAGGCTTTAGCGCCTCTCACATAGCTAAGGCAGGTGTAGAGACACTTGCAGAAAATACCTCTGATGGCTTTGTAGTTCCGCTTTTTTGGATGGCTCTTGGAGCGATGTCTGGGCGAGCACTTGAGTTTGGATGGCTCTACAAAGCTGTCTCAACGCTTGACTCAATGGTGGGATATAAAAATGAGCGCTACCTCTATTTTGGAAGAGCATCTGCCAAGACTGATGATATCTTTGCCTTTATACCTGCAAGAATAACTGCACTCTCAACAGTAATAGCCAGCAAGTGTCTTGGTTTTAATGCGCAAAAATCTCTTCAAGTGCTCTGTCAAGACGGACGCAAGCATGAATCTCCTAATGCAGGCATGAGTGAAGCTGCCTTTGCGGGTGCCTTAGATATTGAGCTTGGAGGTCCTGCAGTCTATACGGAAAAAGTAGTTGATCATCCACGCATAAATGCGCAGGCTCAAACTCCTTGTCCCAATGATTTGAAGAAAGCCCATAAATTGAGCAAAGCTACAGCATTTATATCTTCAATCGTTATAATAGGTGTTTCAGCTTTCATATCATCAAAACTAAAAGAGGATTAATGCCAAAGCTTGATACAGGAAAAGTGCAAATTTATACCGGTGATGGTAAGGGTAAAACCACGGCTGCTATCGGGCTCATGTTTAGAGCAAGCGGATACGGGCTTCGCACTAAGATGTATCAGTTTATAAAAAAGATGCATTGTAGTGAGCATGAGGCGGCAGACCGCCTTGGTTTTGAAATTATCCAAGCTAAAGCTCAAGACCCAAGAGAGGCGGTAAGAGAGATACTCTCAAATGCCTCACGTGATTTAGAAAATGACAGCCTTGACCTCCTTATTTTAGATGAAGTGGGAGAGGCCCTAAGGCGTGGCTACTTAAGTCGTAGTGATATAGAAACACTTATTGAGCTTAAGTCCGATACCTGTGAACTTGTTTTAACCGGACGCGGTTTAATTGAGCCTTTAGGAGATCTAGCTGATTTAATTACCGAAATGAAAGCGGTAAAACATTATTTTGACCAAGGGCTACTCGCCCGAAAGGGTATTGAATACTAGTCACAATTTTTTATACGATAGTCTATTATTTATTATTTAGGCATTAAGGCAAATGCTACAGGTCCAATAAAGTGAGGTAGAAAGTGGCAAACGAATATAAGAAGACAATGAATCTTCCTAAAACTGATTTTCCTATGCGTGCAGGGCTTGCAAAAAATGAGCCAGCTCGCTTAGAAAAGTGGTACAAAGAAGACGTATTTGGAAAATTAATCGAGCAAAACAAAGACAAGACCCCATTTGTATTGCATGACGGACCTCCTTATGCAAATGGACCTATTCATATTGGACATGCCTTAAACAAAATTAGTAAAGATATTATTAATAGATACTACTCTGAGCAGGGATATTTAACTCCATACGTTCCAGGCTGGGACTGCCACGGTCAGCCTATTGAGCATAAAATTGAAGTTAAGCTTGGTACCGAGAAGTTCAGAAAGACCCCTCAAGCAGAAATCAGACGCCTGTGCAGAGAGTATGCGCTTGAAAACGTTGATATCCAGCGCGAGGGTTTTAAACGATTGGGCGTATTAGGTCTTTGGAATAATCCATATCTCACACTCAATCATGATTATGAAGCGGGAGACGTTGAGGTATTTAAGAAAATCTATCTTGACGGCGCTATCTTTAAGGGTAGAAAGCCAGTTCACTGGTGTATCCACTGCGAAACTGCACTTGCTGAGGCAGAAATTGAATACGCTGACGTATCAAGTCCATCGCTTTACGTTAAGTTTTTCTTAATTGATAAGCCAGAGGCCCTTAAAGATCTTGATAAAAAGCTCTCAGTCCTTATTTGGACTACCACTGCATGGACCTTGCCATCAAACTCTGGTGTAGCTCTTAATGAGGATGCTGACTATGTGGTAGTAATCCACGAAAATGATGCGATGATCTTTGCTGAAGAGCTTGTTGAAACCGTTATTGCTCAGGCTGAAATTGAGGACTATGAGCTCTACAAAGTAGACGGCGAGACCCTCAAGTTTAAAGGTAAAGACCTGGTAGGGCTTCACTATCAACATCCAACCTTAGAGGGTGAAACGGGCAGAATTATTGTTGCTGACCACGTAACCCTTGATGGTGGAACTGGTGCAGTTCATACGGCTCCAGGACATGGTCAAGAAGACTATGTAGCAGGTATTGCTAATGGTCTTGAAATCAGAATGCCCGTTAAAGATGACGGTAGCTTTGATAAGGGTGCCGGACAGTTTGAAGGCATCAATATTGAAGATGCAGTAGGGCCAGTACTTAAGTTCTTGAAAGAAAAAGATGAACTCTTAGTTAAAAAGAATATTAAGCACTCCTACCCACACTGCTGGAGATGCAAAAACCCTGTTTACTTTAGAGCAACTGAGCAGTGGTTTGTTTCTATGGATAAGGCAGGTCTTCGCGAGAGCGCACTTGAGGCTATGAAAGATGTTAAGTGGTATCCAGAGTGGTCAATAAACCGCATTGGTTCTATGGTTAGAGATAGGCCAGACTGGACCATTTCTCGCCAAAGATCTTGGGGTATTCCAATCCCAGTTCATCACTGTAAAGAGTGCGGAGAAACTATCGCTACAGAAGAAAGTTTTGACGCGGTAATTGATCTCTTTAGACGCGAGGGCTCTGATGCATGGTTTACCACAGAGCCAAAAGACTACCTTCCAAAAGACCTCACCTGTCCTAAGTGCGGAGCTCACGCTGAAAGCTTTGAGCCAGAGAAAAACATCTTGGATGTGTGGTGGGAGAGTGGTGTGTCTCACACCTCAGTTCTAGATAACTATGATTTACTTTCAAGACCTGCAGATATGTATTTGGAGGGATCTGACCAGCCCCGTGGTTGGTTCCAATCTTCACTTCTTACCTCAGTAGGCGCTTATGGTAAGGCACCGTATAAGTCTGTAGTCTCACAAGGATTTACCGTAGATGAGCAGGGCAAAAAGATGTCTAAATCCATTGGTAATGTGATTGATCCAAATGAAATTGCAGATACCTTGGGTGCAGACGTACTTCGTCTCTGGGTTGCATCAACTGACTCATCACAAGATATGTCGGTATCAAAGTCAATTTTAGAGAGAACCTCTGATGCATACAGAAGAATCAGAAACACCTTTAGATTCCTTCTCTCAAATCTATATGACTTTGACCCACAAACAGATGCAGTCTCCTTTGATGAGATGAGACTCATGGACAAATGGGCGCTTGCTCGTTTAAACAAGCTTGTAGCTGAGTGCAAGGTCGCTTATGAAAACTATAGATTCCACCACGTATACCGTGCTGTTTATGCCTATGTGGTAAGTGAGCTTTCAAGCATTTACATGGATGCGCTCAAAGATAGACTCTATTCAGATGCTCCAGACTCACTTGCAAGAAGAAGCGCACAAACTGTACTTGCAGAAATTCTTTCCTGCATGATGAGCATTCTTCAACCTATTTTGGCCTTTACGGTAGATGAAGTATTTGAATACACTCCTGAAGGTCTTAAGCAGGGCAAGGACTTTGCAGCCTTAATTTCTTGGTATGAGCCAAAGCTTGATGATGAGAAGGCTGCTACACTCCAAGCCCAGTACGATAAGGCTATGGAGCTTAGAGATGTGGTTACCAAAGCACTTGAAGATGCACGCTTACATGAGCTTATCGGTAAAAGCCAAGAGGCTGATATCGTCATCAGTGCACCTCAAAGCTATATTGATGAGTTTGAATCAGAAGAGCTTATCGACAACCTAAATGAGTTCTTTATTGTTCATAACACAAGCTTTAAGCCTGCAGATGAAATCTCTGTTGAAGTTCTTAAAGCTTCGGGCGAGAAGTGCCCACGTTGCTGGAATATTAGGGAGCTAGGCTTAGACCCAGACTATCCAGAACTTTGCGAGAGATGCGCTCATACGTTAAGGAGAATGTAGGCGTGAGTCTTGAGAAACACACAGAAGCATCTAGAGTTATCAAGGCCTTTGTAATATTTTTTGCCTTGATAGCTCTGGTCTTAATTGCAGATCAGCTCACTAAAGAGATGGCGCGCCAAAGCCTTGCGCTGACGGGTCATCTTGAGGTGTTTATTCCGGGCATTCTAAATTTAATTTATGTTGAAAATACCGGTGCTGCCTTTGGTATTTTAGAGGGAGCTCGCTGGTACTTTGTGATTATGGCAGCAGTAGTAACCATGGCATCGGTACTCTATTTGGCCTTTGATAAGTTTTCAAACTTTGTTGAGGTCTTTGCCTTAAGCTTGATAGTTTCAGGTGCAATAGGAAACGTTATAGACAGAATTTTTCATGGCTATGTTACAGACTTTTTCTCCTTTGCATTTATTAATTTTCCGGTCTTTAATGTTGCTGATATTGCCATTACGATTGGTGCAGTCTTATTTGTAGCGGCTGTTTTGTTGAGTCCATCCCATAAAAAAGCTGAGCTGGGCTGATACACTAAGGCTGATAATCGATACCTTGCGCCAATAGATGACCAAGACGACGGCTCGAGACTGGATAGTTTTCTTGCGAGCGTAGTCCACATTACTTCTCGCTCAAAAGCAGTTAAGCTTATTGAGGCGGGAAAGGTGTCGGTTAATGGAGAGATGTGCTGCGTTAAAAAGCATATTTTAGAAGAAGGAGACCGGGTGGAAGTTGAACTTCCTGCTCCTAAATCAGCCGTAATAGTTCCTGACCATATTCCGCTTGACATTAGATATGAGGATGATTATATGATTATCCTCTCTAAACAGGCTGGCCTTGTTGTCCATCCGTCCCAAGGCCATGAGCGAGGTACCCTTGCTAACGCGCTTGTTGCGCACTGCGGTATTCACAACCTTGGTATGCTTCAGGGCGAGGACAGGCCAGGCATTGTACACCGACTTGATAAGGATACAAGCGGGCTTATGCTTGCTGCTAAAGATGATGAGAACCAAGCAGCACTTCAGTCTGCAATCAAGCTAAGAACTGTTGATAGGCGCTATTTAACGCTTGTTCAAGGATACATTTCTCCTGATTCGGGCATTATTGACGGACCAATTGCGCGCTCAACACGTGACAGAACAAAGATGGCAGTCTCAAAACTTGCGACTGCGCGTGATGCACTTACCACCTTTAAGGTGCTTGAACGCTTTGATGCATCTTCTACCGATGATGGCTTTACCCTCTTGGAATGCAAGCTTTATACAGGTAGAACCCATCAAATTAGGGTGCACATGCAATACATTCATCACCCCTGTGTGGGAGATCCGCTCTATGGGCCTAAGAGAAATCAGGGAGACCTTGGCCTTGATAGACAATTCCTCCATTCTTATCGCATACGCTTAAAGCACCCCATCACTCACGAAGAAATCGCCTTGCTCGATCCGCTCCCATGGGATTTACAGCAAGTTTTAGAAGATTTGAATGAGAGGTCTTTAGGGCAGACCGATTGGGGTAAGAAGTTGTTCCAAGAGCTTCAGGTTGAGAGAGCCTGGAGTCAAATTTAGCAATAAACACATACATACCAGGAGGTCTTTTCTCTTGTCACATACAAGTCCTTTAATTGGTGTAACTATGTGGGCACTTGCCCCTAAAGATTTGCAGTATGTAAGAAACGTTTACTTAGATGCAATAGTAATGGCCGGCGGTCAGCCAGTATTGCTTCCTATGACAAACAGGCCAGAATTTATCCGCCAAAATTTAGATATGTGTGATGGCATTTTATTTAGTGGGGGAGCAGACCTTGACGCTGCTACCTATGGTGAAGAGCACAAAAGCCAGTTTGCCCCAGTCAAGCTTAGAGATGAGTTTGAGCTTGAGCTTATGAGGCTTTGTTTAGAAGAGGATAAGCCCTTTTTTGCAATTTGTAGAGGCATGCAGGTGCTTAATGTTCTTAAAGGCGGAAGTCTTTATCAGGATATTCCAACAGAGCTACCTGGTAAGCTTGAGCATGTAAAACTTACAGATGATCAAGAGTTTGTAGACGTACGTCATACAGTTTTTGTAGAAGATAACACGCTTCTAAAAGACATCTTGAATACTGATACCTTAAGCGTGAACACCATTCATCATCAGGCAATTAAAAAAGTAGGCGATGAGCTTATCGTAAACTCAGTGTGTGAAGACGGAATTATTGAAGGCATTGAGCTTACAAACAAGAAGTTTGCCCTTGGAGTGCAGTGGCATCCTGAGCGTATGGCAGCTACAGATGAAAAGTCTTTTGCCCTCTTTAAAGCCTTTATTGAGAGCGCAAAAGAAAAGTAAGAGCTTCTTTTATGCTTGAAGCTCTTTTTGACATTCAGGACACAGTCCAACAAATTCAAGTGAGTGACCGGTGATTTTAAAGCCGGTCTCTTTTTGTATGCGCTCTTCAAGGTCAGAGAGCGGACAATTTTCAAGATGAATACGCTTGTTACAATTAGAGCATTTTAAGTAGTGGCTGTGGTTGTCAGTAGCAAACTGATAGTAGATAGATCCGTCGCTTGAGTTGTCTTGCATAAGCAGTCCAAGCTCACTAAATTGACCTAAGGTTCTATAGATTGTTGCGAGTGAAGTGTGTGTTTCTTTTGATACCTCATTATAAATCTCTTCTGCATTCATAGGACTTGTGCTGTCGTGCAAAATATCTAAAATACCTAATCTAGCAGGAGTGATTTTAAGATCGTGCTCTCTTAAAAGCTGTTTAAAGCTTTCCATAAACCTACCTTTTTTTGAAATCTCTCAAATTTTTTAGTTGCGAACGATTCTTATTTGCAATACATTACATACTACGTTTTAAGAAAGGACAACCATGAAATATAGTAGCAAATTTTTAGTTTCAGTGGTACTAAC
>JASBYZ010000037.1 GCA_029983705.1 Coriobacteriales bacterium
GTGGTATTGTAATTGTGGTATTTTCTACCGTAACTACCACCTTTTTAGATGCCTACTCTGCAGGAGTATCAAGTGTAACTATCAATCATAAACTTTCTGGCAGATACGTGGCTTTGGCAGTGACAGTGATTGGCACGGTAGCGGCTATATTTTTCTCTCCAGAAAACATTAGTGAGTTTTTGTACTTTATTGGATCTGTATTTGCTCCAATGATTGCAATTCAGGTAGCTGATTTTTATTTGATTAAAAAGGATGTCTCTACAAAGCTTATTAGCACACAAAATTTTGTAATTTGGCTTGTAGGCTTTTTGCTCTACAGATTCTTGATGGGGCTAGATCTTATAGTTGGGGCAACTGTGATTGATGTCCTTGTGACCATAGCGTTCTGTTTTGCACTACATATTGTCATACAAAAAAGGAGTGACTCTCGCTAAGAGAGACACTCCTTTGAGTTTTGCTCTTCGAGCTATACTTTAGCTCAGCCAAGAATCTACAAGGGCTTTGTTTTCAGGATCTTCAGGCCATTTTGATGCACCCAAGTCCTCATCGCCCACACCATATTGGTTAATAACAATCTCTTCTAGCTCAGCTAATTGCTCATCATTCATATTAAAATTACTCATCCAGCGAGCAACTTCTGGATACTCTTCATCAAAGCCTAAGACCGATATTACCTTGAGCTCCTCTGCCTCGCCAAGTGCCCCTTGAGGGTCTTCAAGGTCTTTTAGGTCAAAGCTTGAGTAGGCCCAGTGCGGATGCCAAAGGGTTACCGCTATTGGCTTTTGGTCTTCAATTGCGCTTCTGAGCTCGGCAAGCATTGCCACGGTAGAACCTGTAACAAAATCCATGGACTCAAGGCCATAAGCTGGGATAACTTCTTCTTGAGAGAGGCAGGTAATGCCTGCTCCAGGCTCAATACTTATAATGCGTCCGCCAAAGAGGTCGGCGTTTTCTTTAAGGTCTTCAATGCTGTCGATACCTTCAAGGTATGCAGGTACGGTCCAATTAAGTGTTGCCTGATCATACCAGGTGCCAAGCTCTTTAAACTCTCCCTTATAGCGCTTGATGTAGTCAGCGTGGGTAACCGGAGACCAGGCATCTATAAAGAGGTCGATGTCCCCAGAGCTTACTCCTTCAAAAATAGGGCCAGCATAAGCCATTAAAAGCTCAACATTGTAGCCTTTTTCAGTCAAGATATGCTCCCAGAGGTAGTTAACCGCAATGTCTTCATCCCAAGGAATCCACCCAATTTTGATGGTTTTATCCTTAAGGGCGCCACAAGAGGAAAGTGATAGTACGAGCGCAAGAGCGCTGAGTGCTAGAAGAGCTATGCGTAAGACGCTCTTTTTAATTGATATGTCTTTAAATATAAGCATGGCACCTCCCTAATTATGGTTAATGCGCTTGTTAGCTTTTTTACCAAGGGAAGCAGAGATGCGGTCTAAAAAGATTGCCAATACCACAACAGCAATACCGCCTTCAAAACCAAGTCCAATATCAAGTCTGGTAACACCCTGATACACTACAGAACCAAGTCCGCCAGCACCAACGATACCTGC
This sequence comes from Coriobacteriales bacterium, assembly GCA_029983705.1. GTDB lineage: Bacteria > Actinomycetota > Coriobacteriia > Coriobacteriales > JAEZZM01 > JASBYZ01. The sequence goes on from JASBYZ010000037.1 coordinate 1,560, forward strand.
GGTAACTACCATTGAAAGTGCAAGCATGATTACCTGGTTTACTCCGCTCATAATTGAAGGAAGTGCCAGTGGGAGTTTTACGTCCCATAAAATCTTTTGAGGGCTTGCTCCAAATGCCTCTCCTGCCTCAACAGCCTCAGGGTCTACTGATCTAAGAGCCAGCTCAGTAAGTCTTACTGCTGGTGGCATAGCAAATATTACGGTTGCAATAGTACCTGGCACTACACCAATACCAAAGAAGATGATTACAGGAATCAAATATAAAAGGCAGGCATGGTCTGCATAAAGTCCATAATAGGCTTGATAACTGCAGAAACTTTTTTAGAGCTTGAAGCCCAAATACCTAAAAGCACGCCTATGACTATGGCTATCAAAGATGAGGTGAGTACCATAGAAAGGGTGGACATGGTTTGATACCACAAATCCATACTTACCACCAGTAAAAACGAGAGGGCGCTAAAGAGCGCGAACTTCCATCCCTTAAAGTAAAAAGCTATGAGTGCCAAAAGTGCAATAAACAAGATTGAAGGTGGGAGGGTAAATAGCGCAGTGAGTCCTTCAATAAAGGTTCTTATACCTGCTGATATCGCATCAAAAAAGGGTTCCCAGTTAGTATTCATCAACTCAACTATAGCTTCAATCCAGTCTCCTAAAGGAATTCTAAACTGTTCTAGTGTCTCCATTATTTATCGCCTCCGCTCTTATTGTCATCTTGTGAGAGCTGATAGCTTTTATGGATTCTTAAAAGCTCAGGGTCCTTATCGCCCACAACTCTACCCATAAAGTCAACCTCTGGATAATCATTTGCATCAATTGCAGTTAGTATTGCTGTGGTAGGAATTGCGCCTATAAGTTTGTTGTCATCGTCAACGACTGCAAGCGGGATATTTGACTCGATAGCAGACTGGAGGGTATCGCCCACCGTATTTTGAAGGTTAACCGAATAGACATCGGTGTTGATATAGCCCTGAAGTGTTCTTTGTTTTTTACGTGCTGCATCCAGCGCGTTTTCTGCTGTAATTGAGCCAATAAGCATTTGCTTGTGGTTTACCACGTAGAGGTAGCTCACGTTAAGTTCGCGCATACGCCTGAGTGCCACGCGAGGACCCTCTCCGCTAACCATGCGGTTAACAGGGGATACCATGATTGACTCAGCAGAAAGCACCTTAGAGCGGTCAACGTTTTCAATAAAAGATCCTACGTAGTCGTTTACCGGGTTCTCTAAGATATCTTCACCTGTGCCAACCTGTACTAGACGGCCGTCTTTTAGGATGGCAATGCGGTTTCCCAAATACATTGCCTCGTTTAGGTCGTGGGTAATAAAAATAATGGTCTTTTTCAGGTCTTCTTGGAGCGATAAGAGCTCATCTTGCATCTCTGATCTGATTAGTGGATCAAGTGCCGAGAAAGCCTCGTCCATTAAGATAATGTCAGTGTCAGCTGCAAGAGCGCGGGCAAGGCCCACACGTTGTTTCATACCACCTGAGAGCTCATCGGGAAAATAATCTTGCCACTTTGCAAGCCCTACCTGTGCTATGGCGTGCTGAGCCTTCTTTTGAGCTTCTTCTTTGTCTACGTGTTGGATATCTAAACCCCACATTGCATTTTCTAAAACAGGGAGGAGTCCAAAGTTTTGAAACACCATGGATATCTTTTCGCTTCTAAGTTTTCTGAGTTCTTGATCTGAGAGGTTTTGAATATCTTGGTCAAAGATTTTTACAGAACCATAACTTGGTTTGTGAAGCAGATTCATGCAGCGACACAGTGTTGATTTACCTGATCCAGAAAGTACCATGAGGACAAAAATTTCGCCAGGCTCTACGTCTAAAGAAACGTCAATTACCGCTGGCATTGTTTGGAGCTTATTTATAACTTCGGCCCTATTAGCTCCTTCTTTAAGCATCTTATATGCTTCTTTTTGATGAGGGCCAAAGAGTTTATAAATATGTTCTAATGACACCGCTTTCAAAGGGTGTAAACCTCCTAACCTATAATGTTATATACTGATTAAATCGGATACTTCCGCTTTCTAGCCTCTAACGGGCGTATGCGAGTTCATAAAGTATTCATAAAATTATTTATTGAATGAGGACAAGATGGTCGCTGTAAATAAAGAGAAAGTTGCCCGTTTAGCAGCATGTCTTTTCCTGCTCTTATTTCTCACAAGTGCCTTATGGGGCCTTCTAGCTTGTTCAAATCAAAATATTGATAAGCATCCTGATCCAAGTGAATTTGATCCCGATTTTGGTGCAGATATTAGATATATGAATAATGAGCCCAAAGCGCTTGAAGGCAAAGATGAGAAATTTGGTTTTGTTGATGAAGGAGGACAGTGGTTAATATCTCCACGATATGATTACGCCCAAAATTTCGTAAACGGTTATGCTCTAGTTGGTTCCTATGTAAAATATGATGAAAGCTTGCCAAAGCCAAATGTGTACAACTACACACTAATTGATGAAGAGGGAAAAGATGTTTTAGGCGAGCCTGTTGATGAGCGTCTCAGAGATGCAGTATATATTTTTACTCAGGCAAAAGATATCAAGAAGAAATACGCTGAAGTAATGGCATTTCTCACCAGCTCAGACTCTTATCAAAGCCTAAAGTATGTGGGAGAAAATCTCTATCAAGTAAGAATCTCAAACAAAGAAAATATCTTTGCTGATGTTGAGAAAAATTATATTGTTGACGGTAATCTCAATAAGATAAGTGAGCCTACAGACAATTTTTGGCATAACGCATACTTTAGTGGTGGAGCTTCAGCCAAAAATAGCATCTCCGAAGCTCGTATGTATCAAGACCCTTATATTACATCCAGAGGTAAAAGTTTTGGCGGATTGATTTGTGCTTATCCTTTTACTTATTTTAATTTTGGGGAAATTTTTGCTGGTGATACCCATAATTCTGGAGGCATGATTAACTGTGATGGTGCCTGGACGATAGAACCTACTTACTCATATAGCAAGATAGTTAAATATGATGAAAATAAGTATCTTGCTAATAGTAATCGGGAGTTTTCATTCCTTGGAAAGGGAGGAGAGCGTCTAAAGACATTTCATGCTGAAGCCGACTTTCTAGAAATATATCGGACTGAAGAAAGCACTTATTTTGTTGGGCATGATAGTGAGTCAGAAGATGCTAATAGTTTTATTGTAAATGAGGACGGAAAAATACTATTTTCAGCGAAAGATACTATTACAGTAATCAATCCAAACATCTTTGCGGTCTGGTTTCAAGATAAATACATAGACCTATTTTCAATAGAAGATGCTCAATTTATTAAACGGATTGAGCTCAAAGAGCCAATAAGCTCTAACTTTAAAACTACTCAGGAAAATGCATCAGTAGCTGACCTTATTTCTAATGATTTTGGTGCAAATCTTTCAGAATTTCCTTACATTAGAAACTGGGGAGACGTTATGGATTATACAGAAGAGTGCAGCTTTCCAGATTGTGTATACCCCATGGTAAGTGAGTCAGGAAAATGGGGATATGTTGATGAAAACTACCAGTGGGTGATTGAGCCAAAGTATGAATTTGTCCAGCCATTTAGGTTAGGATATGGCCTTGTTGGTACAGATAATTCAAGCGAAAATTCTAATGCAGTGCTAATTGATAAAAATGGCAATGAAGTACTTTCAATCAAAAACGGATTACCAGCGTTTCCATCTAATTTACTCACAGATAACCTCCAAAAAAGCCCCAAGGAACAATATGCAAGCCTACTCAAGCTCTTAGAAAAGCATCCAAAAATTGATTCAATATACTATGCAGGAGATAATATTTTTGGCTATCTGATAAATTATGACTCGATGGTAGGTCATGGGCACATCGGATATATCTCAATTGACTTTGAAGAAATAATTCCACTTGCTAAAGATATCCCAATGTTGTTTTTTGACCAAGGAATAGCCTCTATTTATTTCCACGATGATGACCAGCTTTATGTAACTAATAAAGGTTATCTTGTCACTAAAGATCAAGTTGTAGACTACTTAGGATTTGATAATTCCTAAAGCGAAGACCTTACAGAACAATCAAAAGGACTTAGAAAGATACTTAATATACGAGGCTTTGCAAGCACACCTTTCTTACTTGGTGGATATAGACAGCTTACAGATACGGTATTTTATAAGAGTTTTGGTGGTTTGTACGCTGAAGAGGGGACTCCACGTCTCTGTCTTGTGAACTCACGTGGAGAAAAGCTTGACTGTGATTTTAATAAGGTAGAAACCTTTTCAACTGCGGTCTTTAGAATTGGTAATAGCGTCAGGCTTATTCCTCACTCCTATGGTGGCCAAAATCCCTTTGGCGATCCGTTGGTGGTATATGATGAGAGTGGAAATAAACTTTTCACTATAGATACAAATGAGACGATGAGTCTAAGATATCTGGCACCGGATAGATGGTTTGTTTATGAGCTCAACAATGATGGTGCTATACTAAATGCCCGCCTTATAAATGAGAAAGGCGAGACAATCTACCACGTAAACATGTAATTTATATCAAGAAGCACCTAAAACATTGAAAACTAGTGCATAAGGTGTAAAATTTTCAGTTGCCGCTAAAACCCATAGAAAGTGAGTTACGTGTCAAAGCAAGATGCAATTGAGCTTGAAGGTACAGTAATCGAGCCCCTACCAAACGCTATGTTTAAGGTAGAACTTGAAAATGGTCATGAGATTTTAGCTCATATTTCAGGTAAGATTCGTATGAATTATATCCGTATTTTACCTGGTGATAAAGTCACTGTTGAGCTCTCACCATATGATCTTACTAAAGGCCGCATTACCTACCGCTTTAAGTAAGAGCACAATTTATAAACAAGGGCTTCTATGTTCTTGTTTTTGTAAGTAAGGCTTTAACAGAGCAAGATTTGCTCGTGTTATTTAGTCTTACTTTTTCTAGGTTTAAGTGACAAATTTGTTTTAAACGTCTGCGGCTGGACGATAAGATAGATTTTTTATTAGTAAATGATAGGCACTACCGAAAGGAAATTAATATGAAGGTACGTCCTTCGGTCAAGAAGATGTGCGATAAGTGCAAGATCATCCGACGCCACGGCAAGGTTCTTGTAATTTGTGAGAACCCACGCCACAAGCAGCGTCAGGGCTAGCAGGAAGGAGACACTCTTGGCCCGTATTAACGGTGTTGATCTCCCTCGCGAAAAGCGTGTTGAGATTGGCTTAACCTACATCTACGGCATTGGCCGTACAACCGCAAATAAAATTTTAAGTGAGACTGGTATTAACCCAGATACTCGTGTAAGAGATTTAACTGAAGATGAAGTTACTAAACTTCGTGACTATATTGACGCTAACTATCTTGTAGAGGGAGACCTCAGAAGAGTAGCAAGTCAAAACATCAAGCGCCTTATGGAAATTGGTTCTAACAGAGGACTTAGACATCGTAAGGGCTTACCTGTTCGTGGACAGCGCACTCACACTAACGCACGTACCCGCAAGGGACCTCGTCGTCAAGTTGGCGCAAGAAAGTAGTAGGAGGACAGGTAAATGGCACAAAAGAAACAACAGCAAACTCGTATTAGACGCGCTGATAGAAAAAATATCCCTGTAGGTCAGGCTCACATTAAGTCTACCTTCAACAACACCATCGTTTCTATTACTGATCCTCAAGGCAACGTAATTGCTTGGCAATCAGCTGGTACCGTTGGTTTTAAGGGTTCAAGAAAGTCAACCCCATTTGCTGCACAAATGGCTGCAGAGTCAGCAGCAAAGACTGCTATGGAGCACGGTCTTCATAAGGTATCAGTATTTGTTAAGGGACCTGGTTCAGGTCGTGAAACTGCAATTCGTTCACTGACCGCTGCAGGACTTGAAGTTGCAAGTATCCAGGATGTTACTCCGGTACCTCACAACGGTGCTCGTCCTAAAAAGCGTCGTCGCGTGTAGTTGGAGGATAAAAATATATGGCTATTAATCATACGCCTGTTCTTAAAAGATGCAGGTCTTTAGATTTAGATCCTATTGTTTTGGGTTACACCAAGACTTCTAATAGAAAATTAAACCGTAACACCCGTCGTATCAGCGAGTATGGTTTACAGCTCCGCGAAAAGCAACGCGCTAAGTTTATCTATGGCATGCTTGAGCGTCAGTTCCATAACCTCTACACCAAAGCTGATCGTATGGAAGGCCCTACCGGTGAGAACCTTATGCGCCTTCTTGAGCTTAGACTTGACAATGTAGTATATCGTCTCGGCTTTGCTAAGACTAGAAAAGAAGCTCGTCAAACCGTAAGCCATGGTCACATCACTGTTAATGGCTCACGCGTTGATATCCCATCTTACCGTGTAAGAGAGGGAGACGTTATTGCTGTTGCTGATAAGGCAAAAGAGCTTTTAGTTATCAAGAGCGCTCTCGTATCATCTGAAGGCCAACAAGTTCCAGCTTGGCTTGAGGTTAACATCGAGAAATTACAAGGTACGGTACTGTCTGTTCCTGAGAGAGATCAAATCGATCTTGACATCCAAGAGCAGCTAATCGTTGAGCTTTACTCTAAGTAGTTATTAAGCAGAGTCCAGGGAGGCTGAAAGTACTATATGTCAGAATTTATTAGGCCCCAGGTTAGCGTTGAGCACGTAAATGACTCTTTCGCTCGCTTTACAGTTGAGCCACTTGAAAGCGGTTATGGTGACACGCTAGGTAACTCATTGCGTCGTGTGCTGCTTTCATCTTTAGATGGTGCTGCTGTTGAAGCAATCCATATTGAAGGTGTACAGCACGAGTTTTCTACCATTCCGGGTGTAGTTGAAGATGTTACAGACATCGTATTAAACGTTAAAGGCTTGGTATTTAAGTCAAATGGCATGGCAGAGGAAGCATCAGCTACCGTAAGTGTTGATGGTCCTGCTATTGTTACCGGTGGAGATTTCTTTGTTCCTGCTGAGTTTGACCTTATCAACCCAGACCACGTAATTGCTACCCTAAATGATGGTGCTCACCTTGCCATGTCAATGAGAATTGGCACTGGTATTGGTTATGTTTCTGCTGAGAGCAACAAGAGAGAGGATGACCCAATTGGTGTTATCCACGTTGACTCACTGTTCTCACCAGTAAAAAGATGCACCAAGATTGTTGAGAATACCCGTGTAGGTAGAAGAACTGACTACGGTAAGCTCATCTTAGAAGTAGAAACTGACGGAGCACTAGATCCTGTTGATGCAGTTGTTCAAGCTTCTAACATCATCAACCAGCACATGAATGCATTCATGTCTTTGACTGAGGATGAAGAAGAAATTGAAGAGGTATCAATTTTTGCTCCTGAAAACACTGAAACTAACACCGAGCTTGACAAGCAGATAGAAGATTTAGATCTTTCTGTTCGTTCATACAACTGCTTGAAGCGTGCAGGTATCCATTCAGTTAGACAGCTTGTTGACTTCTCAGAAAACGACCTACTTAACATCAGAAACTTTGGTGCTAAGTCAATCGAAGAAGTTAAAGATAAGCTCGAAGAAATGGGCCTCGGCCTCAAGCAATAAAGACCAGGAGATAAAACGTTATGCGTCATAGAGTTAAAGGCCGCAAACTCGGTACGAGTTCTGCACATACAAAGGCCATGAAGAGAAGCCTCGTAAGTGCGCTTTTCTTAAACGATAGAATTAAAACCATCGAAGCTCGCGCAAAAGAAATTCGCCCTGAAGTAGACAAAGTTATTACTTGGGCTAAGCGCGGAGATATTCATTCTCGTCGTCTTGCTATCGCTTATTTAGGCGATAAGGACCTTGTAGCTGAGGTTTTTGAGAAGGTTCAACAAGGCATGTGGGAAGGCCGCGATGGCGGTTACACCCGTATCATGAAGCTTGGACCTCGAAAAGGTGACAATGCTCCTATGGTAATCATGGAGCTTGTACAAGAGGCAGTTCAAAAGAAGGAAATGCCTAAACCTGCAGCTAAAAAGGCTGAGCCAAAGGCTAAAAAAGAAGAGCCTAAGGACGAGAAGGTAGAAGAAAAAGAAGTTGAGCAAGAAGAAGCTAAGGCTGAAGAGGTAGTTGAAGAGGCTACTGAGGCTCAGGCAGAGGAAGAAAAATAATCCTTAAAGGTTTTTGCTAAATTAGTTACACTAAGGCGGTAGGCTCGAGGGCTTGCCGCCTTTTTATTTGTATAGGAGATAGAGTGTGCTTGAGTTTAAGCAGGTTGAATATAGTTATAAGAGTACAGATGACATGCTCTTATCTCATATTAACTTTACGCTTGCTCCAGGTGAGTTTGTATGTCTCCTTGGTAAAAATGGCTCAGGTAAGTCTACAATTGCAAAGCTTGCAAACGGACTAAGGCTCCCATTATCAGGAGAGGTTTTACTGGATGGTAAAAAGACTTTAGAGCCTCAAAATCTCTTTCACATTAGATCTCGCGTACAACTCTTAGGTCAAGATCCTGCAAGCCAAATTGTGAGTTCAACTGTTTTTGAAGAACTTTGTTTTGGCCCGTGTAACCTAGGCCTTGATGAAACAGAAGTAAAAAAACGAGTAGCACAGGTCTTAGAGCTAACTGAGCTTAATGGTCTTGAAAAGAGAAGTCCGGAGAGTCTTTCTGGGGGAGAGCAGCAGCGCCTCATGCTTGCAAGCGTGCTTGTAATGAAGCCAGAGTACTTAATTTTAGACGAATCGTTTTCAATGCTAGATCCAGTGCTTGCGAAGAAATTAATGAGCATTATTGTAAAAATTAATAAATCGGGAGTTGCCATACTTAACATCTCTCATAATCCGCAAGACCTTATTTATAGTGATTCTGCCTTACTGCTTAAAGAAGGTACTTTAAGCAAAACGTTTAAGCGCGATGAGTTCAGAGAGCTACTTGAGCTACTTGATGCAGAAGGTCTTATAACGCCAGGCTCATACACTAAGCTCCTAATGGATCTTAAACTAACACCTCAAGACGAGATCTTTATGAATCCTGAAAGCTTGGCAAAAAAGATTATGAAAGCTTAGGTGACAGATCTCTTATGCAGCATATCTTAGAAATCAGTGAGCTTTCATATCGCTACCCCACACAAGAAAAGAGGGTATTACATGAGGTGAGCGCTCGCCTTGAATCAGGTAAAAATACCCTACTTCTTGGAAAAAGTGGTGCAGGTAAATCTACCTTAGCCTATATTCTTGCAGGCCTTTTAAGGGCAGAGGCACAGCCTCTACTTGACGGCTGTCCTGTAGCCATTGGAGATGTGGGGCTCGTGTTTCAGCATGCTCAAGGTCAGCTTTTTTCAAGCAGCATCAAAGAGGAACTGAGCTTTGGTCCTAAAAATTTTGGCATGGACGATAAGCAGGCTCTAGAGGCAGCACATCATGCTCTCAAGTTAGTTGGACTTGATCCAGAGCGCTACCTTGAGCGATCACCCTTTAGCCTTTCTGGTGGAGAAGCTAAGCGCGTAGCTATTGCAAGTATTCTCTCATTTAAACCCACCTGTTTAATATTTGATGAGCCAAGTGCCGGACTAGATGTGCCATCTCAAATGAATTTTGTGCGCTTAATTAACTCACTAAAAGCCCAAGGCTACATTATTTTGATTATTAGTCATGACTTAGAGCTCTTTTTACCTGAAGCTGATAGGGTGTGGGAGCTTAGAGAGGGCAGTCTAGAACAATTTATCAGTGCACAAGAGTTTGTGAAAGCACAACTATCTGTGGGGCGCAAAGAAGGCCTTCCAGATCTTATAGCCCTACAAGCAGAGCTTGAGAGACTTTCAGGAATAAAAGCACCTTACAGCTTTTCTTTACGAGCTGTAGAAGATTATATTGATGAGGTAAGGCGCCATGCTTAATACAATTGCCGGAGCCTATCAGTCAGTTGAAAGCCCTATTCACTCACTTGATACCCGCGTCAAGCTTGCCTTTGTAGCGGTGATGTCGCTTTCTATCTTTTTTCTTGATAGCTATATTGGGCTTGGGATATTTTTACTTATCACCCTAGTAATTCTTGTAGCCTCTAAACTCAATTGGAAATCAAGTATTCGTGCCCTTAAACCCTTATCAATTATTTTGCTCATCATGTTTTTGGCAAACGCGCTCAGCATTCACGCAGATTTAGCACTCATCGGAAACTTTGGCCTTAGCAGTGAGGGCGCGCTCCGAGGAGTATTTTATGTACTCAGAATAGTTATGCTCGTGCTCTTGTCGCTCGTGCTTACCTCTACAAGCACGGTACAAGAACTAAGCCAAGCCCTAAATTGGTATCTTTCGGGGCTCAGAAGATTTAATGCTCCGGTTGATGACATTATTACTACTATAAGCATTGCTATTAGATTTATTCCGCTTACCTTTGCAGAGTTTAATCGGGTAGTGTACGCGCAAAAATCACGTGGACTTGATTTTGACTCAGGTTCAATCTTTACAAAAATTAAGGCATATTTGCCTGTGTTTATTCCAATGTTTGTAGGTTTGTTTAAGCGAAGCTATGATTTGGCTGATGCGATGGATTCTCGCTGCTATAGAGGCGAGGGGAGAACCATCCTTCATGCAGAAGAGCCTCTTACAAAAGCGCAAGGTATACTTGCTATACTAGCTTTGCTTGCAGTGCTTGTGATTTCGCTGCTGTTCTAAGAAGTCAAAAAAGAGGAGATTTATATCCATGGAAGAGCGAGTGCTTGTTGTAAAGTTTGGCTATAAAGGCAAAGCCTATGCAGGATATGCCAAACAAAAGCACGCTCCAAGTGTCCAAGCTGAGCTTGAGCGCGCTCTTTCCACGTACTTTAGACGTGAGATAGATACTGTATGTGCCGGTAGAACAGATACTGGCGTTCATGCGCGCGCCCAGCACGCCTCCTTTGAGCTTAGAGATGAGGATGATTTTGATGCGCGTGAGCCCTATAGAATAAAGCGTGCACTCGATGCACTTTTACCTGACGACATTCGTGTCTCACAGCTCTACCTTGCACAAAAGGATTTTTCTGCGCGCTTTAGCGCTCTTAAGCGTATCTATAAGTACCGAATTTCAACTTCAATTGTGCACCCCCTATTTACCCAAGACTATGTGTGGGACTTAGCAACAGAGCTCAATGTGGACGCCATGAAAGAGGCTT
>JASBYZ010000038.1 GCA_029983705.1 Coriobacteriales bacterium
GGGTTCGATCCCCCTAACCTCCACCATCTTTTTATCATTAAAATACCAGTTAAAATACTATATATAAATAATAGCATCATTTAAGCTTTTTACTCGTGCCGATATTTTATTAGCTAAAGTTCTGATTTTCAGGTGTTTAAGCATTTATTGCTGCCCGCTCAGATACAATTAAAACAAGTTGTATTAAGAGATACAAACTTATGGAGGGAGCTTGTATATGGCAGGAAAATTTATCCATTACTGTATTCATGTGTTAGATAGAGATGCTTCAATTGAGTTTTACCGAGAGGCTTTAGGTTTAGAGGTAGTAAGAGTTATGGAGGCTGAAGATAAAACTTGGTCTAACACGTATATGGCTACTAAAGCTGGAGAATTTGAAATAGAACTCACTTGGAATAAAGGGCGCGTTGAGCCTTATGAAAATGGTGGAAAAGATCTTCATATTGCCTTTGAGGTTGAAGATTATGAAGAGTCACTGAGACACCATGAACAGATGGGCTGTGTAGAGAAAGTTAATGATGCTATGGGAATTTATTTTATTAATGACCCAGATGGTATCAGAATAGAAATAGTTCCTGAAAAGTTTGATTACTAATTAAGGTTAAGGTATTTCCTATGAAACAATGGCAATGTATAATCTGCGGTTATATTTATGAGGGAGAAGAGCTTCCTGAAGACTATATCTGCCCTGTTTGCGGGGCTGGAGCAGATCAATTTGAGTTGATGAATTAATTTATTAAGCATGAATTATATAGAGGCATTACATATACTCGGTTTAAGTGAAGGTGCATCTGAGCAAGAAATTAAATCCTCTTATAGAGAGCTTGCTCAGATTATGCATCCAGATAGATTTAATCACAATGAAAAGCTTGCACAAAAGGCAAGTGAGCAGTTTAAACTTATCACCCAAGCTAAAGAGTTTTTATTACATAATAAGCAAGCTGCCCAAAACTATCAGCAGCAAGCAAGCTCAAATCCGCATGTTGATTCTAAGCTTTCCCAACTTCAGATACGTTATAACGCTGCAGAAACTGCACGTCTTACCCTTATATCTTATGAGGATGCTGAAGCTGATCGCTTAAAAACATATGGATTACTTACAATTTCAGGCCTTCTTATAACTTTTGCAGGTAGAAGGTTTCCTTTATTTGCAGCACTTGCTTCATCTATGTTTATAATAGGTTTAATCGGCATAATCCGTGCAAGCATGCAAAGACGTGAGCTTAAAGAACAAATACAAGCATTAGAAGATGAAAAAAAGAAGATAATGCAAGAACTAACACAAGAAAAAGCCTGAGGTGCCTCAATGTCTCATAAGCGTTCAGCTAAACCAGATAAAATTTCACATCAGCTTGACTCACTTGCTTCCTCAACTTTTGAAGAAAGTTTTAATGAGCTTGCAGAGCATAAAGAGCTTTGGCCAATGCTTGCAGTTGAGGATGAACACGGTAATAGAGAGCTCGTAAGCTTTACAGAGGATGATAAAGACCAGTGCCTCCAAGGAGCGCGAGCATACCTTCAAATGTCAGCCCAAAAAGGTATTGGTTCTGTGAAAAAACCTATACGATATGCAATTGGCTATGATGCTCTTGTACAAGATGAGCAGGATAAAAAATTAAAACCTGCCGTTGTTGTAGAATTTGGTGAAGCTGGTAGTAAACATGCGTATTCTGGGTATTCCTTTTACCAACACGGTAAAACTCCAGAGGATTTCTTGTGGACAGAACCGCAAGCTGCTGGAATTGAAGATCTATTAATTTAAAATATATTCGCTTAACTATCAAATAAATAATTGTTATTAGGAGATTAGCTAGTTTTATGCGCCAGGAGAACTTACGTAATATTGCGATTATCGCCCATGTTGACCACGGCAAAACTACCATGGTTGACTCTCTACTAAAGGCGGCAGGAGCATTTAGAGAAAACCAACAAGTAGAAGAGCGTGTACTCGACTCAAATGATCAAGAGCGTGAGCGCGGCATTACTATTTTGGCTAAAAACTTCTCAATTAATTACAAAGATGTAAAAATCAATGTGATTGATACTCCTGGTCACGCTGATTTTGGTGGAGAAGTTGAGCGTGTGTTAAAAATGGCAGACGGAGCACTTTTAATTGTTGATGCCTTTGAAGGCCCTATGCCTCAAACACGCTTTGTGCTCAAACATGCAATCGCTTTAGATTTAAAAATTATGCTTGTTATCAACAAGATTGATAGACCAGGTGCTAGACCTGATGAGGTTTTAGACCAAGTATTTGACCTCATGGTTGAACTTGATGCATCTGATGAGCAGCTTGATTTTCCAATCATTTATGCTTCAGGTGTTAATGGTTATGCTCGTTATGAGTATGATGACGGCAATATGGATATGTATCCTCTACTTGACTCAATTCTTGAGCATATCCCAGCTCCAGATGTAGATCCTGAAGGTCCTGTGGCGCTGCAAGTTTGCACTGTGGATCACTCAAACTTTGTAGGTCGTATTGGTATTGGACGTCTGTACTCAGGCACACTTAATACAGGTGACCCAATTTTAGTAATTCATTCTGACGGTTCTCGATATAATGCAAATGTTAAACAGCTCTATACCTTTGAAAGTCTTGGACGTGTAGAGGCAGATTCTGCGAGCGCCGGAGATATTGTTGCGGTTGTTGGTGTTGAAGATGCAGATATTGGAGATATGTTTACCTCTCGTGAAAATCCAGTTGAACTTGATCCAATTAAGATTGAGCAACCTACCTTATCGGTAGTATTTGAGGCATCTACCTCACCTCTTGTTGGTAGAGATGGCGATATTGTTGGTGCTCGCCAACTTAAAGAGCGCCTTTTAAGAGAAGCTGAATCAAACATTTCAATGCGCATTACTGAGCTTGAAGATAAAAGTGGTATTGGGGTTTCAGGCCGCGGTATCTTACACCTTTCAGTATTAATGGAAACTATGCGCCGTGAAGGTTATGAATTTCAAGTTGGACGCCCTCGCGTTATTTTTTCAACTGATGAAAATGGCAATAAGCAAGAGCCAATTGAGCAGGCTGTTGTAGAAGTTCCACAGCTATACGCTGGTAAAATTATTGAGGTATTTGGAACTGCTGGTGGAGAGATGGTAGATATGTCTCAAAGAGATGACCACACCCACCTTGAGTTTAGAATTCCAACCAGAGGTATGATGGGACTAAGAACCCGCGTATTAAACGTATCTCATGGTGAAGCTATTATGTTCCACAATTTCTATGATTACGGTCCATATCGTGGAGATATTGGTGGTCGTCAAAACGGTGCGATGATTTCTATGACTACCGATAAATCAGTAGCCTATGCACTTGATACCCTTCAAACTCGCGGAACTATGTTTATAGGTCCTGGTGAGGAATGTTATGAGGGAATGATTGTTGGTGAGGCTAATCGTGAAGGTGACTTGGTAGTAAACATAGCTAAGTCTAAAAACCTAACCAACACTCGTGCTGCTTCAGCTGATAAGGGTATTATCTTAACTCCACCAGTTAAATTTACCTTAGAGGAGTCCTTAGAGTATATCGAAGACGATGAGTTGGTTGAGATTACCCCAAATCATATTCGTCTGCGTAAACGTCTTCTCTCAGCACTTGAGCGTAAAAAAGCTAAGAACAAATAGCATGAGTTATGTGCTTATATTGCAGGATTAAAGAATCATAAAACCTCGTGTAGATATTCACTGTTCTGTCATATAAGTTCGCAAAAATATAGAAAAGTATTGGCATTATTTGTTTAGGATAGTAATGAACAAAACTCCACTTGTCATCATTAGTTTTCTATGTTTAATCACACTTGGAATCGCTGCATGTTCAAAAGCAGATACAAACACTATTGAGCATGCAGTACCAGAAAAAACCATTATCACAGTCAACGGTAATAAAATAACCAACCATGATATCGATCAGCAAATCAATGTAATTAAAAGCCAATATCACATCAAAGATTCTGAACACTGGAATACCTTTCTAAAAGAACAAGGTATGACAGATCAAGATTTTACTAATCAAATTGAAGATAAGCTTATTAATTTAGAGCTTATTAAAGACGCTGCAGCAAAAGAAAACATCACCGTTGATGAAGAAGAGCTTGATAGACAAATTAAAAAGCTTAAAGAAAACTATCCTAATAAAAGCTCTTGGCATAACGCCCTTATCGCCAGTGGATATACAGAAAAATCTTATAGAGACGCAGTGAGATTAGGAATTTTAAGCCAAAAGCTTCATCAAAAAATTGCCGATAAGGTCAGTCCAAATGAAGATGAAAAACATCAATTTTGTGAGACAATAGCTTCCAATTTTTCAGGCAGAAAATCTTCCCATATGCTCTTTAACATAAATGATCTTGATACCGCACAAAAAGTAGCTCAAAAGCTTAAAGATGGAGAAGACTTTGCAGAACTTGCTAAACAGTATTCACTTGATGGTTCTGCAGCTGATGGTGGCAACGTTGGTTGGGATTTTCTGGCAAACTTTGTACCTGAGTATCAAAATGCTTTAAACAAATTACATAAAGGCGAAGTATCTCCAATTGTAAAATCTCAATTTGGCTACCATATTATCAAGTGCACAGATACCTTTAACCTCGATAAAAAAGAACATATTGCCTACGAGGATATACCTCAAGACGTACTAGACTCCATTATGCTGCTTATGATGAACCAGCTTTCAGGACAAAAATACAGTGCTTATTTAGATGAGCTTAAGCAAGAAGCTGATATTGAGTATCTAGATACTCAAAACTAGTCCTCATCATCCTCAGATGAATCAAGTTCGGTGAGGGTGGTATCTGCAATTTCATGAACTACCAATACCGCGTTCTTATCAAATACTAATAGGTCTGCAGGGTTTGCATGGTAGATTTCACGAGCTTCTGCAGTAGTTTCTGCTAAATCTTGAGAACCGTCTTCGTACCTAAAAATACGTTTAATAGGTTTAAGTACGTGCTCAGAGTAGTCAACTGGATCTTGAGTTCTCCAGTTAAAGATTATTGAAAAACCTCTTAAGCCAATGGTGGTAAGCACACAGCACACTACAGCAAATATCTTAACAACATGTAGCTCAATTAAGCCAACATAGACAACCGCACCTGCTAAAGCAGCAATTGCGTTAAAATTTCCAGCCTTAAACATCGATGGAGTATCATCAAGTGAAATGTCGCGTAGATATCCTCCACCAACACTGGTAATAAAGCCTAATATCATACAAGAAATAGGGGCATAACCTGCAGCTACAGCTTTTTCTGCACCAAGAAAGGCAAAGAGAGCCATGGAGGTGGTATCTATCATTTGTAAGGGTTTATCCACTAAGGTAACTAAAGATCTAAAGTAATAGGTTAAGACACCAAAAAGCAAACCCATTACCACAGCACTTGGCGTATCTAAAAAATATACTGATGTAGAAGGTATTAAAATATCACGAATAATACCTCCGCCAAAACCATTGATGAGCGATAAGGTCATAGCGCCCATAATATCTAATTTCTTATCAAAGGCAGCTGAAGCACCATACATACAACCGGTAATTACCGCCAAATACTCTAAGACTTGAGGCACGTTTACGTAGGTTGAATTAATAGGACTGGTAGTAATAACATTGGACATGAGGCCATTAACAATGCTTGAGCTATCTACACTCATAAGGCTTGATATAATTATTGAAATATAAGATAAAAAGGCCTCGACCACTGCTCACCCCAAATACGCATGATTCCCTTATATAGTAGTCCTTATATGATATCTGATTGCTGGACTTCCTGTGAAAGGGTATGATATTTCTCTTAAATTATTACCTAATTTAAGAAATACGTTATACTAATCGCCAGAGTTTTTATTATGGAGCGCTGTCCGAGTTGGCTGAAGGAGCACGATTGGAAATCGTGTAAACGGTGTTGAGCCGTTTCTGGGGTTCAAATCCCCAGCGCTCCGCCAGTATCATTCAATAATCATTTTTTAGATATATCTTAGTAATAAGGAGGAATGGCAGAGTGGTTGAATGCGGCGGTCTCGAAAACCGTTTAACTTTAAATGAAAGTTACGAGGGTTCGAATCCCTCTTCCTCCGCCAGACAACGTGTGGTTATTTCTGGTTTTATGGGGGCTGGAAAAACTACCGTTGGACATATGCTCGCAGATCGTATGTATCCAACAATTGCCTGGGTAGACTTGGATGAATATATTGAAGAAGCATACTCAAAGAGCATTTCAGAAATTTTTGCCTCTGAGGGAGAAGAAAACTTTAGAGACACTGAATACCATGTGCTCATGTTTTTATTAGATGTTCACCCTAAGGTAGTTATTTCTGCTGGCGGCGGAAGTCTTGTTCAAGAAAGAATTATTGAGGATCTTCCAAATAAAGATGTTACGGTTATTTATTTAGATGTGCCTTTTGAGGTGGCATACGATCGGATTAAGGATGAATCTGACAATCGTGCCCTTGCTACCTCTAAAGAAGATCTTGAAAAGCTTTACAATCAAAGACAAGACATTTACAAAAAGTATTGTCATTACTACATTAATGCAGACCAAGCTCCTGAAGCTATAGCTGATGAAATCTTAAAATATATTGAGGGAGCAGATAAATAAGCTCGTAAGTGGAGGGTAGATATGGATATCACAGTGTATCCAAGCAAGTTAGATGGTGAAATCTATCCTCCTCTATCTAAATCTCTTGTTCATCGCTTTTTTATTATTAATTACTTTCTAGATCCCACTAATTTTACTTACAGCAAAAATTTAGTACAAAGCTTAAGTCCTCTTCTTTCAGATGATATTGTAACGACGCTAGATGTATTAGAAGAACTTAGATTACACCCTCATAAAGCTCAGCTTAACTTTAAATCTTCAGGCTCTACTTTGCGCTTTATGATTCCACTTTTAGCGCTTTTAGGTGGCTCATATTATTTAGACGCACATGATGATTTAAAAAAGCGCCCCCTAGACGCCTACACTCCTCTTTTTGGAAAAGTGGCTATACCAGGTGTGTTCACTTCTAGCTTAGATAAGGAAAGTTACACCATTGATCCAAGTGTTTCTTCTCAATATGTAAGCGGTATGCTAATTGCACTTGTTGCAAGAAATACACTTGCATATCTTAGCTTAGAAAAAACTCTTCATTCAAAACCGTATGTTGACACCACACTTAAGATGCTTAAAAAAGCTGGAGCAAAAATTGAACTAGAGACCAATAAGGAAGGTTTACTAAGCTTCAAAATTTATCCATCTAAAGAATTTAGATTACTAACTCAAGAATCTCTTGAGAGAGATTGGTCTCAAGCAGCATTTTTTCTTGTGGCTAAAGCCTTAGGGGCATCCCTTAAAGTTAAAGAGCTCAATCAAAATAGCTTACAGGGCGATAAGCACATACTCAACTTCATAAAAGAGCTTAAGCGCCCTCAAAATAGTCTTATAGATATAGCTCACACCCCTGATTTATTTCCGATACTTTGTGTGCTTGCCGCTCATCAAGCATCTAAACTTACGAGCTTTATTAATATAGACCGACTGCGCTTTAAAGAATCAGACCGATTGCGCTCAAGCTATGAGTTACTTTCTTCATTAGGTGTGAGAGCATACTATACTCAAAACGCCTTCTTTGTGCATGGTCAAGAAAGTTTTAAGGCATGCACTATACACTCGTATAACGACCACCGAATAGCTATGGCGGGCGCTATTGCTGCTTGTTTTGCACAAGGTCCTTGTAAAATAATAAAGGCTGAGGCAGTAATTAAGTCATATCCTCAGTTCTTTAAAGAGTTATCAAGCTTAGGCGCAAGATTAGAGGTAGGCTCATGCAACTCACATTAAACTCACTGGATTTGAGATTTTTTGGAAGTTCACATGCTCAAGGCTTAGGGCTAGTTATTTCAGGACTTCCTCAAGGTCTTAATCTTATACATCCTCAAATTCAACTTGATTTAGAACGTAGAAGAGCTGGCAAAGAGCTTACAAGCAAGCGTAAAGAGAAAGACCAACCTATCTTTTTAAGTGGTGAAAAAGATAAGTTGAGTACAGGCGAGCCCTTGCTAGTCTATTTTGAAAACTCTGATGTACGTTCAAAGGATTACGAACAAAGTTTACGCTTTCCAAGACCTTCTCATGCAGATTATCCTGCATATGTAAGATATAAAGGTACTGTTGATATGTCTGGGGGAGGACCTTTTTCTGGACGTATGATGCTTCCTTTGGTATACGCAGGAGCTTTATTAAAACAAGTACTTGATACTAAGGGTATTTTAGTTGCTTCACGCTTGGTTCAAGTAGGTAGATGTATAAGTTCATGCATTGATGCAGAAGCTCCAGAAAAAAATATTGATGAGTATAAGAGAATAAGCCAAAAGGATGGAACCCCATATTTTGATTGTGATGCCCAAGCCTTTGCTCAAGAGATAAAAGCTGCTCAAACATCAGGAGATTCAGTTGGAGGGCGTATACAAACCCTTATATTTGGCCTTCCAGTTGGAATAGGGGGCCCTCTATTTGAAGGTTTAGAGTCTAAGTTTTCTCAAGTGCTTTTTGGAATACCAGGAGTTAAAGGGGTATCTTTTGGGAAAGGTTTTGAACTTTGCGGCTTAAGCGGTTCAAGCGCTAATGATGGGATAGCTTATAAGGCTCAAAGTTTAGAGATATCTCACCTCAGTAATAACATGGGCGGCATTGATGGTGGTATGAGTAACGGTATGCCAATCGTTATCCACACTGCTCTTAAACCAACTCCAACAATTTATCTTGAGCAACAAACGGTTGATCTTTTAGAGCATAAAAATAGCACGCAAAGCTACCGAGGAAGACATGATCCCTGCATAGCATTGCGCGCTAATGTAGTCACAGAGGCAGCTTGTGCTCTTGTGCTAGCCTCAGAGCTTATTTAACTTAGTTTTCCTTTAAAAACTTAATAATATCGTCTGACTCATAAAGAGCCTCACCATTAATGATGAGGCATGGAACTTGCTTTTTACCACCAATATTAATTAAGTCTTGTTGAATAGTGCCCTCATGAATATTTTTCATAGGAAGTTCAAGCTTTGCTTCTTCTAAAAATGCTAATACCTTTTGGCAGTATGGACATTCTGGTTTGTAATATAAAACGTACTCGTTAGCCATTATTACTCCTAACTTAAGCATGTGATTAGAACTTTTTAACGTCAAAAAAGTGACGTAAGATGCTTTTGCCCACTAATTGCATTTGTCATTCTAAATAAAAATCAGAGCATTTTTTACTATTTGTTTATAAAACGGCCGCTATTGGGTAGAAAGGATTGGTAACCATAATAAAGAAGTTTGATGTTTTAACTATTGGAGGACATCATGGGAATTATTTCTTGGATTGTTGTTGGAGCTATTGCAGGTATTATTGCAAAACTTGTTATGAAAAAAGATGATATTGGATTTGTTCTTACTGTAATTTTAGGTATTGTTGGTGCGGTAGTTGGAGGCTGGGTATTTAGCTTCTTCGGTCTAGGCGGAGATGTAACCGGCTTTAACCTCTACTCTATTGTTGTATCTGTTATTGGTGCAATTATTGTTCTAGCAATTCTTGGTTTTGTTAAGAAAAGCTAAGGCATAAAGTTACTGTTTAATTACAAGAACTTACAAAAACGTTACAGTATCTCACTTTAACGCTAGTCTATTAGAAAATGAGAACAACGAAAGAAGTTGTTCTCATTTTTTATGTAAGGAGCTTTACTATGAGCGCTGAGCCAGTTAAATATTTTACTCAATCATGGCGCATGCTCAACAAGGGAGATAAAAAGTGGGTGGGTCACCTCATCATACTCGTCCTACTTCAAGCCATTCCTCTCATTGGGTCAATTGCGCTACTAGGCTATTGTTATATATGGTCTAACAGGACTGCCTGGGGAATGGATACCTCACCAACAGATCGTACAATTGATGTGGGTAAATTAATGATGACCGGCCTTATTACTGGGGCAGTTGTATTAGTCTGGTCAATTGTGCTTGGTTTTGTATACATGATACTCACTATGTTTTTCTCTTGGATACCATTTCTTGGAGGAGTAATTATATTTGTATTAACTCTTCCTTTCACGTTTTTAACAGTCCTTTCTTTTGTGGCAGCGCAGCGTGCAGCGATTTATAACCATGTGTGGCCAGGGCTTCAAATTGATAAAGTTTGGGATATGTTTTCACGAGACTGGGGCGGACTTTTTAAGATATTTTTAATCTATCTTGCTTTAAGTATCTTACTTATTATTGTTGGCCTTATCCTTATTGTACCAGTCGTATTTTTAGCTATAGGACCTTCTGCTCTTGGTATAGCTGCAGCTGATGAGGAAAGTGGTCTAGCTGCCTTAATAATTGCAATGGTTTCAATTGGACCGGCAGCACTCTTTTGTCTTGCAGCTGTGCTCTTTTTACAATTTGCTGCAAACTTGCTTAATCTACTTGGCATTAACGCAATTGGTTTGTGGATGAGACAACTTAAGCCAGAGACTTGGGGATCATACAACGACGCTATCCCTCAACAAAATCAGGCTACTCAAGTAAGCTATGTGTATGCTCCTGTACGTGCACAACAAAATCAAAACACCTACGAGCAAACACCTTCCACACAGCCCGTTAAGCCAGATGACACCCAAGTTTCTCAAGAAACAAGCTCAAGCTATCCAAAAGCTCCAGAGCAGGTAGATGATTCTTTAGTTGGACCTCCTCATGAGGCTAATACTAAAGATCAAGAAGAACTTGCTAAGCAAGATGATTTGAGTATAGTAGAAAGTCAAAAGCAAGCTACAGAGGTTGATAACGATAAGAACAATCTGGAAGAAGACTCAAAATAATACCTTAGGAACAGACGTTTCCAGTGAGGTTAGTATAGTTAACAAAGAGGCACTCCCGCTCATGTTGCGGGGGTGTTCTCGTTTTGCCTGGATAAGTGGGGATGCAGCGCTTTATTGGGCACTTGTGTCCGCGTTTATGTTTGGCTCTTCTTGGTTTTTATCCCTTGGTTCAACAATAATAGATGCCGTAGCTGTCTTAAGTTGCTTTTTTGTAGTTGCGCTAGCGAGCTTTGTAATTATTGCAATCTTTAGAAAGCGCTTCACAAGCCCTTTTGGTCTTTCAATTATGGGCGAACAAAAGACATCTCAACTTGCTATTGTGATTTTAGGGCTCTCTTTAAGTGTCCTAATTTTTATTCAGTATGCTCAAAATCATCCCGCTTATATTCTTCCTTTAAGTCTTGCGGTCTTTGTGTCCATACTTTTTATGTATGCCTACCACAGCAATGGCGATATAAATTTAAGCCATATATACGGCGTATTTTTACTCTTTAGTATTGCTTCTATTAACTTTAAATGGTTTGAGCCGGATAGCTTATTTAGGCTCCTCTTATTTATTTGTATCTTTATCTTTGGTATTTATGGGCTTCGTCGCATTAAGCAAAGTGCACTTAGATCATCAAGTAAAAAAGTATTTGAGCTTTTTCCTCGTAAGTTTTTTAGCTCTCCTCACCCTTCAGATAGGTTATTAACTGCTATCTTTTTATCCAATTATCTTGAGGCAAAGTTTTTACCTCAACTTTTAAATCTTTCAAAGGACGAAAATGCTCATGTTGCGCGTGCAGCTCAACTTGCACTTGCACGAATTTGGGGTCCTAATAGAGTTGAACAAGAAGAGTTTTTTAATAAGCTTGAAAGACGTTTTGTAAATTATAGGGACGATGAGGACAGTATATATATAAAACATGAGGTAGAACGCATTAAATCTCAAACAATTAAAGAGATGCGCCAGCATGTTCGAGAGGTTAGCTATGTTGCAGAAACTATACTGCAAAACAATACAGGCTTAATCAAGCAAATTTTTGACCTACTTGCTCTTACTGAAAGTCGTGAAGAGCAAAAAAGCAATAATGAAGCGCTTAAAATTTCTTTATTTAAACTGCTTGCACAGTCAAATGAGCATACGGCCTATGCAAAACTCTCCCAAGTTATAGCCCACAGCGATAAGCAAACTGCACAAAGTTTATTAGATGCACTTTTAGCTTCTAAAAACTACAAAGCACAAGTACATATCATTCCTTTAATTACGCATTCAAAAACTTGGCTTGCTCTTTTAGCTCAAGAAACGCTACAAGACTATTTAGCTACAGAGGCAAAAACTGAAGAGTTTGAACATGATAAAAAGATTGTGATGTGGCTTGCAAAAGAGCAGATTGAAAAAGCTTTATGTGATCAAAGAAGTTCTGTGAGAGCTTACGCTCAGTGGTTTTTAGTGCATGAAGATCAAGCGTATGCAAAAGAAAAATTGCAAGATGCTATACACTCTAATAACTGGATGGTTCAGGCAGAGGCTATTGGAGCGCTCAGCGCACTATCAAAAGAAGACGCTATGATTGAAGCTTGTCACTACCTTTCAAGTAGCCATGATTACCTTCGTTATAAATCTCTTGAAACCCTGCACTTTTTAAAAGTAAAAGGATTAAAAAGCGTTGCACATCAGCTTTCTCAAGATAAAAATCT
>JASBYZ010000039.1 GCA_029983705.1 Coriobacteriales bacterium
ACAATAAATACGAGGCGATTAGTAAATGGGGTTGCCATATCAATTGATATTTCACTGTCGGCCAAAATTCTAAAGGCGCGAGCAATCACATCAATATGCTTAAGGGGCTTACCTGGTCCGTACGGAATAATAAGCCTCACGCGGGCAATGCCTCTTCTGCAGCTCACCCCTGTTGCAATACTTCTTGGAGTATCTGATCCAAAAGAAGTTACTAAGGTTCCATCAGCATCACTAAAGGTGTTTTTAACGCGCATGCGCACACCTGAATTGAGCGCAAGCTCAGCTGCAGGTGCATGCACAATCTTAGAGCCACGCTTTGCCATCTCAAAAAGCTCACCTGAAGAAATTGTATCAATAATTTGAGCATCTTTAACCACACGTGGATCTGCACTTAAAACACCGTCAACATCTGAATAAATATCAACATGACTTGCACCGAGGGCAACTCCAAGTGCGCAGGCTGAAGTATCTGAGCCGCCGCGCCCAAGCGTCTTTAAGTTTCCCTCACTATCCATCCCTTGAAAGCCCGTTATAACGGGCACTACTCCAGCAGCTAACACATCCATGATTAAAGCGGTATTAATGCTTTCAATGGTTGCAGCTCCATCAACGCTATCAGTTGCAATTCCTGCGTCATGACCAGACAGCGCACGCGCATCAACGCCCGCGCGCCTTAAGGTATCTGCACATACAACTGCAGAGATCGTCTCGCCCACAGACATGATTAAATCAAGTTCATGTTCAGGAGCTTCACTTGCATCAATTAAAGAAAGTAAGGTATCAGTTGCATAGGGTGCAGGTTTTCTACCAAGCGCAGAAACCACTAGGACAACTTTGTTACCCAGATCAAGCTCACGCTTAACGTGGTGGCTCACTCGAGCTCTCCCCTCTTCTGAACCAACAGAAGAGCCCCCAAACTTCATTACAACAATATCGCTCTCAAAATTTGTCATTTAGATATCCATTAAGTTCTCAAGGCCAATAACTACACCATCAATATCTCCCACAGCTTTAATGGCAAGAAGGACACCCAGCATATAAGATGCTCTGTCAATTGAGTCGTGGCGAAGCGTAAGTGTTTGACCCTTGGAGCCAAAAATCACCTCTTGGCTTGCAACAAAGCCATTAGAGCGTACTGAGTGAATTGAAACTGCGTTTGAAATTGCTCCGCGAGCC
The DNA here is from genome assembly GCA_029983705.1 of Coriobacteriales bacterium. Lineage (GTDB taxonomy): Bacteria > Actinomycetota > Coriobacteriia > Coriobacteriales > JAEZZM01 > JASBYZ01. Next base: position 1,177 of record JASBYZ010000039.1, read on the forward strand.
CCCTCATAGCCTTCAATCTCAGTTTCTTTGCCTGGTGAGGTCTCAAAACTTGGATCGCGGTTTTCTTCAATTAATTTAGCCGTACGAACTGCAGTTCCTGAAGGAGCATCCTTTTTATTGTTATGGTGAAACTCAATAACTTCAGCATCAGGAAAATACTTTGCTGCCATCTTAGAAAAGACCATCATAAGTACTGCACCGGTAGTAAAGTTTGGAGCAACAAAGAGATTGGCGCCATCTTTAGCGTAGCTGCTGTGGATAGATTTAAACTCTTCTTCAGATACCCCCGTAGTACCTACAACTGAGTGTACCCCGTGTGAAAGTATGGTTTTAACATTTTGAGCAACTGCATCTGGACGAGTAAAGTCCACAACAACATCTGCTTTAACTTCATCTAAAAGCGAAGCGAGCTCACCTGCATACGTAAAAGTCTTACCGTCAATTTCAACTGACTGACCTGCAAGACCCGGATCAAATACACCTACAAGCTCAAGTGCACTGTCAGATACTACACTTGCAACTGTTTCTTTTCCCATTCTTCCAGCAGCACCAGATACAACAACCTTAATCATATAGGCTTTCAGCTCCTTTAAAATCTCTCGGGGTAACAAGGGCAATTGAGGGGCTTTGAGCATAAAGCTCTTGAGCAAGCTTTAAGATATCTTCTTGATTAATTGCTCTGTAGCCTTCAACTACCTCATCAAATGATTCAATTTTTGTGCCTATCACCTCTAAGCTTCCAAGCTTAGACATGTGTGACTGAGTGGACACAAGACGCAGCGTCAAAAGTCCTATAATGTATTCGCGAACACGCTCAAGCTCTTTTTGAGGAACTTTTTCTTCTGCTATTTTTAAGAGCTCACGCTTAGCTATTTCAATTACTTCTTGAGCGTTATCTGGGCGAGTTCCTGCATAGACGCAAAACATTCCCGTATCCTCGTAGCGCTGTGAAAACGAGGAGACTGAATAGGCAAGACCACGCTTTTCTCTTACCTCTTGGAAAAGTCTTGAACTCATGCCTCCGCCTAAGATGCTGTCGATTAGGGCTGCTACTTTAGTGCGGCTATCATCTTTTGAGATGCTTTCAAAACCAAGACAAATCTGAACTTGCTCTGTATCTTTTTGAGCAGATACAAGCTTTTTAAAGTCATTTGATTTTAAGAGCTTTCTCTCTTGACGGATGCCGTTTGGCATTGCTTCAAAATAGTTCTCACAAAGCCTAACTAATTTCTCATGGTCTACAGCACCCGCTGCAGCTACCACCATATTTGCGCTGTGATAATATTTTTTGTGATACGCATCTACTTGCTCATGCTCAACAGAGGCAATAATTTCTGGATCTCCAAGGACAGGTTTTCCAAGTGGATGCTTTGGAAAAATTGCATCAGAAAAGAGCTCAAAGACCACATCATCAGGGGTGTCATTAGAGCGAGCTATTTCTTCTAATACAACCTCACGTTCAAGTACTATATCCTCATTTTTAAACTGAGAATTTACTACCATATCGCTTAAGATATCAAGTGCTCCCTCAAGTTTATCTTGAGCAAAACGAGCATGGTAGCAGGTAACTTCTTTAGAGGTGAAAGCATTAAACTCAGCACCTATCGCCTCAAACTCTTCTGAAATATCTTGAGCTGAGCGCTTTTTTGTGCCCTTAAACATCATGTGCTCTAAAAAGTGAGAAAGCCCTGCCTCTTGTGGCTCTTCATCACGAGAACCTACATGAAACCAAAGGCCTAAGGCAATTGATCGTACCGAGTCTAGATGTTCAGTGATTATAGTGATTCCGTTAGATAAAACCGTTTTTTGATAAAACATAGTCCCTTTGTGTCAGTTTTCTTGTTCGATTGTGGATAGGTCATTTATTCTCTTACTATAATAGCCATAGAGGATATCTTTTAGACAAGATATTTATCTCTTCACATGCAAAAAGACCTCCAAGCGGCAAAGCTTGAAGGTCTCTGCAAAATAAAAGTAAAGTAATTTTATACTTCGTTATTATTTATCTTCATTTCCTGAGTGATGTCTACGAGGTTTAGCTCCTCCATCACCTGGACGACGGGTGTGACGTTTATGGTCTGAATCGTCCTTATCATGCTTTTTAGCTGAGCTTTGAGGAGCATCTGGTTTTTCGAGTCTGTCTAAGGAAATCTTGCCCTTATCGTCAATCTCAATAACCTTAACGTGAACCTCATCACCCACGCTGAGCATATCTTCTACCTTGTCAATTCTACCGTTAGCAATCTTTGAGATGTGAAGAAGTCCGTCTTTACCTGGTAGAAGCTCTACAAAGGCACCAAAGTTTTGGATTCCTACAACTCTTCCGTAGTAGTCCTCTCCCACCTCTGGATCTTTAACGATAGCCTCAATTTGAGCTTGGGCCTTCTTGCCGCCATCGTCAGTTGATGCAATAAATACGGTACCGTCTTCTTGGATGTCAACGGTAGCGCCGGTCTCTTCTTGAATGCCGCGGATAACCTTACCGCCTGAACCAATTACCTCTCTTATTTTGTCAACAGGAATTGAGATGGTAATGATATGTGGGGCATTATCCTTGGTATCCTCACGAGCCTCAGGAACAACTTCAAGCATCTTATCAAGAACAAATGCACGAGCTTCCTTTGCTTGCTTGAGCGCACGAGCAAGAATATCAAGTGAGAGGCCTTTTGCCTTATTGTCCATTTGAAGTGCAGTAATACCTTCTGAAGTACCACAAACCTTAAAGTCCATATCTCCTAAGAAGTCCTCTACACCTTGGATATCGGTAAGTACTACAGACTCATCGCCCTCTTGGATAAGACCCATTGCAATACCAGAAACTGGTCTTTTAATAGGCACGCCAGCATCCATTAATGCAAGGGTTGAACCGCAGGTAGAAGCCATTGATGATGAACCGTTTGACTCAAGAACCTCTGACACAACTCTAATTGCATAAGGAAATTCTTCTTCACTTGGAAGCACTGGTACAAGTGCGCGCTCTGCAAGGTGTCCATGTCCAATTTCACGACGCTTTGGAGCACCCATTCTGCCAACTTCACCGGTTGAATATGGTGGGAAGTTGTAGTGGTGCATATAGCGCTTACCCTCTACTGGAGAGATGGTATCAAGGCGCTGCCACTCGTTGAGCATACCAAGGGTTGCAACTGAAAGTACTTGGGTTTGTCCACGAGTAAAGAGCCCAGAGCCATGAACGAGCGGTAGGTAGTCACCAACAACACTAATTGGTCTAATCTCTTCTGGAGTACGACCGTCAACACGCTCGCCATCTTCAATAATCATCTGGCGCATTGCTTTTTTCTCTAGAAGCTTAAGTTCTACTGGAATCTCACGCTCAAACTCTTCAACTTCTTCTTCGCTAAACTCTTCTACAATGCCCTCTTTAATAGCATTTACCTTTTCAATGCGGGTGAGTTTATCAACATCTTTGAGAGCCTCACGCATTTCATCATAGTGAGCAAATACCTTACCGTGTACGTATTCATTTGGCTCATCAAGAGGATATTCCTTCATTTCAATATCAAGCTTTTGAGCAAAGCGCTTTTGAGCCTCACAGAACTGAGCAATAGCTTTTTGACCAAACTCCATAGCAGCAAGCATATCTTCTTCGGTAATTTCTTGCGCGCCAGCTTCAACCATAGAAATAAAATCAGCAGAACCAGCAATTTCTAGGTCAAGATCAGAATTTTCTTGCTCTTGGTAAGTAGGGTTAATCATGAATTCGCCGCTGTCTTTATCGCGGCCTATTCTTACGCACGCAAGTGGTCCATTAAATGGAACTCCTCCAGCTAAAAGCGCAGCTGATGCACCCATAACTGAAATAACATCTGGTGGATTTTTTTGATCTGCAACGAGTGAAGTTGCTACAATGTGAACTTCATTTCTAAATCCATCTGGAAAAGATGGACGAATTGGACGGTCAATCATACGAGCAGTGAGGGTACCCTTATCAGAAGGTTTAGACTCACGCTTGAGGTAGCCGCCAGGGATTCTACCAACCGCATACATCTTTTCAATAAAGTCTACGGTTAGAGGAAAGAAATCATAGTTCTTTCTCTCATTAGATACTACCGCGGTTACTAATACGGTAGTATCGCCTTGCTTAACTAATACTGCTCCGGTAGCTTGTTTTGCAAGCTCACCAGACTCGAGGGTGTACTCTTTACCAAACAATTCAAATGTTTCAGTAACTTTTCCCATAAAAATAATACTCTCTTCTTTTCTCTATCAGTAAACCTCATGTTTACTGGGCAAACTTTCAATCTGATATACCCAAAAATCAGACTGTGGACTAAGTCAAAAATCGACAAATACTTAACCCATCTATTAAAAAAGGGACTAAGCTTATAGAAAGCCGTCCCTTTTTACGTAAGCTATGTAAAAAACTTACACGTTATCGCGGATACCTAATTTTGCAATTAGTTCACGATAGTTCTCAACGTCCTTTTTCTTGATATAAGATAAAAGACGTCTTCTTTGACCAACTAATTGAAGAAGGCCACGACGGGTGTGGAAGTCCTTGTTGTGCTCTTTCATGTGCTCGGTTAAACCCTTGATGCGATGTGAAAGAATTGCAACCTGAACTTCTGCTGAACCAGAGTCAGACTCTGATTTACCAAACTCTTTAATGAGCTCAGCTTTTTGCTCTTTAGTGAGGGGCATTTGCGCCACCTTTCTTACTTGTCCGCCTCAAACTGAGAAAAAGTTAAACACTCGATCTAAGTAAGAGGTATTAATACAGCGCTTTTAATAATAACAGCTCTGAGTAGCTAGTTAAAGACACTTGTAGACATCACATAAACTCTAATATTTTTGCTCGATATAAAACTCGAGAGCTTTAATGCGCGTATCCAGGTGTTCTCTTGTCCACCAAAAAGCAGCTTTAAAGAGTGCCTTATTAATTTCTTCATGCACCTCAAAGTCTGAAATCTCTTCAAAGCTTGAATATATGAGAGCGCTTAACCACTCATGCAAGGTATTGGGCACAAGGTGTGCTCCAAGTAGAAGGTGTGAGCAAGAGTTACAAACAAAACCTCCCGCATGAGGGCCAAACCATAGCTTTGCTTCAGGATTAAGCGAGAAAATATCTTCAAAACTCTCTGAGCACATCACGCAATTATTCATCTCCGGCATAAGCCCGTGCATAGCAAAGAGCTTAAAAATATAGGCTGCAACTAAAAGATCTGCCTCTTTTTTAAGGGAAGCATATTCATCTAAAAAGGTAAGTGCTTTCTTTGTCATCTCATACATTTGAGCGTTTAGAGCGTCTTGATAAGAGAGCTGAATTGCAAAACTGCACACGATATAGGCAAGATTTGAGTACTCAAGATCGCACCTTAAGCCTGCATTAGAAGCAAGCGTTGATATCTCTCCTATGGTATCAAGGTTTCTTCCTGGTCTAATCAAAAAATCAGCACAGGTAAATATTTGAGCGCGCGCACCAAATTTTCCCCCTGGTTTTCGAGCTCCGTGACAGACTGCGCGGCACTGCTCGCCATTTTTTAATAAGAGGGTTAAAATCGCATCAGTTTCTTTAAGTTTGGTAGACGCTAAAATAATACCTTCACTATGAATTGCTTGAGCTGCCATAGGTATAAATAGAACTAACGAGCAAAGAGCTCATCAAATTCAGCTAAGATTTCTAGCCCCTTAGAGCAGCCAATTCTTGTAGCCCCCGCATTTATAAACTTAACTACAGATTCAAGGTCGCGAATACCACCTGAGGCTTTGATTTGACAGCTTGGCTCTTTAGTTTGAGACATAAGCACCACATCATGAAGGTCTGCGCCGTGAGAACTAAAGCCAGTTGAGGTCTTAATAAAGTCAACACCTATTGAAGAGATTAAATCACTAGCAATACAAATCTCTTCATCACTTAACTCAGAGCACTCTAAGATAACTTTAAACACTAATCCTTGGTGGTCGTGCTCATGCTCTTCTTCGTCCTCATCGTCAAACTCATCGTGTGCATATAGATAATCCCAAGCATTAAGCGCAGAGGTGTACACGCGCTCCACATGCTCTTTTACAAAGTCATACTCTTTTGCTTTTAAAGCTCCGTAAGGCATGACCATATCTATCTCATCAACGCCGTCTTCAAGCAAATTAATTGCCTGCATTGATAAGCTATCAGCATCCTCAAAGCCAAGAGGAAAATTAATCACACTACAGACCTTAGTTTCAGAGTCTGCGAGGCACTCAAGTGCAAGAGGCACCACTAGAGGAGGCACACACAAGCTCGCAAAACCTTGGTCTTTTGATGCTTCAATCCATTTTTTATACGCATCAAAACCAAGCTGTGGATTTAAGAGAGTTTGGTCAATCATTTGAGCGAGCTCATGACGAAGCTCTTCTGGACTCGATGTTTCTGCATCCAAAAATATGGTTGAAACCTCTTCTTTTGTGAGCATTAGATTCTACAACCCTTCTCCGTAACCAAATCTCCTAATTTGATTAGCGTCTCGTCTCCAGTCTTTTTTGATTTTTACACGCAAATCTAAAAAGACTTTATTACCAAGCATATGCTCAAGATTTTTTCGGGCCTCACTACCAATCTCTTTAATAAGTGAGCCACCCTTTCCAATAATAATTCCCTTTTGAGAGTCACGCTCAACATAGATTGTTGCATAAATTGATGAGAGATCTTTTTTCTCGTTATAGTTCATGTCATCAATTGAGACACCAACCGCGTGTGGCACCTCATCGCGGGTTAAGAGTAAAACTTTTTCTCTAATAAATTCAGAGATTAAGACCTCTATAGGCTGGTCAGTTTTAGTTCCTTCTGGAAACCACCTTGGACCAAGCGGAAGCGCGGTCTCGATTAGTTTAAGACACTCATCAATCCCCTCTTGATTTTGGGCAGACACAGCCACGCTTGCATCAAAGTTAAAGTAATCACCTGCCTCATCAATTTGTTTTTGAATAGCCTCAGCATCTGCTAAATCAGTTTTAGTCACAATTAAAAGCCGGTAGCAGGAAAGTTTTTTAAGCGCATCAAGCACCCACTTATCTCCTGAGCCAAAGGGCTTTGAGGCGTCAAGACAAAAGGCAACAATATCAATATCTTCTAAGCTTTTTATAGCAGAGCGGTTAAGTTCTTCTCCTAAGGCATCATGGGGTTTATGGAGGCCAGGAGTATCAACAAAAATAATTTGAGCATCATCACTATCATAGATTGCTCTAAATTTATGGCGAGTAGTTTGAGGGGTATTAGAAGTGATTGCTAACTTCTCGCCCATAATTGCATTAATAAGAGATGATTTACCAGCATTTGGTCTGCCTACCAGACTTACAAAGCCACTTCTAAAATCACTTTCTCCAAACACAAGATATCATCCAATCTAAAAAAAGAGAGCTCTCACAATTAAGATGAGCTCTATTAAAAGCGATATGATACTTAAAACAAGGACTGCACCAGCACAGATATCCTTAGTTCTACCAGCCATTGTATTATATTCAGGACTCACTAAGTCAACAAGCGTTTCTATGGCCGAGTTAAAGAGTTCACCTGCTAGTACCAGGCCAATCAAAATAAAGGTAACAATCCAACCCAGTGCGTCAAAGCCTAAGAGCAGGGCAATAACTACTGCTAAGACAGCAAGCGCAAGCATTATCTTAAAGTTTCGCTCGTGTTTAAGGACATAAAAGATACCTTTAAAGGCACAGCAAAATGATTTTATAAAGCTAACTCTTGTGCCGTCAGGTTTCATACCTTAAAACATCCTTAGCTTAAGCATGTTTTTGTGCGTAAGCATTAAGAATTTCATCCTCAAGTGCCTCCATAATCTCAGCCTCATCATCTTCCATATGATCATAGCCAAGTAGGTGCAAAAGACCGTGGATAAGCATGAAATTCATTTCATCTTGAGTAGTGTTTCCAAACTCTGGAGCCTGAGCATTTACAACATCAACTGCTAAGATAATATCGCCCAAAAGATCTTCTTCGACCTCTATATCCTCTTGTTCAAGTGCATCATCAGTATTTTCTATCTGGGCAAATGAGAGAACATCAGTTGGGCTATCAATGCCTCTATAGTCGCGATTTAATTGATGAACCTCTTTTGCATCAGTAAGTACTACTGAAACTTCAGTTGATTCTTTTTTATTCAAATAGCTAAGGGCAAAGCTTAGTAGCTCTTCAATTTGTTCATGGCTTAGATATGTTTGCTCGACCTTATCGAGAATATAAATTTCCATTTAGTCTAATGACTCCTCTTCTGAATGAGCGCGTCTAAAACTTCTTTTGGCACGCTTAGGCTCGCTAGCCTCTTCATACTTTTTATATGCGTCTACAATTTTAGCAACTAGAGAGTGCCTTACCACATCGGATGCGCTCATTTCACAGAAAGCTACGCCTTCGATGCCCTCTAAAATATCTTTAATGGTTTTAAGACCTGAGACACCATGAGGCAGGTCAAGTTGGGTGATATCTCCAGTTACTACAAACTTAGAATTAAAGCCCATACGAGTTAAAAACATCTTCATCTGTTCTGGCGTGGTATTTTGTGCCTCATCTAAAATTACAAAGGCATCATTTAAGGTTCTGCCGCGCATATAGGCAAGCGGCGCAATTTCTATGACGCCTGATTCAATTAAGGAGTTACCTTTTTCCATATCAGTCATGTCAAATAAGGCATCGTAGAGCGGGCGTACATATGGATCCACTTTTTCTTGGAGTGTACCTGGTAAAAAGCCTAAAGACTCGCCAGCCTCTACAACAGGACGAGTAAGGACAATACGCCCTACTTCTTTTCTTTTAAGCGCACCTACCGCCATGGCCATAGCAAGGTAGGTTTTACCAGTACCTGCAGGGCCTATTCCAAAGGTAAGAGTGTTCTTTTTAATTGCATCAGCATACTTTTTTTGGCCCGCAGTCTTTGGTCTAATTGCGCGCCCTCTATAGGTAAGTAAGATGTCATCTCTTAGTACATTAGGAGAAAACTCTTGATCTTGGATAAGTTTAATAGCATGTGAGACATAACTCTTAGAAGGAGTTTCTCCGCTCTCAACCATCTTAATCATGTCTGAAAATAGCGAGGTGAGCGTTTGAACCTCTTCTGCCTTGCCTTTAAGGTGTACGAGATTTCCCCTCACCGTAATTTGTGCAGAAAAGTTATCTTCAATTTCTCGTAAGATCTCATCGCCCACGCCAACGATTTTTGCCATGTCTAAACTGCCTGGTACGGTAAGCTGAATTTCAGTTGATGACAAATTACACTCCCTTATCTTGACCCTTACGTCTGTCTTAGATAATACTTTCCCTAGATGAGCGTAATTATAACGAGTAGGCCGGGCCCAAGTAGTGGGCAATAATTTGTCCCTGCTCATTTATTGAATCAAACTGAGCAAGCACGAGGTCTCCTACCTGAACACTCTCATCCAAATTTGAAACCTTTACCTTGTGATAGCTCTCAGAGGTACCCTGGCCCTTGTGCTCAATGATTACTGCCTCTTTTGAGCCAAGTCGCCTCTCGGCATCTTCAAGGCGCATTTCATCAGAGAGCTCCCTCATACGTTTTGCACGCTCAGAAATTACCTGACTAGGAACTTGGTCTTTTCTTGCTGCGGCGATTGTGCCTTGACGCTTTGAATATCTAAAGACATGAATTTTGCTAAAGCCCATCTCTTTACAAAAGTTAAAGGACTCTAAAAAGTCTTCATCGCTCTCGCCTGGAAAGCCCACAATTACATCGGTTGATAAGGCCATATCCGGAAGCTTCTCTTTAAGCTTTAAAACAATTTCTCTAAATTGACGAGCCGTATAAATGCGGGCCATTTCTTTGAGCGTTTTTTCTGAACCCGACTGAAGCGACATGTGTAAATGCTGGCAAATTCTATGTGAGTTGGTCTTTATGGTGTCGATAAGTTCATCCGTTACATCAAGCGGCTCAATTGATGAGAGACGAAGGCGCTTAATATCTGTTTTATCTAAGATAAGTTTAATAAGGCTCGATAAATTAAGGGTCTTACCCTCATACTCGTAGCTATATGAACCAAGGTTGATACCGGTAAGCACCATTTCTTCAGCACCCGCACCAACTGCCTTATTAACCCTTTCAAGTATAAGATCAGGCTTATATGAAACTGCTTTTCCGCGCGCCTTCCAAATAATGCAGTAGGTGCACCTATTATCACAGCCATCTTGAATTTTAAGACCCAGACGCCTCGTGCCCAAATCTTCCTTTGAAATGCTTGGACTTTGGTAGGCATCCTCATCAAAGTCATCATCTTCTTCTGTGGCCTGAGAGGTGATATAGGAAACGATTTCCTGTTTAAACAGGTATACCTCCACATTGTCAGCCAAAGCTTCAAGCTCTTCTTTATGAAGCATCGCCGAGCAGCCCGTTACGTATACCTTTGGATGAGCGGGAAGTGAGGCGAGGTGGCGCACTGATTTGCGCGTCTTTTTATCAGCCTCTTGAGTAACCGAACAAGTATTTAAGATGATGGCCTGAGCATCTTCTTCTTGCACAATGTGATGACCTAAGTCTTCTAGCTCGACAATAAACTGGTCAGACTCTACCCTATTAACTTTGCATCCAAGATTTACAACACTAACTCTCAAGCTTATCCTTTACTAATTAAAGGCATCTCTAAACTTTTGCCAAGGACTTCTCGTGTCTTCGTAATCCTCACCAAAGGTTTCTGCCAGCTCTTCTAAGAGCTCACGTTGACGTTTGTTTAATTTAGTAGGTATCTCAATGTCAAGGTGAACATGGAGGTTACCACGCTCTTCACTTCTTAGTTTAGGCATACCAAAGCCTTTTACCTCAACAATTTGGTCATCTTGGGCACCCTCAGGAACTTCAACCTCAATGTACTCATCAGGCAAAATGCCCTTTACTTTGATAGTTCCACCTAAGGCTGCCTTAGCAATTGAAATTTTTGCACGGGTAAGCAGGTCATCTTTGGTACGCTCAAAGAATTTATTCTCTTCAATTTGAACGGTAACTAAAAGATCTCCAGCAGGAGCTCCTCTAAGTCCTGCCTCACCAAAGTTTGAAACCTTAAGCTGCTGACCATGTCTAATACCTTTAGGAACCTGTACGCTTACATGTTCTCTATCTGGAACGCGACCCTGTCCATCGCACTCAGGACAAGGATTATTAATCTTTTTACCACTACCGTGACAATCAGGACAGGTAGTTTGTGTTTGCATGGTTCCTAAGAAGGTTTGCTGAACGCTTACAACCCTTCCTGAACCATGACAGG
>JASBYZ010000040.1 GCA_029983705.1 Coriobacteriales bacterium
ATAAATAGAGTCTTTACCGTTTTTCTCTAAGATTTCATTAAATCTTTTAGCGATGTACTCAATAGCCTCATCCCAGCTAACTCTCCTAAAAGTCTGGTCACGAGATTCACGCATCAAAGGATACTTTAAGCGTGGAGTTAAAATTTTGGTATCGTTTAGAAAGTCAAAGCCGTAGTAACCTTTTAAGCATAAGTCTCCCTGGTTGTTAACACCATCAAGAGACTCAACGCCTATGGCTTTGCCGTTTTCGGTAATCATGTTCATCTTACAGCCTGTGCCGCAATATGGACAAACTACCATGGTCTTCTCAGCCACATTTCCCCCTATCAGTTAAATCGAATACTCGACGATATTACTTAAACTGCTCGAAAAGCTCGTTCTCTCTTGCCTCGAACTTTTCTGATTCCACAATGCTTAGCGCATTTGATGGACAAACCTCTACACAAGATGGGCCATTAGCTCTGTGCTGACAAAGGTCGCACTTAACCGCAATTGCGCGCTCATCTTTAAGATGAAGGCCCGCAAACTCTACTGGCTCAACATTTTTGTGTACATGAATTGACGCATATTCGCATGCGCCCACGCAGTCATAGCATCCAATGCATTTATCAGGGTTAACTAACACTGATATGCCGTTTGAATAGATTGCGTGTTGGGTGCAAGCCTTAGCACAGTCTGGATCGACGCACTGTCTGCACATTACTGGTACAGAAATGTCATCAGTTTTGACTACCTTAAGTCTTGCTACTGGAGCTAGGCCTGGCTTGTAGTGCGAAATAATGCACGCAATTTCACAGGTGTTACAACCGATACAACGGCTTGAATCACCAACAACGCGCATATTTTTGCCTACTTTGCGATGTGCAGATTTAGCTGGATCTGGTTTTGGATTAAAAACAGCGTCGTAAATCTCTGTGCCAACTCCACCAAAAATAAGATGATCGTTTTGCATTTACTACCTCCTCCCCTTATTTTAAGAAATAGTAAAAACATCAATAAATATATAGAGAGAATTTATAATTAAAGTCCCAACGTCTTGTCATGATGACATAAACGCCGTTCACATTCAATTATGATCCGCTTACTTTTGCTAATTTAATTATCTTTTTTGAGAAGGAATCGCAAAATATGACAAAAGTCACAATAAAGAGTATTATATAGGGTTATCACGTGAACGAAATGTTAAGCTCAGGTGTAAATCCAGTAGCGCTGAATTGTTAGCCCATTAGGCGCAATTACCTCATTTTCTAATACTCCACCACAAGCCCGAATGAGATTTTGTGAGGTGAGATTTCTAACGTCACAGCACAATAAAATTTCTCTTAAGCTTATATCTTTACACTTTTTAAGACCAAGTTCTAAAAGCTTTATGCCGTATCCCCTTTTTCTTTGGCTGGGTAAAATTCCATAGCCAATGTGTCCCCCATACATATATAAGTAGTTATTAAGTTTATGGCGGATATTGATGGCACCAAGCACTTTATTCTCAGAGCTGTCAAAGAGAAAGTATGTTGAGTGTGCTACCCAATCAGGATTTGTAGGCTCAAGCTCTGTAAGTGAGCGAACATAAGAAGCAAAGTCATCTGTTTTATGACTAAAAATTGTGGCAGGTGAAGCATTAGCCTCTGGATGCAGTTGATTGTAAGCTTTCCATTCAGAGAGTGCCTCTAGTATTGCATCTTTATGCTGAGCATCAGCAGTAATTAAGGTAAAAGTCATGCAGTAATTATAAGCTTACCCTTGTGCTTATAAACTTGCGAATCTCATCTTCATGTCCAAATACCTCACTTACAGCCATTTTGCCACCGCTCAGCATGAGTACCCGATTGCAGCATTCAAACAAGAGCTCAAGATCGTGGCTGATAAGCAAAATTGGTGCACGCTTTACATACTCTAAAAGAGCTTTTGCCACCGATTTCATACGTTTGTGATCAAGACCGGCTGTTGGCTCATCAAGTATCAGGAGATCTTTTTGCTGCATAAAGGCTACTATCAAGGCAAGACGCTGTTGCTGTCCACGTGAGAGTTGTTGAGGGTGTTGATTTTTGTATTCCCACAGGTCAAAAGCCTTAAGATAGTCAGTAGCCTTATCGAGATAGTCCTTATCGCTCAGACGCTCTTTTGGAACAAGTTCTGACTCAAGGCTATGGCTAAATATTTGCGAGCTTGGATCTTGAAAGCAGAGGTAATTTCTCTTCATGAGCTCGCGCTTTGTACGTACAGCACCCTCACTGCCGGCATAGACAAGAGAGCCCTTAGCAATTGGATACAAACCTGCGAGCTGTTTTGCAAGCGTTGTTTTACCGCAGCCATTAGCCCCGATAAGCCCTAAACACTCACCCTGCTTAATTTCAAAGTTGAGGGGTTCGGAAAGCTTTTTCTTTTTGTTTTGGATACTCAGATTTTGCACGCGTATAACGCAAGGACTTTGAAGAGCTTTTGAGATGCAGTCAAAGTGCTCTCATCAAGCGAGCGAAGTCCGTATTTGCTTGCTGTCTTTTGAGTCAAGTCTTGCTGAGAGAGCTCGGCTATAATCTTTCCCTTGTCCAAAATTATCAGCCGGTCAATCAAATCCTTTACGTAATAGAGGCGATGTTCTGCAACGACAATGGTCTTACCTTGAGCTTTAAGCTTGCTCAGTGCCTCTCTAACCGTTTGAATAGCATAAAAATCCAGACTTGCAGATGGCTCATTTAAAAAGAGTATCTCAGTATCAGCTACCAAGGTAAAGGTTATGGCGATAAGTTGCTTTTGCCCTCCACTCATCTCATACACCGACTTGTGGCGCAAATGCTCAGCGTCCATATCTTTAAATGCACTATCAACGCGGCTATGAAGCGTGTCGTAACCAATACCTAAGTTCTCGCCAACTATGGCTACCTCATCTTCTGCATAGGTTGAAAAGAACTGGTCTTTAGGGTCTTGGAATACATTTCCAATGTAGCTAGCTATCTCGCCAGATTTAAAGTCTTTTAAATTTTTGTTGGCAATGCTAATTTCGCCATCAAGTTTTGTCTCATAAAGCTCAGGTATAAGCCCGTTCATGCAATGTAAAAGACTGCTTTTGCCGCTGCCTGAAAGTCCCGTGAGCACAACAAACTCCCGGCTTTTACATCAAGTTCTATATTCTCTAAAACTGTTTTTGATTCATAGGAAAGCGTATTGAGCTTTACAGAGATAGTTGATACCAAATTGTTGCTCCTACTAAAGCTGCTCCATATATCAGAGTAAGTGCGTCTAATGCATTAAAATGATGAACTCGGTAACAGGTCTTTTTTACTTCATACTCAAAACCCTTAGTAATAATAGAGGCGCTTAGCGTGTCGCTTGTTTCAAGTATCCTATATATAAGTGGAATCAGCACAAGCTCAAAGCTTTTTAGAGGATGAAGTGGCGAAAGATACAGTCCCCTAACTTTTCCTGCCTGCATAATCTCTACTGCGCGCGCCTTAAAACTGGCAAAAAGCGTATTACAACCGCTAAGGCAAGCGATAAACTCCGAGGACAACCCACCCTATCAATGCAGCGCATAAGCTCAACTGAAGTATACTGGGCAAGTACTGCAGCAAGCATCAAAATTGGATAGAGTTTGATGATGATAAGAAACATCGCATAAAAAGATCCCAACAGAGGGTCTGTACTATATCCAGACCTACATAAAAGCACAAGCGCCCACAAGATCAAATAGCCAGCCGCCCACTTACAGAACTTATCGCCCGCATGCAAAAGTAAAAGCAAGGTGGAACCAAGAATCCTTGCCACATAAATTGCAGTACTTGCAAAGAGCGTAATAAATGACATGACGATCATGAGCAGCAAAACTATCAGAGGATGCAGGCGCACCTTAATCATTAGGACAAGATCTTTTTTGGCTTTTTTCACTCTTTGAGAAGAATTTATTAAAGAGGAAGTTTCCAATCCAAGCTCCAAGAGCTGAGGCTGCGATGAGTACGACTATCACAATGCAAAGCGTAGTTGGATTTAGGAAAAATTCCGCCAACTTTTGAGCGCTTTCTATCTCAAACATGCTTGGGAACTGTGCAACAAGACCTTGCACACCAAATACGAGGAGGAAAAATAGTCCATGAAGTGCATACACTACATAGGCAATAACTCCTGCAAGGGTAATCTGAAGTGGTTTTTCAAAGCTATCTTTTGGTAGCAAAATAAGCTCGCCTATTAAGCCTGCTATCAAACACACTGGAAGCATAGGCCAAAATCCCATAACGGTATACACTATTCCAAAAATTGCAAAATATAAAAATACGATACCGCGCTTTTTAATTTGACGGCACATAATCATATACACAGGAATTGATAAAAAGGCTGATATAACATGTGACATATACATGCCATACACGCCAAACAGTCCACCTAGAATAGAGCCAATCATGAACAAAATAAAGGAAATAACCGAAAAGAGCGCCACCTTTACGATGTCTTTAATTTTCATGAACTACCTCGCTTTCTTCTATATCTTTACATAAATGTTAGATATAATTAACACACGTATTATAGCGCGCAGACTTTTGTTCAGAGGGATTTTAACTAAGGTTGAGCTCAATGGTTTAGTGAGCTAATCGCGCTAGTTTGAGGAAGCGGGATGAAGGCAGATGGCAACACAGGCCTCCAATTACATATTTCAAAAATATTTAGATTGTTACGGATTTAAAGAAGCTCCAACAGACACACAGTTTAATGAGCTCAGAAAAACTTACCGGGCAAATGGAGACGCCCTGCAAGGATATTACTGGTACTACACTGGCAGAGGCTTTTCTGTAAACATAAATGACTTTTACTTTAAAAAAGAATGGACCGGACGCTTTGATACCCAAGTAATTTCTGATGTGGTCTTAAGTGTAAGCTATTTTTTCAAAGCTCATGGCAATGTCTTAGGTGAGCACTGCCCCATGTCAGATAATATGATTTTAGCGCGCGTATCAAGCGATCCGTTTAGTTGCAGAATGTTTGAAGGATCTTCGTTTTACAGCATTGGATTTGAATTTCACCGTAAGTTTTTAGAGAGTCTGTGCGCTGATTACCATATGGACCCTCAAGTAATCTTGGAATCTATAGACCGATATAAACGAGGTCTTTTGGATAATGAACTTTTTCATTTAGCTCAAGAAATTAAAACCTATAGCAATACAAATAGCGGAGCTGAGCTCTTCTATGAGATAAAAGCAAAGGAATTTTTGCTCCAAGTAATTAACGCCTACTATAGCAAACAGGCAAATCCCTTAAGCAGAGACGATGATTATGCCCTGCATATGCTTCAAGCATATATCGATAAGAACTATAACGTTGAGTTAAATCAAGATGACTTAAGCGAAATGTCCTATATGAGTATAAGCAAACTCAAGCGCGTTTTTAAGCAAAAGTTTGGTATATCGATGACAGAATACATCCAAAGAAAGCGTATTGATGCTTCTGAAGAGCTTATTGAATCTGGTGAGTACAACATTAAAGATGTTGCCGAACAAGTTGGCTATAAATCTGCAAGCAGATTTACCAGCTTATATAAGCAATATAAGGAAGTGCTTCCTAGCGAGATGAAAGAACGCCTGCAAGACTCCTCATATAATTAAGGTTTAAAAATTACAAAAGGGCTGTTGAGTTTGAGCAACAGCCCCATCGTTACAAAAGTTTAGCTATAAGTTATTAACTTAGCTGCGAGCCTGCATCATAATAACCCATTCAGCTTCAGTAATATGCTTGCCTTCGCTATCAATCAAATTTGCAAAAAAGGTAATAATACCACGGCCTGGCTTAGAAGACATCCGTTTCTCTTTTATCTTAAGTTCGAGATGAACGGTAGCACCTATAAATAATGGTGCAACATATTTTTGAGTCAATTCCAAAAAGGCAATAGTGGTTCCCTCAAAAATACCTAATTGGTTAGACATGCCAGTCATAATAGCTCCACCGAGCATACTGTGAGCAACACGCGCCTTAAATGGACCTTCTTTAGCGAATTCTTCATCGGTGTGTAGTGGATTAAAATCTCCAGTAAGACCAGCGAAATTCATAACATCTGTTTCAGTGATAGTACGGGCTTGACTTGTATAAATCTTATCATCTTCAAAATCTTCTATATATAGCCCGCGAGCTTCGTATCCCATAATTTTTCCCTTTCTTATTTATAGAAACAAGCTGTTGTTATGTTATCGTTCAAATTTAGGTTTGCGTTTTTCGCGAAACGCTGCCATTCCCTCAATTTGGTCTAGTGTGCCAAATCCAGTCGCCATCAGACCAGTTTCAATTTCTAATGCAGCATCCATAGGTATTTCACTTCCAAGATTAACTGCAAGAAGCAAAGATTGAACCGCATACACGGACTTGTTTGCAATCAACTTTGCAAGTGCTTGAGCTCTTACAAGCAAATCTTCTGGCTCAAGCACTTCGGTAACCAAACCAAACTCCAATGCTTTTTGAGCGTCAATTGTTTCGCCAGTAAGCATCAAATAGAGAGCCTGAGATCTCCCGACAATACGTGGCAGTCGTTGTGTTCCAGAAAATCCAGGTATAACACCAAGCTCAACTTCAGGAAATCCCATTTTTGCCTTAGTAGACGCCAAACGAACACTTTTTGCAAGCGCCATCTCCAAGCCACCGCCAAAAGCGTATCCATTAATAGCAGCAATACTTGGTATATGCCATTGTTCAATACGACGAAAAGTATCGCGCCCTCTGCGAGAAAAATCTCGTACGGCTTATCCTCTCAGGTTTTCCATTTCACTTATATCAGCGCCAGAAATAAATGCCTTACCGGTTCCAGTAAACACAACCGCAAATATATCTCCACGTGCTTCAATTTCATCTAAAACCTTTGATAGCTTTTGGAGCATCTCAGAATTGAGCGCATTTAACGCCTCTGGTCGATCAGAACTAACCAGCACGATATTCTCCTCATAGTCAACACTGACGAGCTGCGCATTAGTCACAAGATTTCATCTCCTCACGCAAACCCATAAGACCTTCTGCAAAAATTCTAGAATCCATCTCTTTAAGATTTTCTGAAACTAAAGGCTCAAACTCCATTTGATTTATAATCTGACTTTGAAGGTCAATACCAGGTGCAATTTCAGTAATCATTAAGCCTTTTTCAGTTGGAATCATTACACAGCGCTCAGTAATAAACACACAATTTTGGTCATGTTTTAAACCAAATTCAGCTGAATAAGAAATTTGCTCAATCTCTTTAAGGAATTTCTTTGAACGACCTTCTTGATCGATAACTAGTTTTCCATCCTCAATATGAGTCTTCAGACCGCCTGCAGTTAGAGTGCCACAGAAGTAGATATTCTTAGTTGCTTGTGAGATATCAATAAAGCCACCTGCACCAGCAATCCTTTCACCAAACTTAGAAACATTGATATTACCTTTTGGGTCTACCTCAGCAAAACCAAGATAGGTTACATCTAAGCCATTACCGTCATAATAATCAAACTGGGCAGGCATAGTCAGTGCACCCCAAGCGTTAGCAGCTGAACCAAAGTCCGCTCCTCCTAGCGGCACGCCACCGATAAGTCCGCTCTCTATGGTCATAACTAGCTCATCGCCTACGCCTTCTTCGCCAGCTACATTACCTACAACTTCAGGGATACCAATACCCATATTGACTACTGAATTTGGTTTAAGATCTAGTGCTGCACGGCGAGGAATAATTTTGCGCTGGTTCATCTCAACAGGTTTAGCTGCTGCCATATCCATTTGATTCTGACCAGAAATAATTGGGCTACAGAAAGTACCTGGTGATTGGCGGTGAAGTTCATATGGGTTTTCTGATACAACAACTGCATCAACAAAAACTCCAGGAATAATAACTTTTGATCGGTCAAGAGATTTAGAGCTTACAAAATTCTTTACCTGAACTATAACTTTTCCACCACTTGCGTGTGCAGCCATGGCAAGTTCGCGCGTATCAATAAACGATGACTCATCTTCCATGGTAATATTACCGTGTTCATCAGCAGTAGTTCCACGAATGATTGCAATATCAATATCAGGAGTTTTATAGAAAAGAAACTCTTCACCTTCAATCTCAACCAGCTTTACTAGCTCGTCTTTTGTTACTTCATTTAGACGTCCACCTTCTTGACGTGGATCAACATACGTTTCCAAGCCAATTTTTGAAAGAAGACCAGGCATTCCTTCTGAACGTACACGATAAAGCTTACAAACTACACCCTGTGGAAAGTTCCATGCTTCAACTTTGTTCTCATTAATAAGCTTAATCATATTTTGATTGTTTGAAAGGTGGCCTGACACATAACGTTTAACAGTGCCTTCGAAAGAAATCTCAGTCAAACCGCGATCAACATTATTACCCATACCTGCGACATGAATCAACGTAAGATCTTTTGGTCCATTTCCAGCTTTGATACGCTCACCTAGCTTAGTAATAATTTCTTGAGGGTAGCACACATATAAAAAGCCTGAAACTGCGACCGTATCACCATCCTTAATAAGGTCAAGAGCCTCATCCATCGTGACTTTTTCATAAGTTCCTCCTCTATATGACATTACCAACACTTATTTACTGGTAAATTTTTAAAATGTGTTTTACTTTTGTGGGTCTGAGATGCAGCGTTTACCATCTTTTTCAGCAATCACTTTTTGCGTAAACATGGTAAAAGTCGCTTGAGCAAATAGTTTTTGTGCGTCTACACTTAAAAATTTAATTTGCACCACCTGGGTAGTTCTTCCGCTGTGTAAGGTAGTGCCATCAATTAAATAGTTGCTTCCTTTAGAAATAGGTTTAATAAAATTCATTTGCGCATTAAGCGTAAGAGAAATTTTATTGAGTGTATAGCAAACCATGCCCGCAATAGCATCCGCTTCTTCAAGTAAGAAACCACCAAATACATCATCACGTATATTCAAGGTTTTATCTGAGGCATGTGATTTTAAAATCACATGCCCAGTTTCAATCGTTTGAACTTCAAGGTCTTGAATGCCAGAATAATCTCTTAAATATACTGTTGGACCACTTGTAAGTATTTCTTCTTCATTCAACAAGACGTTCCTCACTTTAGTTAAATTCCTTACGGAGTTTTGTAGACTGTTGAACTGCATATAAACCAGATAGTAGACATATAACCATGCAGGCTATGCTCAAGAAGAAGAGCAATTGATATGAACCAGATAGGTCAATAATAAGAGCCCATAATATAGCTGCTACTGCAGATGCAAGAGATACTGCCACAGAAATTCTTGAGTAGATAAGGGTGTAATCTCTGTTACCGAACACACTTCTAGTAAGCATAGGAGTTTGTACGGTAGTACCTGCATATGCCCAACCGAACAAAAATGAGCCAACCATAATAAACATAGAGCTTGTAGGGAAGAGGATCATAACAAGAATGCCTATAATACCAAGTCCTAAACAGGTAAAGAGTGCAGCGCGAACAGACTTGTCATTAATGATACCTAGAACAATTTTACCAATTGCCATTCCGCCCATGCATGCAGATGCTGCTACACCAGAAAGTGCTGCCATGCCTGGAACAGTAGCATCCATTGATTGTAAGAACCCTGGAATAAACTGATATACAGTTTGGTTGAGAGAAATAAATAGACCAAAGCACAGTACAGCAAAAAATGCAGAGGTCTTAAGCGCTTTGTTAGCGTCTATCCCCACTTCTTTAATTTCTGTGCCAGCATCTTCTGTAGAGTTACTCTCAGCACCATACGGTAAAAGGCCCTTATCAGAAGGGAAATCACGTAAAACAAAAAAGCAGAAAGGAAGTGATAGCAAGAGGATACATACACCATATACTAAGTATGCAGTTCTCCAGCCCTCAGGTGCAGAAGTTATAAAATGAGTGCCAATTGGGTTAAAGAGAACGGCACCAATACCAGTAAATGCCATACAAAGTCCTATAAAAAATCCAACTCGCGTTTTAAACCACCTGTTAATCATAACTGGCACTGATAAAAATACGAGAAAAGCCATTGAGATGCCTAGAAGAGCACCAGCAATGTAGAATTGCCATACAGCATTAAAAAATGACATTGCAACCAGGCATAAGCCCGCAAGTAAGATATTTGCAGAGAACAAATACCTTGCACTAAACTGTTCTATCATTTTTCCTGCAAATGGAAGAGTAATCATCATTGCGATATTTGAAATTGAAAAGTATAAAGTAAATTGTGTTTTTGGTACACCAAAAAACTCTGACACTGGATTAAAGAAAATACCTGCACAACTAAGAACTGTTGCGCAAGGAATTCCGGTAATAAGGATAAGCGCAGCCACTATGAGATAACCATAGTGAAATCCACCTGCCCCTTTAGCACCTGTTTGAGCTGCCATAATGTCCCCTTTTCTTGAAATTTAGACAACACGAACCTAAGCTACCTGAAATAGCCACTTACATAAAACATTTAATTTTTAAAGTTGATTAATAGTATTAGTTGTTACGCATTAACCGTAGCGATATTCAACTCCCATAGTCGGCTGAGGATTTTCCCACTTGCTCAAAATTGTGTCTCGCGCTACTATTCGACAAGTTCCACATTCTAAACATCCTGCATAGTCAAAGGATTTATTTCCTTCTTCGTCACGCTTATATAGCGCTGCTGGACACACTAAAATTAATTTATCAAACTCTTCATCGCTGGGATTATCTACTAGTTCAATATGAGCATTACTTTCATCAACCTCATACTTGTTGCAAGACAAATACTCATCCGTGTTCGTTTGAATATCAAAATTTCTCATAAAGCTTTCATACCTCCTCTTACATCTTTTAGTAGATTTAATATTCCGACCTTTTTGAGTGGAGGAATGACGCTCGTTTTAAGCGGTTTCGTTGGGGAGCCATTTACTATAAACATTCCGTCCATTATCTCTTTGATCATGACTGGATACTCGTTAAATATTCTCTTAGTAGACTCCATGAAATGCGGAAATTTGCTAAATTGTTTCAAATCTTTTAAAACATATGAATTTTCTAAAGCATCAATATATCCTTGGAGCCCTGCCTTAGAAGTATCATTGTTATCAAGAGCTTTTGCACCTTCACGTCCAGCAAACATACCTGCTGTCATCGAATAGTCCATACCGCGCACCATATAGCCTAAATTTATGCACATCATGGCGGATTCACCTGCAAGAATAACACCGTCACCAACCAGTGGGGGCATCATATTAAGTCCGCCTTCTGGTACCATGTGACCTGAATGTTCAACAACCGTTCCACCAGCAATAAGTGGAGCAACTGCAGGATGTTTTTTAAAATCTTCGAGCATTTGATAGATTGGAGTCTGGGAGCTATACAAATCTGAAATTGTAGCTACTAAACCCAGGGAAATAGAGGTTTTATTGGTATATAAAAATCCTCCTCCAATATGGCCATGAGTAGAATTTCCCGCAAAAAGCCAAGCTATTCCCTCATTATTAGTAGTATTACATCTATCAGAAACGGTTTTCTCATCAAGCTCAATAACTTGTTTGATACCTACAGCAAGCTTATCAGCAGTAGGTTTTTCAAATCCAACCGCCTCTTTTGTTAAAAGTGAATTTACTCCATCAGCAAGAATCACTAAATCAGAGCTAATTTCATCTTCTCCCGCTTTAACTCCACAAATTTTGCCTGTTTCATCTTTCATGAGAGACTCAACAGCAATACCATATATTGCCTCAGCGCCAGCATCCTCTGCTTTAGAAGCTAGCCAAGGATCAAATTCTGCACGTAAAACGCTATATGAATCTTCACCAGCATTGCGCATAGAATCAGATGAGTAATCAATGGTGAAGTTAGAATCTGACGATAGTAAAGATATTTTTTCGTGGGTAATTTTTCTTTCA
>JASBYZ010000041.1 GCA_029983705.1 Coriobacteriales bacterium
TACAACATTTGCAAAAAAGTCACGCTTATAAATTTTTGTGCTATCTGCATGGCGTGCAAGACCTACATGAAGACTTACATCTTTGCCAATAAATTCACTTAAAGTTTTTGAAGAATTTACATTTAAGCCTTGTGCATTGATTTGATTACCTATCTCAGACATTACCAACAGTCTTAAATCATTTAATGCAAGTTGCTTACCATCTTTGTCTATAAGGTCAACGGTCTTATCGCCAATCTTAAGGGTTTTTACAACATAACCTTTATCAGTTGAGTATAAGATGTCACTTAGAGCAACGATTGCGCCTGTACCTCTAACGTCAGATACTTTAGCATCTTCATTTTCAACAGTGAGAGTTGCGCCTTTTTGATTGCCTTTAACTACATACTCAATACTAAAGTTGCCCTTACCATTGATGCCAGCAATTTGAGCTTTTGCATTTTTATCAAATGCCTCATCTACTGCAGCTTCTTCACTGAGCATGCGGGCTGTGAACTCAAGCTTTTCTGAATCTGACTTGAGGTCTTTAGCAATTTCACCTTCAAGTTTTACACTTCTACCATTAAGATCTTTAAGTGGTGTCAGAGCCTAAGTCTTGAATTTCTTCTTTGTTGAAATCCATTTTTTGACCGTTGAGATTTAAGCTTTTAACAGCATAACCCTTATCAATTGAAGTGATTACTTTTTTAAGTGCTGTTACTGCACCAGTGCCGCTACCTTTGATGCTTGCAGCAGTTGCCTTATCATCAGTTGCGACTACAGTAAAGGTATTTGAATCTTTATCATACTCAGTTTCAAACTTACCCTTACCATCAATCTTTGAAGTCTCTTCAATAACGTTTTTATCAAAGGCCTTTTCTACTTCGCTTTCCTCTTTAGGAGCAGCTTCTTCAGCTGGTGCCTCTTCAGCTGGTGCCTCTTCAGCTGGTGCTTCAGTATCAGCTGCACTAGTTTCTGTTGGGGCAGCTGCTACCTCTGTTGTAGTTTCTGTATCCGCGCCTGCTTGACCTTCCTCAGCTGTTTGGGCATATGCCTGACTTACTCCAGCAAAAGGAATAAGACAAACAGATGCAACCAAAACTGAAAACATTGTTCTCTTTTGCATCGTTGACTCCTTTAAATAGTTTTGTCTATGCATTAAAGAATGCCTCTCTATGATATAGCGCATAAGAGTCTGTAATATTCAGTTTTAGTTACATTTTTGTTAATTTTTTTAGATACCAAAAGTGCAGCTAATGCCACTTTTTTGATAACATTAGCTGCACTAAATTAGAGTGTTAAAGAATGCAAGGATATAAGCTTAAAGTCTCTTAATTCCCGTCGACAATTTTGTGAGACAAGACCAATAGTCTAAATTCTGGGCTAAATCGTAAGCTTGCTTGGCTTCTTCTTCAGTGTCGAACACAGAAAATACACATGATCCAGAGCCTGTAATGTGGGCAACGCACGCACCAGCTTGATCAGAAAGGCACGACTGTGCTTTGGCAATTTCTGGAACTAGGTCAACAGCAGAAAGCTCAAGGTTATTTGCAACATGAGTTCCTACGATTTCAATATCTTTACTTCTCATACCTATAAGCATGAGGTCTATCGGAAAGACAAGGTCAGAAAACTTATCAAACTCATCATAGGCATCCTTGGTGGATACGCCCGCCTTTGGCTTAAGCAATACTACTGGGGCAGATAAGCTTTCAAATTCTTCTAAGAACTCATCGCCAAAACCACCCATAAGCACTGGTGCTTGATAGAGAAGGGCAGCAACATCACTGCTAAGCGTTTTACCAAGCTCTATAAGCTCCTCTTTTGAAGCGCCCAGCTCAAAAAACTCGTTTAAGCCGTAGAGCACACAAGCTGCATCAGATGAGCCACCGCCAAGACCTGCTTGACTTGGGATATGTTTGACTACTGAGATTTTGCATTGCAAGTCAAGATCAAAGTGCTTGCTAAAGAGCTTAGCTGCTTTAAAGGCAAGGTTATCCTCCTCGGCTAAATTTTGAGGAGCCTCTTCACCGCTCATTTCAAACTCAAAGCTCTCTGATGGACTAAAGGTAATTTCATCGCCAAAATCAAGTGGATGAATAATTGTTTTTAAATAGTGAAACTGGCCAGAAGCCTGAGGCTTGGTGCCTTTTTTCTCTTCAACACCAAGATACAAATTTACTTTAGCCGGAGCTAAGAAAGTAAGGCTCATATAGTTTTCCTTATGGGTCTATTCTTGGGCGTTTGCAAAAATTACTTCATCAGTATCAAGATTGTAAAGCTCTACCGTTCCGGTAAGTACGTCAACATATTGGTAAGACTGACGAGCCTTTCTACCACGCTTTTCATCAACTTCCATAACAAAAAGGGCAGGATGAACTTGGATTAATATACCGTCGCGCTCAATAATTCTTGAGCGTCCCATATTTGCTTTAACTTTGACGCGAGAACCTTGGAGCTCGGTGAGGGTATCTCTAATCTCATCAATTTTATTTACTGGCTCTTCTACATCCATTAATTCTGTCCTCCGACATAATTCGCATACTACAAAATAAAAATTATAGCAAGTACTTATGTGTACTTAGTAGAGAAAACCCGCCACAAGCGCTTTTCAGGGCCTGTAGCGGGTGAAATACTTAGTGCCTAGCAATCAATACTAAAAGTATTAGTTACCAAAGAAATATTGATAGAAGTCGTATAGGTCATATGGACTGTACTCATCAGCGTTTTGGTCTTCACCAGGGTTTTGTGGAAGACGTCTTTGGTTTGGATTGTTGTTTTGAGGAGTCTGTAATACCTCGTCACTACCTAATTTAACCTTAACAACTTCTTCTTTACCGTTTCTGTTGATGTTGAGCTCTACCGTCTCACCAACTAATTTTGCACGTACATGCATAATCAAATCATCAGCAGACTGTACTGGATCGCCCTCAAAGCCATAGATTACATCTCCTGGTTGAAGTCCAGCTTCTGCAGCAGGTGAGCCTTGAGTTACCTCATTTACAAGTGCGCCACTGGTGATCTCTGGATCTACCTTAAAGCGTGATTGAGCAGCAATGCCAGGATTTACCGTTGAGAGGGTTACTCCAAGGTATGCATGGGTAACTGGTTTTCCTGAAATGATTTGCTCAGCAATATTCATGGCATAGTTAACAGGAATTGCAAAACCTACACCAGAATAAGTACCAGTTCTTGACTCAATCAAGGTGTTGATACCAATAAGTGCACCATTTGCATTTACGAGCGCACCACCAGAGTTACCTGGGTTAATTGCAGCATCCGTTTGAATTAGGTTTGCATAAATTGAATAACCATTAGCAGATGGCATGGTAGTTGATCTAAAGAGCGAAGAAACAATACCTGTTGAAACAGACTGCTCAAGACCAAATGGCGAACCAATAGCCATTACCCACTGGCCAACGTTAATCTCATCAGAGTTACCAACATCAATAGGGGCAAAATCTTTAGCTGCTTTATCGTTTACCTTAACAACAGCAAGGTCAGAACTTGGATCAGTGCCAATAAGATCTGCCTCGTAGGTCTCACCCTCTACCTTTACCTGAATTGCAGTAGCTCCAGAAACTACGTGCTCATTGGTGATAATATGGCCTTCTTTATCAAGAACAACTCCAGAGCCAACGCCTTGAATTTGTCTTCCGTTTTTAATGCCTACCATATCAATAGAAACAACACTTGGAAGTGCCTTAGCTGCAACTTTTTCTGGAAGCTTATAGCCTTCACCAGGACCAATAAGTCCACGTGTATCTCCTCTATTTAATTGCAATCCTTGGCCAGGGGTATTATTTTTCTTACCAAGACCAAGCCCTCTTTGTGGACTATTGCCATCTTGATTATTGTTTTGCTCATCTGTCTCATTGTTTTGAGCAGAATTATTATCGTTTTGTTGAGGCTGAACTTGTGCTGGGGCATCTTGTCTATTTGGCTCAAGCAAGTCATTGTAGTCTTCAAGCGCTCCGTAGCCGCCCGAACAAGCTGTAAGCGAAGCTGCTGCAAGCACACCAACAAGGCCTGCAAGAGCTGTATTCTTAAGTTTGTTCATATCTCTCCCTTCACATTTTGATATAGCTTTACTACCCTAAATTACTTAATCTAAGTGCGTCTATATCAAATCTTGATATTCTTGCTCCTTAAAGCCCACAAGCACGCCAGACTTAGAAACGAGTATTGGACGCTTTACAAGCATGCCATCACTTGCTAAGAGCTCATACTGCTCCTCTTCAGACATGGATGGGAGTTTATCTTTAATATTATTTACTCTATATATTTTTCCAGAAGTGTTAAAGAAGGATTTAAGGGGTTTATCACTGAGTTTATGCCACTTTTTAATCTCATCTGCACTTGGATTATCCTCTTTAATATCTCTTATCTCATAAGAAATATTGTGCTCATCTAAAAACTTTTGAGCCTTTTTACAGGTAGAACACTTTGGATAGCAGACAAATAACAGGTCACTTGGCATCTTGCTTTATCTCCTTTTTACATAAAAAAGCGCGCGGCACATAGAGTACTGCGCGCCCAATTGCCTTTAGGAGATATTACCCAAAAATTCTTTGGTCCTCTCATGTTTTGGGTGTTCAAAGACCTCTTCGGGCTTACCTTCTTCAATAATATATCCGCCGTCCATAAAGACTACACGGTCGGCAACTTCACGAGCAAACTTCATCTCGTGAGTTACTACAATCATGGTCATTCCTTCTTCAGCAAGCTTTCTCATAACATCCAAAACCCCACGCACAAGTTCTGGATCAAGAGCTGAGGTTGCTTCATCAAAAAGCATTACGTAAGGATCCATTGCGAGTGCTCGTGCAATTGCCACACGCTGCTGCTGACCACCAGAGAGCTGAGATGGTTTGTGGTCAACTCTATCTGCAAGTCCTACAAGCTCAAGCTGTTTGAGCGCAATTTGCCTAGCCTCTTCTTTAGAACGCTTTAAGACCTTTTCTTGGGCGAGCATGACATTGCCCAGAGCGCTTAAGTGCGGAAAGAGATTGAAGTGCTGAAACACCATACCAATATGTTCTCTAAGCTTGCTTACGTTTACACCTTTTGCGGTAATTTCTTGGTCTCTAAAAAATATTTTTCCTGAGTCAGGTTCTTCAAGCAGATTCACACATCTCAAAAGCGTAGACTTACCAGAACCTGAAGGGCCTAAGATGACTACCACTTCTCCCTTATCGATCTCTAAATCAACGCCGTTTAAGACTTTAAGCTTACCGTAGCTTTTCTTTAAGTTTTCAATTCGTACTACTGCATTATTTGCCATCATCTACCTGCTCTCATGATTTGCTGCCGATAAGCTGTGACCTGAAGTCTCTGCCTCAACCTTGATTTCTGGACGAGCGCTGTCATCAAGCTTTCTCTCTAAAGTGCTCACAAGCTTAATCATTGGTGTGGTTACCAGGAGATAGTATCCTGCTGCAACAATGTATGGGGTTATGTTTCCGGTAGTAGCAGTAATATTTTTAGAAAACATCATAAGCTCCATAACGCCCACACTAGAAAGCAGTGAGGTGTCTTTATAAAGCAAGATAAACTCCGATGTCATAGTAGGTATAACACGTTTAATGGTCTGAGGGATGATGACATAAAACATCGATTGTGCCTTATTCATACCTAGAGAAGCTGCTGCCTCAAACTGCCCTTTATTAATGGACTGGATACCTGCTCTAAATATTTCTGCTAAGTATGCCGATGAGTTCATCGCCAAAATCAACACACCAAGTAAGAAATTGTTGATGGTAATTCCAAGAAGCGGAAGACCAAAAAATGCAATGTATACCTGCAAAAAGAGCGGAGTCCCTCTGATGATATTGATGTAGAGGCCAGCTAAAAACTTAGCAATTTTTATCCCGCCCATTCTTAGGAAGGCAAAGGCAAGTCCAAGTGGGATTGCAAGTGGAAAACCAAGTGCTACAAGGCCAAGTGCCATAAGCCAACCATTAAAGAGATCTACAGCTGAACTTACTATTAATTGTGGCTTAAAAAAGGTATTTAGAAATTTATTGGAGTTCCAGGCTGCTACCCATTCTTGATTATCAAGCCAGCTCACAATTGACTGCACAGGTGAGTTTGCTTCTACCACAATTGCAGGGCTCTCATTAAGTTCAACTACACTTGAGTCAGCAAGTCTAGCCTGGCCCTTCATGGTATAGCTACCACCTTGAGCATCTAAAGAGATAGGCTCAATTTGTACACGCACTAAAAGGCCCTCTTTTTCAAGTGGCTTTGCAAAGTTAATGTTTGCCTTACCATCTGCAATGCTTGAATTACTTTCAGTTTCTAATCTCTCAAGCCCGTCAAGCACACTAACTGAAAGCTTAGCGTCATCTGTCTTACTTCCCTCAGGGAGAGTGAGCTCGATTTCTTTTACTGCGCTGCCATCAGTTGTAGCTTCCCAGGTAAGTCTTGTGGGAACTCCTCCTACAACAGTAGATCCACTTGTTTGGTTTGGGCGTGCACTAAATTTTTGAACCTCAAGTCCATATGCGTTTTGATTACAAAAGCTGATTACAGCAAAAAGCACTAGCATAATTGCTAGTGCTTTTTGAAACAGCCTAGTTGCCAAAGTACTTCTTGTGTATCTCGTCATACTTGCCGTTATCCTTTAGAGTCTTAAGCGCTTCGTTTAGCTTCTTGGTAAGCTCAGGGTTTTCTTTTGATACTGCAATTCCGTACTGCTCACCGGTTGGAATTTCAGCAATTACTTTTGCATCTGGATAGGATTCTTTAACCATCCACTGCATAACCGGAAGGTCTAGAGCAACTGCATCTGCCTTGCCAGACTGAAGAGCTGCAAATCCTGCGGTATTATCGTCTAGAACTAAAATCTCTGCATTAGGTAGGTTCTCAGTTGCCCAAGCCTCACCAGTTGAGCCGGACTGAACTGCAACCTTAACGCCTGCCTTGTTAAGATCTTCTTGGCTTGCAAAGTTTGAGTCTTTCATAACTGCAAGACCTTGGTTTGAGTCAAGGTATGGGTCAGAGAAGTCAACTTCTTGCTTACGCTCTTCGTTAATGGTGATAGATGCAACTGCTGCATCAATTTTGCCACCCTGCTTTACTAAAGGTACAAGGGTGTCAAATTTAATTGGATCAAGCCAATTTGCCTCAAGTCCCATTTCTTGAGCTAATGCCTCAACAAGTTCAACGCTAAAACCAGTTTTGTTTGAACCGTCCATATACTCAAATGGTGGGAACTGAAAGTCTGATGCTACGGTTAGTTTGCCTGAATTTACCATCGCCATCTCAGATGAAGCTTGCTTTGCTGGCTCAGCATTTTCTGAAGAAGATCCACATCCACCCATAACAAGACTCAATGCGAGCACGCACGAGAGTGCTATAAGTGTTGCTGCTTTCTTAAACATGTTATATCTCCAATCTCTACGTGATGAGATATATTGGACCTTATGAATGTGAAAAGCAAGCTTTTTTATTTATTTTTTTGCAATTTTCTTATTTTATTCTCATTTTTACTTATATAACTAGAAAATTATGCAACAAATGCGCCGTTTTATACATATGAAAAAAGCCGAGACCCGCTCGGCTTAATTATTCTACCGTTGAGACTTTGGCTCCCATGACATAAATGCCCATCGAACCTCATGGCCATAATCTTTTGACCAATAGCTCTCGCCGTCTTCTTCGTGACGGATTAAATGTTTGTCAAAAAACTCCTTAAGACGTCTTTGTTCTTCCTTAGTCATATCACCAAGCATTTCTCGAGCTTTTTCAAAAGCTTCTGCCTTGGTTTGATACTTCTCGTTTTTAGTCGAGCAAATCATGCGAACCTCAGGGGTAAAACCCTTTTGGTTAAGTAAATTAAAGTAATAGAGGTGGTCAAAGCCAAAGCCATTATCTCTACCAACAGCTGCATACAGTTTTGAATCTTTTTTAGGCGATGCTTGAGCTACCACGGTAATAGCTACTTTTTCTTTTGCGTAGTGATTGAGCTTATTGATAGCCTCATTTAAGTCATGCACCATAGTTGATCGAGAAGCTATACAAATATCTACCTCAGGAATTCCCAAGGCTTCCCAATCAGACTCCCAAGCGCCTTCAATAGTGTGAATACGCTCTTTTAGTAAGCTTTTTTCAGGCTCATCGTAGCTCTCTATGATTTCATGGAGGACTTTAAGCATGTTGGGAGCGATGTCTAGGGCATACACCGTATGTCCCTCAAAGGCAAGTGGGATTGATAAAACGCCAGGGCCTGAGCCTATATCAAGAATGGTTTTTGGTTCAGGGCCTAAGTTTAGATACTCTAGAAAACGGGCAGTGTAACCTGACTTACATTTGGAATGGAGCATGTATCCTTTAGCACGCTTATTCCATTTTTCTTTTCCTGCAGGACGGCTGCGCTCTTCATCGCGCTCAATCCAAGCCTGAGCCCAATCAATTTGAAGCTCTGGTCTTTTTGACATAGCTCGCCTTGTGCCCTTCTAAAAAGTAATTTTTATTTACTTGCCTCTGTGGATTGCTCTGGCTGTTGTGCATCTGCACTCTCAATACCAACGGCTTTATCGGCCCTATTAAAATCGGCAAAAATGTTCTCTTTATTTCTTATCATATTTTGCGCAGAAAGTCCCGCGTCTGCATAGGCAGATGCATCTCCATCGGCCGCTCTATCAATAGCTTCTGAGGTGTTGAGTGCCTGCGTTATTCCAGCACTTGCTGCTAAAAGCACCTTATTGAGGTAGTTTGCAACATCTCCACCTGCACCTTCAGGAATTGAAATTTGTGAGATATTAGCCTGAGCAGTTTGTGCGGCTGCTTGAGCTTGGTTATTAAGCTCTTTTATTTTTGAAGCATTAGGTATGCCACCTTGAGCAAGCTCATCGCCCAAAATTGCATATGACTCATACATTGGCTTGAGTGCGCTATACACTTTCTCTCTAAACTCAACATATGATGGAGCAAGTTGCTGGTCTTTATATTTTTCTACCGCGTTGTGAGGGGCATCCTCATTATTAGATGCACCTTGCATAATCTTTCCGGTATTTGTAGTAGATCCATACATCATTACCGCAGGCTCACCTATAGTTCCACTTGCAACTAAAGCAGAGTAGATAATAAAGAGAATGGTAAGCACAGCTGCAACAAGTCCAGTAACTAAGGCTGCAGTGCTCCTTGGCTGACGAGGACGATACTTAACCTCTCCGCCATGAGCAGTTCTAACCCCTTGAGCTTGACCATTTACCACTCTCACCGGATTTGGAAGCGGTATATTTTCAACATCTTCAGAAGTCACAATTCCAATAGGTTGTCTAGATCCAAAGCGCTCATCTCTAACGCCCTCTTGGGTATCAAAGATACGCTCCTTCTCGCCCACGGTATGTGGCTCATCTCTCTCAAGCTCATCGAGGGCAAAAGCGTAGATATCTCCAGTGTTTTGAATATCATCAGGATTATCAAAATACCTATTATTGCTCATTAACTAGGTCCTTGTGCTTCAATGCGCGCTTTATCGCGCTGCTTTCTCTTCTTTTCTCATCTTGCGCGCAGTTCTCCAAAGACTTGCCACAAGACTCTTAGTATCACTGTAAGATAATGTGCCCAAAATGCCTAGAATATCCTTGGAATTGATAGAGATATTTTGATCGTCAGAACTGTGAAGTCTTAGCTCATCGTCAACAAAGTAAAGCTCAGAGGCTTCAACAGGATTGCCGTTTTTACTGTAGGCAATATGTTCTTTTTTAAAGGTGTGGGTGATAAACCATGCAACAGCAAGCAGGATAAGGCCAAGAATAATGCCGTGAAAGGTACCACCGTAGTGCATAATTTTTCCGCCTACAAGCGCCCAAATTAGTGAGAGAATTCCGGCACATGCAATTCCGTAAGCTGGCTTTTTGCTGAGTTTAGTAAAACCTATGTAGCTTGAGCTTAATATAACGAGGCCAATAAAGATTCCAGCAGCTCTTCCCTGTAGAGTTGCAGCAGTCTTTATTAAAAATGGGGACATGAAGTACCAAAACCCTAGGCCTAGAGAAATTGCATACAGTAATTTTTTCATATCAAATTCCTTCATCGATTTTAATTTGTCTACCTATAGTAACAAATGAAAGTTGAAAAGTGTCCCAATACGGTAAATTACTAACCATTTACAGAGCTTAAACGTTTTTAAACTTAGAAATGCTTTCATTTACTTGCTTTAGCAGTTATTATTTTAAAATTGTATATGTCCATCAGAAAGGTTTACATGGTTGCTACATTTTGGGCTCTCGTGCCCGCTATTATTGCAATCGCCCTTGCGTTGATTACCAAACAGGTTTACTTTTCGCTCTTTTTAGGTATTCTTGCAGGCGCTTTGTTTTTTACCGGCTTTGATGTTATTGCCGCACTCACCACAATTTGGGATATTATGGCGCACGCCGTAAGTTCAAATATGAACATCGTTATTTTCTTAGTAATCCTTGGCATGATTGTTGCCCTTATTCAAAAATCAGGAGCTTCAAAAGCATATGCCAACTGGGCTGTTAAGAAAATTTCATCTAAAAAAGGTGCACTTGGTGTAACGGGCCTTTTGGGAATTCTAATCTTTGTGGATGATTACTTTAACTGCCTTACCGTAGGTACTGTTATGCGTCCTATTACCGATAAGTTCAAGGTATCTCGTGCACGGCTTGCTTACGGTATTGATGCAACAGCAGCTCCTGTGTGCATTCTTGCCCCTATCTCTTCTTGGGCAGCAGCAGTAAGCTCTTCACTTCCTGAAGGAAGCAACATCGATGGTTTTTCTCTCTTCTTACAAACCATCCCCTTTAACTTTTATGCCTTGCTTACCATTGCAATTGTATTTTTGGCAATTGCCTTTAACTTTAACTTCCCTCACATGCAAAGAATTGAGGATTCTGATCCAGATATTTCTATTGCATCTCAAACAAGCGAAGATATTAAGATTAAAGAAGATAACAACGCCCACGTATTTGACCTTGTAATACCTGTATTATTCTTAATTGCAATCTGCATATTCTTTATGCTCTTTACCGGTGGTATTTTTGACGGTAAAAACGTGGTAGAAGCTTTTGCTAATGCAAACGCATCACTTGCTTTAGTGCTGGGCGGATTTTTTACTGTTATCTTTACCTTTATCCTCTATATTCCAAGAAAAATTGTTACCTTTGTTGAGTTTAACGATGCACTTGTAGAGGGCTTTAAAGCAATGGTATCTGCAATTTTAATTCTTACCTTTGCATGGACCTTATCAGGCGTTTCTGGTGAAGGCTACTTAGAAGCAGGACAGTTTGTAGGCAATGTATTAAGTGATAGTAGCTTTGCAATAGGATTAATTCCAGCACTCTTTTATGCAATTGCTCTTGGACTCTCTTTTGCTACCGGTACCTCATGGGGAACTTTTGCACTGCTTATTCCTATCGTAGTTACCGTATTTGGTGGAGAAGCTTCAAGTCTTCTAGTAATTTCTGTTGCAGCAGTTTTAGCTGGTGCAGTTAATGGAGACCACATCTCTCCAATTTCTGACACCACAATTTTATCTTCAGCAGGAGCAGGATCTGACCACATTGCTCACGTTGAAACCCAGCTTCCTTACTCAATGCTTGCCGCAATACCAGCAATCATAGGTTTCTTAATTGCGGGTCTCACCCAAAACGGTTGGATTGGACTGGTAAGCGCAGTAGCTATCATGCTTGCAGCCTTCTTTATACTGAGAGCTCGATTTAATAAACAAAGAGCACTCGCTTAGTAAACGTAAAAAGACTCAGACATGATATGTACCCCTTTCTCTGGACAAACTAGAGAAAGGGGTATTTTTATGCGCTATAC